>CALVAE010000107.1 GCA_944325465.1 uncultured Bacteroidales bacterium | reverse complement strand
AGGATGACAGGGTCAGGATTCCTGCAAGAACCGCTATTGAAACTTTAACTGACTGTCTCATAATTCAATTGTTTTTCTATTTCTCCCGATTCCAGGACATGGACACAAGCGACCTTCCGGGAACCTCATAGTTGACGGAATATTCATCGGTATTGAATGTCAGAGTCTGGGCTTCCCTGTTCTTGTTGACGATTATCACTCCCACAGAGCCGTCAGGGTTGCGGAAAACCAGATAATCCAGTCCATCCAGTTCGAAACCGTCGGTCCCGATACGCACGGCCCCCGGTCTGATTACCTTTGAGGCATGTGCTATGTTATAGTAATGGGTCCTGTAGGTAAGGGTCTTATAATCAGACGATGAAACATCCACCGCGCCATAGCATGTAGTGCAGGCCCCTGCCGAGCCGTATGGCCCGCCCTTGTCATCAAGGAGCAGGTTCCACAACGTAACGCCCTTCCCCATGCGTGACAGTGTGCCGATGAATATCGTCTCAAAATCATCCACCAGACAATTTTCGAAAGAATAGTTCCACGCGCCTATGGAGGCTTCCGTGAAATAGATCTCCTTGTCCGGATACTCGTAGATTATCTGATCCAGTTCGGACACATTGCCTCCGTAACTGTGCCATGCCGATCCGGCAACGTACCGGGACGCTTCCGGATCCTCATAGATATGAAGCGGATAGCCCTGCTGGGATTCCACATTGTCATAATTGAAATTATGGTCGAACACCAGTATCTTGGTATCAAGTCCGGCGTCCCTGAGCGCCGGGCCGAGAGCCTCCCTGATAAAGTCCCGCTGCTGCTGCCATCCCATATACATCGACATCGAATTCCCCCTGTTCAGAGGTTCGTTCTGCGGCGTAACGGCATATATATCAAATCCCTGCTCCTCCATATACCGGATCCATTTCACGAAATACTGCGCATAATCGGAATAGCATTCAGGTTTGAGAGACGCACTTGTCCATGATGCCGATTCCTTCATCCATAACGGAGCGGACCACGGAGACCCTATGATCTTCACATCCGGATTTATCGCGTATATCTCTTTCAGAACCGGTATCAGATACTGTACATCATCAGGATGCGGAGCGAAATTCTCGATTCCCTCCTTGTCACACCATGTGAATTCCAGCCTGCTCGCAGGGAAATCGGATGCCCCTATGGAAATTCTTATCAGGCTTGATCCTATCCCTTCATCCATGTCAAAGACATTTTTCAGAAAAGCGGTACGGTTTTCCGGGGACATCTGCATGAGATTGTAGGAAGTAGCCCCTGTTACCGCCGCTCCGAACCCGTCCACGGTCTGATAGGTCTTGTCGAAATCAAGATTGACAATATACGGAGACATGGAGGCCGGCCTGTTGAATTCTATGCTCTCCTCTGAAAAAAGCCTGCTCCTGTCCGATGTAGTGACATAGACCTTCACATCCTTTCCGTCCTGTCCGGCATTTCCGCCGTTATCGGAACCTGTCGTGTTTTCAGAAGGATTGTTGCACGCAACGAGAAGTCCTGCAAGGACTGTAGCATATATGGTCATATTCGTTTTCATTACGGTAGATTTTAATATCCAGGATTCTGTACAAGTCTCGGATTGTCCTCAAGCGCAGTGGTAGGAATAGGCATCAGGATCGTCTGTTCGGTCAGAGGATAGCGAGGCTGCCAGTATGGATCCTCAAGCGGCATCGAGTCATGTATTTCCTTTGCCTTGCCGTGACGGACAAGATCGTAGAACCGGAATCCTTCCAGAGCCAGTTCGAGCCTCCTTTCATGAAGGACCGCATCAAGCATCGCATCCTGCGACTGTGTGGCGCTGGACGGCAGAGGATCAAGGCCGGCGCGTGCCCGTACCCTGTTGACATACCCTTCCGCCCCGTTCTCTCCTGTCAGTTGGCCTGTCATCGTCAGCGCTTCCGCATGAAGAAGATAGATTTCAGCAAGACGCATGACGATAATGCTCGTCGCACCGGTAGGCACCTTGTTCATGAACGCATAATTGTCAGACGGATAATAACTGCTCCACGTACATTCATCGAACTTGATGGTCGCATTCATCCGCTCCATATCGCCTTCCACCTGATAAGCGGCTATAAGGTCTCTTGAAGGAGTAACCCATTTTGCCCACGAGTAGTTGCCGTCCGGGTCGTACGCATTTCTGTACAGCATCCAGTTGACCCAGTTCCCGCTGCTGCGAGGCCACTGTACTTCAAAAATCGATTCCGTGGTATTCCTGTTCTCGGTATCCTCATCATTATATGCCCACAGGTCGCCATAATGTTCGCACAGGGAATATCCCATCCCTTCAACCGCGGTACAGTACTGAGCCACCTTGTTCCAGTCCTGTCTTGTCTTCTCGGCATATATCCTGGCCAGAAGACCGTTGGCAAAACCCTTGGTAAACAGGAACTTGTTTGCCGGATTGACATCCGGAGCATACTGCACCGCATATTCCAGATCCGTTATCATCCTCTCATATACATCGTCGATCGCTGCCCTGGCCGGATAATAGTCATCATATACTTCCTCGATATTCTCGGCAGTGATGGCCGGAGGGATAGTCGTTATGACTGGGACTGCACCCCATATCTGGGACATCTGATAAAGCATCAGGGATCTCCAGCAGAACGCTTCGGACTTCCACTCCTGATATTCCTGATCAGTAAGAGACGGGTCGGTCTCCTTCACCCTGTCTATGTTGCAGATAATCTGGTTGGCTGCCGTCAGTTGGGACAGATACCAGGACCAGTCCCTGTCCACGTTCTTGTTGGCCCCATCCTGGGAATTCGCCTCTATCGCCACTATCTCACCGGTAGTGAGGCTTCCGCAATAGGCATTGTCCGCACGGCACTCGTTATAGACAAGCCAGTCCAGAAAACCTTTCTCCTGAATATCTCGTGCATTACTGTTATAAAGGGCATCGCGAAGCCCCTGCATCTGCTCCCTTGTCGAATACTGCGACTCGGTACTTTCATCCACCGTAACGTTTCCTTCATTGTATGAAGTAACCGGATACAGGTCCAGGTCACAGGAGAAAATAGCGAAAACGGGAAGAATTGCTAATATTCTGAATGTCTTTTTCATTTTCACCTGTCTTTTAGAAATCAATGTTAACACCGAAAATCACAGTCCTTATATTAGGATATGTCCCCCAGTCGATACCTGTCTGATATGCATTGGTCCACTGGCTCATCTCCGGATCATATCCCGAATAGTTCGTAAACGTGATCATATTGTCAAGAGTAATATACGGCTGTATCCTCGAAATATTGGCCTTCTTCAGTTTAGGATGGACAATGTCGTATGACAGAGTGATATTCTTTATCTTCAGATACGAACCGTCCTCCACCCAGCGGGTCGATGCCCTGAGGTTGTCAAGTTCCCCTGCTTTCGGTATATCGGTTATCTGGCCGGGCACCCTCCAGCGGCGGAGCACATCCGTAATCTGGTTCGCTCCCGTATACATACCTACCATCTCTATTCTGGATGCGTTGTAGATATCATTTCCTACCGAACCGGTGATAAGAAAACTGAGATTGATGCCCTTCCAGCTGAAGGTATTGGTCATACCGAAAATGAAATCAGGATTGGCGTTGCCTATATACTGCTTGTCCACGTCCGAAATCTTGCCGTCCCCCGAAATGTCTTCATATATCATCATACCTGTCTCCGGATCCACACCGAGAGCCTTGTATCCCCAGAACATGGAAAGAGGCTGGCCCGGAGTCATCCTGACGACGCTTTCACTGAGGGCTTCAGACGTCGAGGCATAATAATATACCTGCTGAAGATCCAGTTTCTCCAGGCGGTTCCTGTTCATGGAGATGTTGAAATCCGTTGTCCAGCGGAAACCTTTTCTGTTGAAATTGACGGAAGAAAGGGCGAACTCGAGACCCCAGTTTGACATCTCGCCTTCATTCCTGAAAAGAGACGGGTTAGGATCCGGCATCGGGACATTCATAAGAAGATCCCTGGTGTATTTGTAATATCCGTCAAGGGTAAAGGTCAATTTGTTGTCAAGCACCGCAAAGTCGATACCCACATTGGTCTGGGTTGTCGTCTCCCACGTCAGATCCCTGTTGCCTATATTCGTCTTTCCTCCCAGGGTAGGAACCGCCTGGGCATACTGCTCTTCAGTCCAGTTGTAATAGTTGGTCCCGTATGTCTGGACCCACGCATAATCTCCGAGCCCGGACTGGTTGCCTGACTGTCCCCAGCCGACACGCAACTTGAGGTCATCCAGCCACGGCACATCCTTGAGCCACGGCTCTGAAGAAAGACGCCATGCAGCCGATGCCGACGGGAAATATCCCCATTTATGGCCCGGGGCAAGTTTGGACGATCCGTCAGCCCTGAAATTGACCGTAATATAATACTTGCTGTCGTAGTTATATGACACGCGGGCAAGGTAGGACATTATGGCCCATTGGGCATATCCCTGGGACTGGCCCCTCTGGCCTCCGTTGTTTCCTCCGCTCAGCCCCCACAAGGCATTGCCGTAGTCCGGAGAGAAATAAGACCGTGAACCGGAAAGCTGCTCCCATTTTGACGTTGTCGCGGAAGTACCTCCCATAGCCTCGAAATTGTGTTTCCCTCCCCATGTATTGTTGTATGTCAATATGTTATCATAGACCATCCTCATGTCATCGCTTCTGGTATCGGAAGCCGTACCATGCTGGGAACGTCCGTAGGAGGTATGGATCGGATCAAGGAATTCAAAGGAATGCACCCAGCGGCGGTCCATGGTCACCGTTGACTTGAAATTGAGATTCTTATGGAATTTTATAGTCGCATATCCGGTCAGGAGAAGGCGGTCCGTTTCGGAATAGTTGTTTTCGGTCCTTGCCATGTTCTCCTCCGGTGTCGTCAGATTGGCTCCGTAGAAATCATCCCAGTACCAGTCCGGATTGGTCTCATCCCAGACCTTGGCGTATGTAGGCGTATTGATGACCGAGAGCACGACACCTGCCCTGTTGGAACCTGTACCGGAAATGATGCCGTTGTTCCTGTAGTGGGAATATGCCACATTGGCACCGACAGTAATCCATTTGAAAAGGTCTGACTCGAAACTTGCCTTTACATTGTACCTTCTGTTATATGCCACCCTGAAGATACCCTGTTCGTCAGAATATCCGGCCCCGAGATAGTATTTCATCCGGTCGTTGGCATTGGATACGGATATCTGGTAATTCTGGCTTATTCCGGTCCTGTACGTCTTGTCAAACCAGTCCGTCTCATCCTTGAGCCCCTCCGGCAGGTTGACCCCGACATTGATTTCATTCATCAGGTCTCTGTACTGGTCGACATTAAGGACATCGTAGGTCTTGGTGACATCCGAAATTCCGCAATAGGCACTGAAATTGATTTTCGGGCCGCTGCTTACCTTACCTTGCTTGGTCGTGATAAGCACCACGCCGTTGGCTCCTCTGGAACCGTATATTGCTGCGGAAGATGCATCCTTGAGGATGGACATGGACTCGATGTCGTTAGGAGAAAGATAGGCGATCGCGTAACTGCCTTCCCCGACAGGGACACCATCCACGACATAAAGAGGGTCATTGCTGGATGCGATGGAAGATGCGCCACGGATCCTTACCGTCATACCCCCCCCCGGGAAGACCGCTGGTCTGCTGCACCTGCACACCTGCGACCTTTCCCTGGATGAATCCGGAAGCCTCGGTCACCGGACGGAGATTAATGTCTTCTGTCGAAACTGTGGAAACCGCCGTCGTAATGTCGGCCTTCCTGACTGTTCCATAACCTATTGCGACTACCGCATCCAGGGCTATGGCCTCCTCCGGAGACTCTACATTGATTATTCCACGTCCCGCGACAGCCTCTATTACAGTCCTGTATCCCAACGAATTGAATTCAAGAGACACATCCGGTCCCGAAACAGAGATGGAATAATCACCATTCTCATCGGTAACCGTACCGTTCTGGGTCCCTTGTTCAAGGACTGTCATTCCGATGACAGGGTCCCCGTTCTGGTCAGTCACCGTACCTTTGACGGTGTGCTGCTGGGCGAAGGCCGTGAAGCCGGCCAGCAGCAGCACCAAAGTCAGAATTTTTCTCATACGGATGAATTTAGTGTTATTGGTTAAAATGTGGTTTGTCATCCGGTCCCGAACCTTGCGGGACCGTCATTACAAATTTAGCGATTTTGGTGACGCCTGTCCCGTCATACAGGGAAATACAGAGAAAAAGTGGACGGACAATCACATTTCCAACAAGTCAATTTGCTTTAGCGCAACCAATTACACCAAACACACACCTTACAATAAAGTGGATTCAGACGTCTTCCTCTTCCGGTTTCCTGTGGGACACAAGGGCGATGGAAAACTCATAGAGAAGATAAAGAGGGATGAATACGAGAGACAGGGTAAACGGATCTCCCGTCGGGGTTATGACAGCTGCCAGTACAAGCAGGACAACCACGGCGTACTTACGGACCTTCCTGAGCATTTCCTTGTGAACCAACCCCAGTTTTGACAGAATCCAGGCCAGCAGCGGAAGTTCGAAGACAACCCCCATGATGAAGATCATCATTATGAAGATACTGATATAGGAATTAAGGTTGATCTGATTGACTATCAAATCGCTGGCGCTGACCTGATATTCCACCAGAAAGCGGAAGGTGAAAGGAAAGACTATACAGTATCCCACAGCGCATCCGAGATAGAACATTCCCGTACCCATCACAAAGGCCATCCTCATGCTGCTGACCTCCCTGGGGAAAAGGGCAGGCCTTATGAACTTCCATATCTCATAGATAAGAAACGGGAACACCAGTACGAGGGCAAGCCAGAATGACGTACTGATATGGGTCATGAACTGGGATGCGACGTTGATATTGATAATGGAAACGGAAAAATCCTGGTCACCGAAATCAGGCAGGAACGGGATTTTCCCTCCAAAGTGCGCAAAGAATCTGTAAAGGAAGAAATCAGAAGTGGTCGGACCGAGAATGAAACTGTCAAACACATAAGGCATGGCTATGAAAGCGGCAACGATGAGGATGACAAGCACTACGGCCACCTTTATCAGCACCCAGCGCAACGCCTCCAGATGGCCCCAGAAAGACATCTCCACCTCGGCATCGTTGACTTCCTCTTCATCTTCGTCTTCCTCGGACTGTCTTCCGCTTTCAGGAGAAGGCTTCTCCACACCTGTCTGCTGCATGACGATTTCCTCTTTCCTGTCCTTTTCCTGATCTATGTTCTTGTTTTTGCGGGCCATTCCGTATTGTTTTTGTTTTACAGATCCTTTCCGTAAAGAGGTGCAAAATTAGAAAAATTTCCTGAACTACACAGAAGAATCCGCATAACGGAAAATACATGAAAAAACTGCTGTCCCGCCTTTTCGGCAAGACAGCAGTCCGCTGTTCCGTAAGGAATGCACGATGTCCTATCGGAAAGACATTATTCCATTACCTTTACACGGATATTCTTATACCATACATCGTCCCCATGATCCTGGAATGCGATATATCCTTCATGGTTCTCGCCGCCGCAATTGTTGAGCAGTTCGAATGCAAGAGGCCATTTCTCCTGGCTGAACTTGCTTGCCTGAAGCATATCGGTCCACTGCGGAGTCCACAGATGATATTCAACGACGTTTTCACCGTTCTGGCCGTGAACGACTGTTCCCTTGTAGACCATGATCTTACCGTGGTTCCACTCGCCGTAGGCTTTTGAATTCTGAGGCTTTGCAGGAATCATGTCGTAGAGGGAAGCGGATTTTCTGTTACCGTCTACGCCAAGCATTGCGTCAGGATGATTCTCGTTGTCGAGGACCTGATATTCAGGAGCCGAGATATAGATAGGCTCATAGACATCCTTACCGTCCTGCTTTGTAGTCACTTCCTGAGCAAGATAGAGGACACCGGAGTTGCCGCCCTTTGAGATTTTCCAGTCGAATTCAAGAACGAAATTCTTGAACTTGTGGGCGAAAAGCAGGTCTCCGCCTTCTCCTGTCTGGGCCTCTCCTCCGCCTGAGCCGGCGAATTTGATGCAGCCATCCTCAACAGACCACCTTGATGTAGCGACGTCCTTTCCGTATGTCCTCCATCCTGTAAGGTCCTTTCCGTTGAAAATGATGTAGTAGCCCTCGGCATCTTTCTCAAGGGTGGAAAGATCCACCTGCGGCTTCTCGACTACAGTGTACTCCGGAGCCGCAGCCTTCGTTTCAGCCTCGGTCCCGGTAGCGGCTTCGCCTTTCTTGGCGTTGTTCTGGCAGCTGCATGAAGCCAATGTCATAGCAGCAACGAACATGGATGCAAAAAACAATGTCTTTTTCATAATATCTCTTGTGATTCTAATGTTTCTACCTTGGCATATCAGGAAGTGAATAGCCGTTCTGATATGTATGCTTTACGAGTTCTGCCGCAAATGCGTTCGCATCGACAGGATCAGTCCATGTCTTGTCGAATGTCGGGTGTCCTTCATTGATGTGGAACCCGTCCTTGATTACGGAGCGCACGGTAGCATCCTTAGGAATATTGGTGAACCTCATGTTCTCTCCATCCCAGTCGAGAACCATGTTCAGTCCCTGGAGCCTTACTGCAAGCACTCCCATTACGACCATTTCGTTGAGAGGACCTGCTTCGCTGAAATCCGATGCGGAAGCGACCCTGTATTCCGGATCTTCCTTGCAGGCACGTACCCAGTCCATCTGGTGGGACTCGTTGATTCTGCGAAGAACCTTAGGTGCTTCAGGAACACGTCCGGAAACGAGGAACGGCTTGTCTGCATAGCAGCCGTAGATAAGGGTATCCTTGGAACCGTACATGATGACTCCGCCGCCGCTGATATTGAGGTCAACTCCTGCCGGAAGGCCTTCAGGACGCATAGGCTTGAGACCTCCGTCATACCAGTACACCTCTACTTCAGGCATTGCCACCTTCGGCATATTGTCCCTTGCAGGGAAAGTCATCTTGATCATCTCTGCGTGAGGGCAGCAGTCTGACAGAAGAAGGGTAGAACTTCCTTCAACCTTTGTCGGATATTTAAGATTCAATGACTTGAACGCTCCGTGAAGGATATGGTTGGCCATGTCTCCGAGCGCTCCTGTACCGAAATCCCACCAGCCGCGGAAATTCCACGGAGTATAGATGGAGTTGTAAGGACGGAACGGTGCAGGTCCGATGAAGGAATCCCAGTTCAATGTCTTCGGAACGCGCTCCTCCTTTTCAGGACGGTTGAGTCCCTGTGGCCAGATAGGACGGTCGGTAAATGCCTCTACGCGCCTTACCTCTCCGATTTCTCCGTTCCATACCCATTCGCAGAGGAGACGGAGGCCTTCAGAAGAAGCGCCCTGGTTACCCATCTGGGTAGCGACCTTGTTCTTGGCTGCAAGTTTGGTAAGAAGACGGGACTCATATACGGAGTGAGTCATAGGTTTCTCTACATATACGTGTTTGCCTGCCTCCATTGCCTGGGCTGCGATGACAGCATGAGTATGGTCTGCCGTAGCGACCACCACTGCGTCCGCATCCTTGAGCATTTCATCGAACATCACACGGTAATCATTGTACCTCTTGGCATTCGGATAGCGCTCGAATACAGGTTTCGCATAGTTCCAGTCCACGTCGCACAGACCGATGATATTCTGTGACTCAAGTGCGTGGAGAACAGCGGAACCGCGGCCTCCGATACCTACACCGAGGATGTTGAGTTTGTCACTCGGTGCAGCCGTATGACCGTGAACCTTGCCAAGAATAGTGCTCGGAGCGATAGTCAGGCCGAGAGCGGCTGCAGTGCCGGTCTTTATGAAAGACCTTCTAGACATTTCTTTTCCCATAAGATCTGATTTTGATTTGATTTTAGTTATTAGTGTTGATATTATCGTTAATATCCTTTTCTATTTCATTCATTCCGTTCTTGAAACTCTTGACTCCCTTGCCTAGCCCGCGCATGAGTTCAGGAATCTTCTTGCCCCCGAACAGAAGGAGGACAACCAAAGCGATGATTATGATTTCACCTGCTCCAAGATTCATAAACAAAAAACCGTTCATACTTACTGATCATTAATTCCTATATATTCCATATTCCCGACTGCCGGGATGGCTTTATCTTTTATGCAGAAGCCCGTATCCGTCGGTCATCCGGCTTCTTCTCTCTCTTATCGCTTCAAGTTCCGCCTCCGTACCTATGGCAGGAAGATCATGGGAACGTGCGTCATCCAGAAACTTCCATGCGTATTCCGATGCTGTCGTGGCTTCCCTGAACGTCGGCAGGCTGTCAGACCTCCGGCCGGAATTCACGGAATCCGCAAATATATCGCACAGCCTGTCCAGGTTTTTCCCTCCGAAAGGCTTCTCTATCCTCTCCGTGACATTGACACCATGCAAATCCACCACGGCAGTTACAAAGTCATGGGTCATCCTCGCCACTCCCTTCGTTCCTATTATATCCACATAGGAATTGTGTATCTGGTCCTTGGCCAACTGACCGTACACAAAACCCTGCGTAATGTCAAATACAACGCCGTTTTCAAAGGTACCATGGCACTGAAGCCACCACGGATCCTTATAGGACCACATCCTTATCCCCTGTGCATGCCATGTCCTGTAGTCACAACCGGCATACCACCTGGCTATGTCCACGTAATGCATGCCGCAATCATGGAATGCAGGTCCCTCGTACTCATGACCCTCACCAGGAGCCAGTCCCGGAGTCATGTGGCAGATCCTTATAATTGCAAGGTCACCTATTTCCCCGCTTCGGATAAAGTCCCTGATACGGTTATGATACCAGGAATTTCTAAGATAAAGATTGACTGTCGTAATCAGAGAACCCGACTCGGACAAGGATACCAGTTCTTCCTCGTGCTCCGGAGTGTCGGCAATCGGCTTCTCGGCCATGATATGCTTTCCTTTCTCAAAGGCTTTTCTGATCAGATGATAGCGGGAATCCGCAAGAGTGAACAATCCTACCACATCGACCGAAGGATCATTCATGACCTGGTCAGAATCATCGGTGACAATGGCTTCCGGGCATATTCCGTGCGCATATTCCCTTGCTCCCGGCGAAACATCACATATATATGCGACATCCCACTTGCCGTTCGCCATCAACGCATTCAGATATTTCTCCCCCATCCGGCCGAACCCGATAATGCCGATTCTTATCTTTTTCATCCTGGACAACCTACTAAATCGGGGGCTAAAATTAAGCAATTTTTCGCAAACTTGGATTTTTATTCAAAAAAATAGGACATTTTTTTATAACGAATAAATCGTTAATTTTGCATAAACGTCATAAAAGACCGGGATATGGGAAAACTTTATCCGATAGGCATACAGAACTTCGAGAGCCTGCGTAACGACGGGTTCTTCTATGTGGACAAGACGGCTTTGATGTACCGGCTCGTCTCGACAGGCAGGTACTATTTCCTCAGC
>CALVAE010000106.1 GCA_944325465.1 uncultured Bacteroidales bacterium | reverse complement strand
AACAGATCCGGAATCCGCGTAAAAAAGGATGCCCCCGAAGTCAAAGGCTTTAAGGGGCATCCTTCATTGTTGTTTATATGTTATATGGTATAGTGATTTTCAGATTCTAGAATCTGTAGCGGACAGAAAGGCAAGGGGCGAATCCGTACAGACCGTTGTTATAGAAGGCCTCTCCGCCGTGTCCGTGGATGTGGACTCCAATATATGGCCTGATGTCGACAGACAGTTGAAGAGGGAACCAGAAGGTATATTCCAGCCCGATCTGTCCAGTAACGGCCATCATGAATCCGTTGTCATATCCCCAGTAACTTACATGATTCCGAGTGTTCCAGGATACCCTATCCCCTACATATCCCAGTGACAGGCCGGGACCGGCATAAAGGCCCCATTCTCCGCGGGCAGTCCATGCAGGCTGGGCGATCATAAAGTTATACAATGCGGTTCCTTTTACACCGATAAGCCCGATATAGTCAAGACCGAGTTCGGCTTCAATGAAATTCTCACCTCCGAGATAGTGCTGGTAACTGGCTTCCAGTCCGCTGTAACCGAATCTTCCTCCGACGGCCCGTGGCTGTGCGGAAGCAGCAAATGCAACACCGAATGCCAGGGCTGCAATAAGGATAATTTTCTTCATGATATTTTTAGATTAATGAGTAACCGTATTTCCTACAAAGTTATAAAACTTTTTTCATAAATGCACTATGGATGAAAATTTTGCATCTTTGGAAATAATACAATATATTTGTAATATTTGTGTTCGTACACAAATATTGATATACAGGAAAATATATTCTTAATATTAAACCGATGGACAAAAAACTGATTACAGCGGCTGCCAGTGCTCTGATGACTGTCTCGGCATTTACGGCTTGCCCTTCCGTGATGGCAGACAGCAGGACGACAGTCGAATTCATACCTGATACCGTGACAGTACTCCGTAATCCGCTTAATGGCTGGGCTATGTATCTTGCCAGAAACTGGAATGAGAATTTCTGGAAGGACAAGAATTATGACAGTATGCCGACATCGGAGGGAACTACTGTCAGGGTTTCGGACTGGGCTTCCACAGCGTACATCCGGACCAGTTGGGCTTCTTTCGAGCCGGAAGAGGGAGTGTATACATGGAGGGACAGTACATCCAGACTATACAGGCTGCTGAAAAGTTGTACGGACAGGGGGCTGAGACTTGCATTCCGTATCGTGGTGGACGGACGTGACCAGGGGCAGAATACCCCGATATACGTCATTGATGCAGGTGCGGAATATTATACTTCAGGAAGAAACGGAATCCATAAATCCCCATATCCAGACGACCCGGTATTCCAGGAGAAATATTCAAGGTTCATCAAGGAACTTGCAAAGGATTTCAATGATCCGGACAAGGTGGATTTCATCGATGCCTTCGGACTCGGCAAATGGGGAGAATCACATGGCATGATGTTCAGGGATACGACATCGGCCTGCAGGAAACTGGTCATGGAGTGGATTACCTCCCTGTATTCCGAAAATTTCGACAAGGTACCTCTGGCAATACATTATCACAGGATGCTGGGTACCGGCAACAAGGACAGTTGGGGACCTGTCCCTCCTGACGCAGAGGAAATTCTGCAGATAGCCCTGGATAAAGGCTATATCCTGCGGCACGATGCCTTCGGTATGCACGGTTATTATCAGGATTGGGAAAAGGAAATGGCCGCGAAATACAAGTACAGGCTGCCTATCATAATGGAAGGAGGGTGGATCACCGCCGCACATCACCGTTACTGGATTGATCCGTCCGGAAAATACAGGCAGGGCCATTCCGAAGATGTGCGCCGTGGCGAATTCGAGGCGTCCAGGGAAGCGCATGTCAACATGATGGATTTCAGGGTGAATGATGAGACGAAATCCTGGTTCGGTGATTGCTTCGATCTGGTGAAGAGATTCAATGCGGAAGGAGGATACCGTCTGTATCCGGATGAGGTTACTGTTCCTGAAAAGGTACGCAAAGGTGCGGACGTTACGGTGGATCACCGCTGGGTGAATCTTGGCTGGGGCTATTGCCCGAATAACATAAGGCCGTGGAACTATAAATACAAACCGGCATTTGCCCTTCTTGATGACAACGGAAAGCCGGTAGCCGTCTATGTAGACACTGATGCGGAGCCGTCTGAATGGATACAGGGCAGTCCGACGGATTATGAGTTCACCTTCAGTCTGGACGGAGTTCCGGCGGGGAAATATACCTGGGCCATCGGTATAGTGGATACTACGGATGTGAATGACGGTTTCCCTGAAATCGGTATCCGGATAGCGGTAGACAGCGATGTTCTCACCGAAGACGGATGGGCCAGACTTGCGACGGTAAAGGTAAGGTAGCCGTTCTTTATAAAAGATAATTCGAGAAACAAGCAAAATCCAAATCCGATGAAAAAATTATCATTACTTGTGTTGCCTTTGTGCATTGCATTGAGTTCGTGTTCGGAAAAAGAATCTATGGAGGCTCTGACAGACAGGGTCTTTGAAAGGGCTTCAGAACAGTTTGCGCTGTTGGACGCCAATCTTGGCGACAATGAATGTCCCCGTTATTCCGACAGTGAAGGAAATCTCGTGACATCAAATATATGGTGGTGGTGTTCCGGTTTCTATCCGGGATCCCTCTGGCTTGTCTATGAATATACCGGTGACGAGTCCGTGAAGGCTCTTGCACAGAAGCATACCGTCATCCTTGATTCGCTTCAGTTCAGGACAAATGACCATGATGTGGGTTTCCAGTTGAATTGCAGTTATGGCAACGGCTTGAGACTGACAGGAAATCAGGAATATGCCTCTGTCCTTTGTAACGGGGCGAAATCCCTTGCTACCAGATTCAATGCCGCTGTCGGGTGTACAAGGAGTTGGGATCCTGCTCCTGACCATATCGCGAAATGGGAATTCCCGGTCATTATCGACAACATGATGAATCTGGAACTTCTTCTCAAGGGAGCGGAACTTTCCGGAGACGATTCCTTGCGGGAAGTGGCGGAAAGCCATGCTCTCACTACCATGAAAAACCATTACAGGCCGGACGGAAGCAGTTTCCATCTTGTAGACTATGACCCGGAAACAGGCGAGGTCCTCAGGCAGCAGACGGTCCAGGGATTCGCGGACTGGTCCGCATGGGCGCGTGGACAGGCATGGGGGCTTTATGGCTTCACGATGATGTACCAGTATACAGACAAGGATATATATCTTGACCATGCGGTGAAAATCGCCGACTATATCATTCCACGTCTTCCGGAAGACGGTATCCCGTACTGGGATTTCGATTCCGACCTGATTCCGGATGATTACAGGGATGTATCCGCAGGTTCGATCATGGCCAGTGCCCTTGTCCGTCTGAGTACTTTTGTCCCGGAAGACAAGGCTGCCGGATATCTCTCGACGGCGGAGAAGATAATCCGTACTCTGGCATCAGATACCTATCTCGCAGCCCCGGGAGAGCAGAACGGTTTCCTCCTGAAGCACTGTGTCGGCAACAAGCCGGGAAATGTGGAGGTGGATGTCCCTCTTACATACGCGGACTATTATTTCCTGGAAGCCTTGCTCAGGTACAGGGAACTTAATTCAGATAAATAACATAAGGTATGCGTAAATTATTGACAATAGGGCTGTTGTTTTTCCTTTGCTGCGGATTGGCAATAGCCAAGGCGCCTGCGGATACAGTCCGTATCCTTGCAATCGGAAACAGTTTTTCCCAGGATGCCGTCGAGCAGAATCTTTTTGAACTTGCCCGGGAGGCCGGGATTCCTGTAATTATAGGCAATGCCTATATCGGAGGATGCTCCATTGAACGTCATGTGAAGAATTCCAGGACAGGAAAGGCCGAGTATGCCTACCGGAAGATAGGAAAGGACGGTACCGGAATAAAGAAGGAATACCGTAACAAGTCTATTGCAGAGGTCATTGCGGATGAACCGTGGGATTATGTGAGTCTCCAGCAGGCAAGCGGGTTTTCCGGACTTTACGAGACCTACAGCGAGTGGCTGCCGGAACTGTATGCCTATGTGAAGGAGAGGGTACCTTCCAAAGCGAAGTTCATGCTTCATCAGACATGGGCCTATTCGGAGGATTCCGATCATGGGGCGTTCAAGAATTACGGCAATGACCAGATGAAGATGTACCATGCCTTGACAGATGCTTATGCGAGGGCGGCCAAACTGGTGGGAATCAAGACGATAATTCCGTCAGGAACTGCAATCCAGAACGCCCGCACTTCCTTCATCGGAGACAATATGGACAGGGACGGCTATCATCTCGACCTCCTGTGGGGCCGGTATACTGCGGCCAGTGCATGGTTTGAAACCCTTTTCGGCCATGTTGTCGGCAATGCCTATGCCCCTCAAGGGATGACTCCTGACTATGTAGAGGTGGCGCAACTCTCTGCCAGGGAAGCGGTACGTCATCCGGACAGGGTAACGAAGATAGAAGTGGAGCAGTTGCCTGTAGTATATAAGGATGCCTCCGCCAATGTGGAAGACAGGGTAGAGGATCTGCTTTCAAGAATGACCCTCAAGGAAAAGGTCTACCAACTCAACCAGTATGTCCTCGGCCGCAACGATAATGTGAACAATATCAATGAAGCGGTAAAGAAATACCCGCCGGAAGTGGGCTCTCTCATTTATTTCGGGGATGATGCCGTTCTCAGGAACGCTATGCAGAAGGAAGCGGTGGAGCATACCCGTCTGGGAATCCCTATCCTTTTCGGGTTCGATGTCATCCACGGATTCAGGACCGTGTACCCGATACCTCTGGCCCAGGCTGCTTCATGGAATCCCGAACTTGCCGGCAAGGCGGCACGGGTCGCCGCGCAGGAGGCCTATTCTACCGGAGTGAACTGGACTTTCTCTCCTATGGTGGATATTGCCAGGGACCCGCGTTGGGGGCGTATTGCCGAGGGGTACGGCGAGGACCCGTATCTTTGCTCGGAGTTCTCGTCCGCTACCGTCAAGGCATATCAGGGCGACGATCTGTCGAAGGAGAACAATATTGCCGCATGTCTGAAGCATTATGTAGGATACGGGGCTTCGGAGGCTGGACGAGACTATGTACCTACCGAAATTTCCCGCCAGACACTCTGGGATACCTATCTGCCTTCCTTCAAGGCAGGTGTGGATGCAGGGGCTGTTACCCTTATGAGTTCGTTCAACAATATAAGCGGTATTCCGGGATCAGCGAACCACTATACCATGACCGAGGTCCTGAAGGAGCGCTGGGGACATGACGGTTTTGTTGTGGCAGACTGGAATGCGGTAGAGCAACTTATCAACCAGGGCCTTGCTGCGGACAGGAAGGAAGCCGCCATGTATGCGTTCAATGCCGGACTTGATATGGATATGGTCGACAACTGCTATCAGCAGCATCTGGCGGAACTTGTAGCGGAAGGTCTTGTGTCTCAGGAAAGGATTGACGATGCCGTGAGAAGGGTCCTCAGGGTCAAGTTCATGCTCGGACTGTTCGAGAAACCTTATACGGAAGAACGCCCTGAAAGTGAGCGCTTCCTCCTTCCTTCCAGCCTTGAGACGGTCGAGCAGTTGGCGCAGGAATCCATTGTGCTGCTGAAGAATGAAAATGATATCCTTCCATTGGCCGGCGGTCTTTCCAGAATCGCCGTAATCGGACCTATGGCAAAGGATCAGGCGAACCTTCTCGGATCATGGTATGCGAGAGGACATGCGGAAGATGTCGTAAGCATTTATGACGGTCTTGCCGAAGCGCTGCCGGACGCACGGTTGATTTATGCCGAAGGTTGCGGATATGACGGAGATGATCTTTCCGGATTTGCAGAGGCTGTCGCTGCCGCGGATTCAGCCGAAATGGTAATCCTTTGTCTCGGGGAAAAGCGTAACTGGAGCGGTGAGAATGCGTCCCGTTCCACCATAGCGTTGCCTCTAATACAGGAAAAACTTCTTACGGCAGTAAAGGCAGCCGGCAAACCTGTTGTGGTCCTGTTATCAAGCGGCCGGTCACTCGACCTTACGAGGATAGCCCCTCTTGCCGATGCGGCGATTGAAATCTGGCAGCCTGGCGTCATGGCCGGCAAGGCGGTGGCTGGAATCCTGACCGGGAAATACAATCCTTCAGGCAGGCTTCCTGTCACATTCCCGTACACCACAGGCCAGATTCCTATCTACTACAATCACAGGAACAGCGGACGCCGGGGGACCCAGGGCCTTTATCAGGATATCCAGAGCACTCCTATGTACGAGTTCGGCTATGGCCTGAGTTACACTGAATTTGAATACGGACCTTTGACAGTCAGCGTTTCAGGTTCGGACAAGTCTGTCACTTCTTCGGATGACGGAACTTCAGGAAACGGCGTGCTGTCTTTCTCTTCGGATCAGAAACTGACTGCCTCCGTGACTGTTACCAATACGGGGGACAGGGACGGCAAGGAAGTTATACAGTGGTATGTCTGTGATCCGTACAGTTCCATTACCAGACCGGTCAGGGAACTGAAGCATTTTGAAAAGCAGATGCTCAAGGCTGGAGAGAGCCGTACGTTTACTTTCGAGATCGATCCCGAGAAGGACCTGGGATTTGTGGACAGCGAAGGTAATCCTTTCCTGGAAAAGGGGGATTACTATATCATGGTAAATGACAGGACGGTAAAGGTACACCTGGATTAGAGTATCCGGGCCGGACCGGAACAGACGGGACGGAATTCCAAGAGTCTATGTCCGGCATTTATAAATTCTGACATGCATAAAGAAGAGGACGGGTCTGACTTTTGACCCGCCCTCTTCGTATTTGTACTCTTGATGGAGCCGGTTCCGAATATCGGTCACCATCTTCGTTATCAGGCAGAATAATTTACAGGTCAAATGCCTTTTGGACTTTTTCTACGGAATCAAGAAGTTCCCAGCCGAAGAAAAGGGCCACCTCCTGGATCCTTTTCCCGTTCCGGACAACCTCGACGACATCCTGGTACGGACGCCGTCCGACGTGTCCGTATGCGGCAGTCGGTTCGTAGATAGGATTTTTCAGACGGAACTTCTCTATTATCTTTGCCGGACGCAGGTCGAACAGTTCCCCTATCTTTGCCGCTATCTCTTCGTCTGTAATCTGATGCCCTGACCTGTCTTTCTTTGCGGTCCCGTAAGAATCCGCGTAGATGCTCACAGGTTCGGCCACTCCTATGGCGTATGCCACCTGCACGAGCAGTTCGTCAGCAACTCCTGCAGCGACAAGGTTCTTCGCTATGTACCTGGCTGCGTATGCCGCCGACCTGTCGACCTTGGACGGATCCTTGCCTGAGAAGGCTCCGCCTCCGTGCGCTCCCTTGCCTCCGTAGGTGTCCACGATTATCTTGCGCCCTGTCAGTCCTGTGTCCCCGTGAGGCCCTCCGATGACGAATTTTCCTGTAGGGTTCACGTGGAGTATATAGTCTCCCTTGAACAGGGTTGCGGTCAGCGGGTCAAGTTCCTCTATCATTGCAGGTATCAGGATTTCCTGTACGTCCTTCCTTATCCTGTCCTGCATGGCCTTGTCGACCCGGTCCTGTCCGTATTGCTCTACGGCATCTTCATAACTCATTTTTCCCAGTTCTGGCACCACGAAGTTGTCGTGCTGGGTGGAGATTACTATGGTATGGATGCGGACAGGTCTGTGGGTCTTGCCATCGTATTCGATGGTGAACTGGGACTTTGAGTCCGGCCTGAGGTACGGCATCAGTTCCGGCTGCTCTTTCCGGATGCGGGCAAGGACTCTCAAGGCAAGGTGGGAAAGAGCCAGCGGCAGCGGCATATAATCGGCCGTGTCTCTGCAGGCGTACCCGAACATCATTCCCTGGTCTCCGGCTCCCTGCTCATCAGGGTCTGACCTGACCACTCCGCGGTTGATGTCGGCGCTCTGTTCGTGCAGGGCGGAAAGCACACCGCAGGAATTGCTGTCGAACATATATTCGGCCTTGTTGTAGCCGATGCGGTCAATGACACGTCTTACAGTCGCCTGTATGTCCACGTATGCATCTTCAGATCGCACCTCTCCTCCTACAACGACGAGACCGGTGCTGCAGAAAGTCTCGCACGCCACCTTCGCTTCAGGATCCTGGCGGAGGAATTCATCAAGGATAGCATCGGAAATCTGGTCCGATACCTTGTCCGGGTGCCCTTCGGACACCGATTCGGAAGTAAAAAGATAATTGTTGTACATATTGTTAAAATAAAAAACTCCGCACACCAATGCATGCGGAGCAATCATTAAAATCCTAACCTTATGAAAAAGTTTTTTAGCATTTTTTTGTGTGGTTGCAAGCAGCCAAATCTCTCCACATTTATTTTCGCGGCAAAGTTAAGTAAAAATTCCAGAATTTTGCTAATTTTGCCCTGCATTTTAGTGATGTTCCCGGATTCTGCTGCAATCTGTGCCGCAGACCGGAAGGATTCATTGGTCTGGATAAGGAATTTTAATATATAGGATTATGCAACAGAACATTGACACTTATGATTTCACCGGCAAGAAAGCCATCGTCAGAGTAGACTTCAATGTCCCACTCAACGAGAAACTTGAAATCACGGATGACACCCGTATCAGGGCTGCAATCCCTACCCTCAAGAAAGTCCTCGAGAAAGGCGGCTCGCTTATAATCATGTCTCATCTCGGACGTCCCAAGGGTGTGACCGACAAGTTCTCCCTCAAGCATATCATCGGCCGTGTGCAGGAACTTCTCGGAGTGCCTGTAAAGTTCGCGGATGACTGCATGAAGGCTGACGAGCAGGTGGCTGCCCTCAAGCCGGGCGAAGTGCTTGTCCTTGAGAATCTCCGTTTCTATGCGGAAGAGGAAGGCAAGCCTAGAGGCCTTGCAGAGGATGCTACGGATGAGGAGAAGAAGGCTGCCAAGGCAGCAGTGAAGGAGAGCCAGAAGAAATTCGTGGAGAAACTCGCTTCTTATGCTGACTGCTATATCAACGATGCATTCGGGACCGCTCACCGCGCTCACGCTTCCACAGCCCTCATAGCAAAGTACTTCCCGAACGACAAGATGTTCGGATATCTGATGGAAGGGGAGATCAAGGCTATCGACCGCGTTCTCAAGACTCCTGAACATCCTGTGACAGCCATCATCGGCGGCGCGAAAGTGTCCTCGAAGATCGGTATCATCGAGCATCTTTTCGATGTAGTCGACAATATGATCATCGGCGGCGGTATGGTGTACACCTTCATCAAGGCTCAGGGCGGAAAGATCGGAAAGTCCCTGTGTGAGGAAGACCAGTTGGATCTTGCTCTCAATATTCTGAAGAGGGCAGAGGAAAAAGGAGTGAAACTCTATCTTTCAAAGGAAGTCGTTATCGCTGACGCATTCTCAAACGATGCGAACACCAAGATCTGCTCAAACAGCGAAATCCCTGACGAGTGGGAAGGTGTCGATGCTGCACCGAGCACTCTCGCTGTATGGGAGGATGTGATAATGAAGTCAAAGACCATCCTCTGGAACGGTCCGGTGGGAGTATTCGAGATCCCTGCCTTTGCAAAGGGAACCAACAAGGTGGCAGAAATGCTTGCCAAGGCTACCGAGAACGGGGCTTTCACACTTGTAGGTGGCGGTGATTCAGTGGCAGCGGTCACACAGATGGGCTATGCCAAGAAGGTAAGTTATGTATCTACCGGTGGCGGGGCAATGCTTGAGTACCTGGAAGGCAAGGAACTTCCTGGTATCGCTGCAATCCGCGAATAAATCAGGATATACATTCAGACAGATCAGGGCGACCGCACAGGCCGCCCTGTCTTTTTTGACCGGAGTCGCCGGATGAGCCGTAGATTCAGCACCGAAGAGCCGGATGGCGTTTGCATTTGCCGGGACGATACAGTATATTTGCCCGGCTTATAATAATGACCGGTGCAAAAGGACGAGACAATATTCATCAAGCGCCTTTCTGAAGGCAGCAGATCTGCTTTCGACCTGCTTTTTGTCCGTTATCATCCAAAGGTCGTGGCATTTCTGAAAGCCTGCACGGGAGATGAGGAGCAGGCCCGGGACATTGCGCAGGACATATTCTTCAATATATGGAAAGACCGGGCAAAACTGTCCGAAGTCCGTTCGTTCGAAGGTTACCTTTTCCAGATGGCCAGATTTTCAGTATACAATTATTATGACCATCTCGATGTGATGAAGAAATATGTCGAGGAGGGGAAGAAACAGTCTGAGAGGACAGTTTCAGGTCCAGAAGAGAAACTGAAGGAACGGCAGATCAAGGCAAGGATAGCGGAGGCGGTCAGAAAGATGCCGCGGAGGAGACGGGAGATATTCGTGATGAGCCGCTGGGGAGGGTACAGCAATGATGAGATAGCGGAAAGGCTGAATATAAACAAACGGACAGTGGAGAATCATCTTACGGCGGCGCTGTCCGGACTTCGCAGTGCCCTGAAATATTTTTTGTGCGTAATCGCGCCTTTGGCTTACTTTATATACGGTTAGTTATGGACAGCAGAGAAAACGATATACGGGATATGCGCGACGAAAACGTCATCAGACAGCTATGGGAAAGTTCTGAGGGGGAGGTCTCTTCAGAGACTATGCAGGATCTTGAAGCCGTCCACGAGATGATCGCCGCGAGCGAGAGCCGTAGAAAGACAGGTGTGGCCTTCAGGTATATGTGGCTTGCGGCCGCTTCTCTTGTGCTTGCTGTGCTGTCATCGGTCCTGACGTGGAAACTGACAGACAGGCCGGTTCCTGAATATGCCTATGTCAGCGCTGAATATGGCGAGCGGACATCCGTCACTCTGGCGGATGGCACCGTGGTGGCCTTGAATGCCGGTTCATCCCTCGTGTTTCCTGAGCGCTTTACGGGAGATGACAGGACGGTCTTCCTCACAGGAGAGGCGAATTTCGACGTGGCCAGGGATGACAGGAAGCAGTTTACGGTGAAGACGAGAAATGTGGATATAACGGCTCTCGGCACGAAGTTCTGCGTGGAGGCATATCCCGATGACCCCGTGACGAGGGCGACCCTGGTGGAAGGCAGGGTCAGGGTGGATGTGACAGCCGACAGCTGCAGATCCTATGTACTCGAGCCTGACATGCAGCTTGTCTATGATGCTTCGAGCATGAAGACGGAAGTCCTGGAAGTGGATGCCGGGAAGGTCGCATCCTGGGAGCAGGGGTATCTTGTGTTCAGCGGAGCGGATTTCGCGGCGATAGCTTCCGCAATAGA
>CALVAE010000105.1 GCA_944325465.1 uncultured Bacteroidales bacterium | reverse complement strand
AGGAAATGGCAGGATGCGAAATACTGGAGTACGGCAGGGCTTTATGAAGATTCTGCCGAAGGACTGATCCCGCTATATGACAGACTTAAAGGCAATTACCGCTATCTTTATGATCTGGGATATGCGCTGCACAAGGCTGAAAGATATGCTGAAAGCAATGCGGTCCTGGAGGAGGGAGCGAAAATATCCTGCGACCCGATGTTCCATAATATAATCGGGAAAAACTATGAAGCTGTGGAAGATCACGCCAATGCGGAGAAGGAGTATCTGAAGTCGCATTATATGGTGCCGTCACGTCTGTATCCGTTGACATTGCTTATGGATATGTATATCCGGCAGGGTCGGACAGCAGATGCCGAAACTGTCGGGAAGAAAATAATGTCTATGTCGGTGAATCCACGTAATTTGACAATGGTGCGGCTCCGGAGGGAAACTGAAGGGAGACTTGACAGTCTGAAAATGAATGAAGCCCTATGAAAGTGGTAAATATTGTCTAAAGAGTATCAATAAAATTGCAGAATATTGCCTAATTTTGTAAAACCACAGATCAATAACAATAACTATGCTGGAACTTAAACACATAACCAAAGTATTCCGTACCCAGGATATGGAAACCTATGCTATTGATGATGTATGTCTTGATGTAGGCAAAGGTGAATTCGTCTCCATAATGGGGCAGTCAGGATGCGGCAAGTCTACGCTTCTGAACATTGCCGGCCTTCTTGATGAACCCACTGAAGGGAAGATTGTTCTTGACGGTCAGAATGTAGAAGATCTGGATGACAAGGGAAAGGCTTTTATCAGGAACAGGAAGATAGGATTCATCTTCCAGAGTTTCCATCTGATATCTTCTTTGAACATTATCGACAATGTGATGCTTCCCTTGACATTCAGGGATGATATTTCGCATTCAAAGGCGAAGGGGAAAGCGGAGTCCATGCTGGAGGCGGTAGGACTTGCCCACAGAATGCACCATTTCCCGGCCCAGCTTTCAGGCGGTCAGTGTCAGAGAGCCGCTATTGCCAGAGCCTTGGTGACTGATCCGGAAATCATTCTCGCAGACGAGCCTACCGGCAATCTTGACAGCAGGAACAGCACGGAGATAATGGAACTGCTTAAAAAATTGAATTCTTCCGGGAAGACCATACTGATGGTGACTCATAGCGATGAAATAGCGAGATACACAGGCAGGACAGTGACGATGGCGGACGGACATCTTTCTGACATTAAAACTGCATCGCTATGAAACGGCTGTCGGTATATATCAGACTCTCTTGGCAGAACATTCTGCGGCACAAGGGTTATTCTTCCTTTGTAGTGTTCGGAGCGGCCATATCCTTTGCTTTCATAACGGTGCTGATGCAGATATACTACACTGTGGACTTTGACCGGCCTCCGTTTTCCGAAGCCGGACGGATTGTGGAGATGGGAACTTTCCATGACAATGAAGGCAAGACGGTGCCTGCCTTAAGGGACAGTGAAATGCCGGACTTCGCCGGACGTTTCTATGATATGGAATCCTATGCAATGTTGTCATTCCAGATTTCCAACATCTACATCGGGGATGTCCTGCATCCGTTGTCGCTTTGTTTTACGAATCCCGGATTTTGGGATGTATTCGATTTTCGGTTCATTGACGGAAGACCGTTCAACGCTTCAGATGTCGATAACGGCTCCAGGGTGGCTGTTATTGAAAAGAAACTGGCACAGGATCTGTTCGGCTCGTCGGAAGTAGTCGGGCGAGGAATGGAATATCTAGGCAGCACTTTCACAATTATCGGAGTTGTGGACAGTTTCACCGAATTTTCGAGCGATGGAAACGGACTGGGCAATATATGGATACCGAACATATTCAACGAAAAACTCTCCGATGGTTCCCCGTCTGACCTGTATCTGCTGTTCAGCCGGGATATTGGAGCCGATGAAATCAGGAATGAGGTATCATCCTGTGTTACGTCCTATTTCAATGAAAGGGATACCAGGGTGGACATCCGACCCGAATCGGTCCGGACTCTTCATGACCGACGCGATGACGGATGGTTTTTCTCATGGGGAATATGGGGCATACTGTTTATTCTTATCTTGGTGCCTTCCGTGAATATAGTAAGCCTTAGTGCTGCCAATGCTTATAGCAGGCTGCACGAGACAAGCGTATGTCGCGCATTAGGGGCAACTTCTTCTTCCTCTTTCGCAAGTCTGATGACTGAACATTCCATACTTGTATTTATCGGTGTCATTATCGGTATACTGCTCGTCTATCCTCTGGCAACTGCACTGAATGCTGCCCTTGATGCCGGTGCGTTCGGGACAGCGCTGTTTTCGGGCCTTGATGTTCCGGTGATAGTGATGTTTGTGCTGCCGGTTTTTGTCCTGTTTTCGCTGTTGTCCGGCGGACTCCCTGCATGGAGGATTTCCAGAAAGAATATTGCTGACAGTCTAAAAGGAAATGTTGAGTTATGAGATATGTTTTCAAAACAATATGGAATCGCAGGAGAGAACTGGTCTGGATTTCATTTGAACAG
>CALVAE010000104.1 GCA_944325465.1 uncultured Bacteroidales bacterium | reverse complement strand
TCTGAGGGAAGAACAGCACATCCTGGATGGTAGGGGAGTTGGTCATGAACATTGTCAGACGGTCGATTCCCATTCCCATTCCGGATGTCGGCGGCATGCCGTATTCGAGGGCGCGGACGAAGTCCATGTCGATATACATCGCTTCGTCGTCCCCGTGCTCCCTCTGTTTCAACTGGTCCTTGAACCTTTCCAACTGGTCGATAGGGTCGTTCAGTTCGCTGTAGGCGTTGGCAAGTTCCTTTCCGCAGACGAAAAGTTCGAATCTTTCCGTAAGGTCAGGGTTGTTGCGGTGTCTCTTGGTAAGTGGAGACATGGATACGGGATAGTCGGTGATGAATACAGGCTGGATAAGATTCTTCTCGCAGTATTCCCCGAAGATGGCATCGATCAGTTTTCCTTCTCCCATTTCCTTTGTCACCGGTACGTTCAGCCTGTCGCATGTCTCCCTGAGCCGTGCCTCGTCCATCCCTGCAATGTCCACTCCGGCAAATTCCTTGATGGCCTCCAGCATAGGCAGCCTGCGGTAAGGCGGCTTGAAATCCACTGTCTTGTCTCCGATGGTGACAACGGTTGTCCCGTGAAGCCTGAGGGCTATCTTCTCCAGCATCTTCTCCGTAAATTCCATCATCCACATATAGTCCTTGTATGCGACGTATATCTCCATGCATGTGAATTCCGGGTTGTGGGTCTTGTCCATTCCCTCGTTACGGAAGTCCTTCGCGAATTCGTAGACGCCTGAATATCCTCCGACAATCAGTCTCTTGAGGTACAGTTCATTGGCTATACGCAGATAAAGAGGGATGTCGAGGGCGTTGTGATGGGTGATGAACGGTCTTGCGGTGGCACCTCCCGGGATAGGCTGGAGGATAGGTGTCTCCACTTCGAGGCAGCCCGCCTCGTTGAAATATTCACGCATCGTGGAGATGATCCGGCTTCTCTTCACGAACACGTCCCTTACCGCCGGATTCACGATAAGGTCCACATATCTCTGTCTGTATTTGAGTTCCGGGTCGGTGAAGGCATCATATACTTCCCCGTCCTTCTCCTTTACGATAGGAAGGACGCGGAGGGACTTGCTCAGGACTGTCAGTTCCTTTGCGTGTACGGAGAGTTGACCTGTCTGGGTGTAGAAGGCAAATCCTTTGATTCCGATGATGTCACCGATGTCAAGAAGTTTCTTGAACACGGTGTTGTACATCGTCTTGTCCTCTTCAGGACAGATTTCATCCCTCTTTATGTACACCTGGATACGTCCGGTCTCGTCCTGCAGTTCGATGAAGGATGCGGCCCCCATTATGCGGCGGGACATTATCCTTCCTGCTATCACCAGGTCGGTCATGTTCCCTTTTTCCGGATCATATCCGTCCTTTATCTCCTGTGCCGTGGCGTTTACCGGGTACAAGGCGGCAGGATAAGGCTCGATTCCGAGTTCCCTGAGCCTTATGACAGCCTCACGCCTGTTCCTCTCCTGTTCGTTCAAATCTAGATTTTCCATATTTCCTGCAATTTTGTTCGGATAGAAGTCATTCAACCCGCAAAAATAGGAATAAGAGTCGGAAAATCATAATTTCGGGACAGGGATGCAATTCATTTAGGATAAATTTTCCTATCTTTGTCAGAATATGGGGAAAGAAAGGAAATGGATATTGAGGGAGGTCACCGACATGGATACGGTGGCCAGGCTTTCTTCTGAACTGGGGATCGACCCTGTGCTGGCAAAACTGCTTGTCCAGAGAGGGATTTCCACCTTTCAGGAAGCAAGGGCTTTCTTCAGGCCAAGTCTGGACAATCTCCATGACCCTTTTCTGATGAAGGATATTGACAAGGCGGTGGCAAGGGTCGAGTCGGCCATATCATCGGGGGAAAAGATACTCGTCTACGGAGATTATGACGTTGACGGAACGACTGCCGTATCTCTGGTCTATTCGTTTCTGCACAGGCTGACAGGGAATGTGGACTTCTATGTTCCCGACAGGTATGACGAGGGATACGGGGTCTCATACAAAGGCATTGACTGGGCGGCGGAAAACGGTTTCAGGCTGATAATAACCCTTGATTGCGGAATAAAGGCAAATGACAAGGTCGCCTATGCGGCGGAGAAGGGGATCGATGTCATAATCTGTGACCATCATCTTCCTGAAAACGACCTTCCGGCAGCAGTGGCGGTCCTGGACCCCAAACGTTCCGACTGCAACTATCCTTTTGACGATCTTTCGGGCTGTGGTGTCGGTTTCAAACTGGTCCAGGCATATTCGGCCAGGAACGGGATTCCGTTTGAAAGTCTCATCCCCCTTCTCGACCTTCTCGTGGTAAGCATCGCATCCGATCTTGTATCGGTCGTCGGGGAGAACAGGATTCTGGCCCATTTCGGACTGAAGCAACTGAACGAGAATCCCCGCAAGGGACTGCTGGCCATGATCAATCTTTCCGGACTCGACCCGGAGCATATCACCATAGACGATATCGTGTTCAAGATAGGTCCGCGTATAAATGCGGCCGGAAGGATGGAATCGGGAAGGGTGGCTGTGGAACTGCTGACTGCGGAGGATGATGAGGTGGCCAATAGAATCGGCTCCGAAATAAACAGATACAACAACGAACGGAAGAGCATCGACAGGGAGATTACCCGGGAGGCTCTGGAAATGGTCCAGTCAGGCAACTGCCTGTCGGCAAAAAATGCGACGATAGTATATAATCCGCAGTGGCACAAGGGAGTGGTCGGGATAGTGGCTTCGCGTCTGGTGGAGGCTTTCTACAGACCTACCATAGTATTTACAAGGTCCAACGGTTTCGTGACAGGTTCGGCAAGAAGCGTTCACGGGTTTGATCTTTATGATGCGATAGAAAGTTGCGCCGATCTTCTGGAAAATTTCGGAGGACATCTCTATGCCGCCGGACTGACTCTGAAGGAAGAGAATCTTCCGGAATTCTGCGAAAGGATAGAAAGATTCATAGAGAAGAATATCAGTTCTGAAATGCTGACCCCGGTCATTATGATAGATACGCAACTGGACTTTTCACAGATTACCCCGAAATTCTTCAGGATACTCAAGCAGTTCCAGCCGTTCGGTCCGGGAAACAACGCTCCTGTCTTTCTGACGGAGAATGTCTATGATAACGGAAATGTCAGGAAAGTGGGTGCTGACGGGGGGCATCTCAAACTCGAACTGATACAGGAATCGCAGCCGTACCGTTCGATTTCCGCGATAGCATTCAACAAATCGGAACATTTTGAGCATATCAGGACCGGAAATCCGATAGATGTCTGCTATTCCATAGTGGAGAATTATTATCGGGGCATAGCAAACCTGCAATTAAGGATCAAGGATCTTCACGACAGGGAAGACATAATCTGAATCCCCTCGTCATTCCGAACTACTTTCCTGTCATTCTGAACTATTCCCCTGTTATTCTGAGCGTCAGCGAAGAATCTGGTGTCCTGCAACACTCTGTCATTATGAGCCGGATTTACTGTCATTCTGAGCGTCAGCGAAGAATCTGGGGTATTGAACCGGAGCGGTGCTTCAGATCCTTTACTCCGCCTGCGGCTCCGTTCAGGATGACAGGGCAGCGGCTCCGTTCAGGATGACAAGGTAGTTGTTCAGTTCAGGATGACAGGGCGGGGGCTCTGTTCAGGATAATCGATTCGATCCCGGCTGCTACGGAAGTGAAGGATTTGCCGTCAATGTCGGTAATGACATGTGCGGTGGATTCGTAGACCGGGCCTCTGGTTTCCATAAGTCTTTCTATCCTCTGTCTGAAAGTTTCCGGCTCTCCCGCCAGCATGGGCCGTCCTGCCGAATCGTTCTTCAGGTTGTCAAAAAGGGTATCAATGGTGGCCCTGAGATATATGCAGACGGTCCTGTCATGTATGATTCCGGCGCATTCCGGTGTTGTCAGGGTCCCTCCTCCGAGAGAGAGTATCAGATCTGGCCTCCCGGTCTGAAGTTGCCGGTATTCCCCGAGGATTGCCTTCAACGCATCAAGTTCCATCCTCCTGAACGCCATTTCTCCGTCTGCGGCGAAAATGTCGGGAATCCGGCGTTGCTCTCGCTCTTCTATGTATGAATCCAGGTCTGTAAAAGGGCAGGAGAGCAGTGCGGCCAGTTCTCTGCCGACACTGCTCTTCCCGCATCCCATGAATCCTGTCAAAGAGATTATCATATCAGATGTTGTTGAGGATGTTCCATTTCATGTCCCTGTGACCGGCGGTCAGAAGAGGGTCGGCTGGTCATCCTCGTTGTAGTCATAGCCGTCGTTCTCCGTCATGTCTTCCCCGTTTTCTTCCGGTAACGGTTGCTGTTCTTCAGCGATATCCGCAACGTCATCCTCCGGTTTGTGCAGAGGCTCGATGAATCTGACGGATTCCACGTCGTACTGGCTGACCTTTTTTCCTTTTGCGGCGATGCCTTTCTTGGCGATGAACTCTTCCGCATCCAGGGCCTCTTCCGGCCTGTGGGCATTCTTCCCTCCGAAAGTGATTTCCACCTGCGGGTGTTTGTCCCTGCTCAGTCCGACAAGATAAGAGCCTTTGGCTTCGGAAATGAAGGATACCGACGTATTGTCACTGATGTCAAAACTGAATCTCTTGATATAGAATGTCTTGACTTCACCGTCGTAGTAAAGGGCAGTATATGTGACAGATACATCCAGTTTTTCTATGCGTAGCAGTTCGCCCTGGTATCTGTTGCTCAGATCAGTCGAGGTAGTATAGTATGTACCGTCCTTGAATATGGCAAGTATATGGTCGTTGCTGTTGAACTGTCCGAGATATTCCCCTCTGGAATCTTCATTCAGTCTCTGGATGTCCGTGTCGAACCAGATATCCTTGCCTCCGATGGTAGAGATGCCCTTGCTTTTGAGAAGGATTTTCTGCACCGGATTCTTTGTGACGAGATTCCCTCTTGAGGCCCGTCCTTTTATGAGGAGTTGCGAGAAATCGTATTCCAGTATCAGTTTCTTGAGTTTCAGTCTTGGCCTGAGATAGATCTTCACTGTTTCCGCCTCTCCGTTACCGTTGGCTGTAAACCAAAGGATGACAGAACCTTCCGTACTCTGGGTGATGTCGTATTCCTTGTCTCTTGTCACCCCTCCCACGACAAACCTCTTGGCATAGTACGGGCCGTTCCTGCCGTCTCTGTATATGACATTGTATGTAGTCCTCTGGTCGTTGCGGTCGAACAGTCCGGCGTAGATGATGTCCGGACCGAAAAATGCCTTGTCACTTACCTTAGTGACGCGGTATTTCCCGTTTTTGTTGAAAACGATGATTTCCGACAGGTCGGAGCAGTCGCAGATGAATTCGGCATTGTCCTCTTTCTTCAGCCCGATTCCAACGAAACCCTCGGCCTTGTTGGCATAGAGTTTGGCGTTGTTGCTGGCCACCCTGGTGACCGCTATGTTCTGGAAACTGGTTATCTCGGTGTGTCTGACACGGTCTTTCCCGTATTTCTTCTTGAGATTGCTGTAGTAGTTGATGGTGAATTCAGTGAGGTGTTCGAGATGGTTTCTGACCTCGTCTATTTCGTCCTCGATACCACGGATCTTTTCTTCCACGGCCTTCGTATCGAACTTGGATATCTTTCTTACCGGCTTTTCCACCAGTTTCATGATATCGTCCATCACTATCTCCTTCTTGAACATGTCCTGGTACCTCTTCATGGCCCGGAACACTTCTTCCAGCTGTTCTTCCCAGGTGTGGGAATCCGCTTCAAGAATCTTGTATACCCTGTTTTCGAAGAATATCTTTTCAAGTGAACTGTAGTGCCAGTCCGCCTCCAGTTCATCAAGCCGTATCTGCAGTTCCTGTCCCAGCAGGTCCTTGGTGTGCTGTGTGTTGAACCTCAGGATGTCATCCACGTTGAGGAACTGGGGCTTGTCATCGACGATGACGCAGGCGTTCGGGGATATGGACAGTTCGCAGTCGGTAAAGGCGTAGAGGGCATCTATGGTCTTGTCCGGGGAGACATCGTTGGGAAGGTAGATCATTATGTTGGCCTGGGTGGTAGTGAGGTCAACTATTTTCTTGATCTTGATTTTCCCCTTGTCCTTGGCCTTGAGTATGGACTCGATGAGCCTGTCCGTAGTCTGCCCGTAAGGGATTTCGGTAATTGCCAGCGTGCTCTTGTCTATCTTCTCTATCCTGGCCCTGACCTTGATGACTCCGCCCCTCTGCCCCTTGTTGTATTTGGTGCAGTCGGCGAATCCTCCGGTAGGGAAGTCCGGGTAAAGTTCGAAGTCGCGGCCTTCGAGGATGTCTATGGATGCATCGATCAGTTCGTTGAAATTGTGTGGAAGGATCTTGGATGCAAGTCCTACAGCGATGCCGTCCGCTCCCAGGGCAAGCAGGAGCGGGAATTTCACGGGAAGGTTGACCGGCTCCTGGTTGCGGCCGTCATAGGAAGTCATCCAGTTTGTAGTCTTGGGATTGAATACCACTTCCCTGGCGAACTTTGACAGTCTGGCCTCGATATATCGCTGGGCTGCATTGGGATCCCCCGTGAGGATATTGCCCCAGTTTCCCTGACAGTCAATGAGCAGGTCTTTCTGTCCGAGGGTGACAAGCGCCCCGAGGATGGACTGGTCTCCGTGCGGATGGAACTGCATGGCCTGGCCGACGATATTCGCGACCTTGGTAAGTCTGCCGTCATCAATCCTGTACATCGCATGCAGGACACGCCTCTGCACAGGTTTGAGACCGTCGATGATGTGCGGCACGGCTCTGTACAGGATGACATAGGAAGAGTAGTCCAGGAACCAGTCCTTGAACATCCCGGACAACTTGAACTTCACGCTGTTTTCATTCAGCAGCCTGTCATATTTTCCCGAGTTCTCGTCCGAACCCTCATCGACAGGAGGGTCGTTGAGGTCATCGTCATCCGTTCCGTCAGGAAGGTCGATATCGTCTATACTCATAAATTATATCGTTGTTTAATGTTCATATCCGAAACGGCGCAGTTCCTTCTTGTTTTCCCGCCAGTCCGGATCCACCTTCACGAAGAGACTGAGAAAAACCTTTTTCTGGAAAAAATCCTCCATGTCAATCCTGGCTTCGGTCCCTACCTTTTTCAGGGATTTCCCTCCCTTGCCAATTATGATACCTTTCTGGCTGTCTCTCATCACGTATATGACGGCGCTGATGTCATACCTTTCCTTCCCTTCCTTGAATTCCTCGATGCTTACTTCACAACTGTACGGGATTTCCTGGCTGTAGTTCAACAGGATTTTCTCCCTGATTATCTCAGAGGCGAAGAATCTGAGGTTCTTGTCCGTGAACACATCCTTGTCGTACCAGGCCGGAGCCTCCGGAAGTTTCTCCACGATGGCATCGAAGATGTTCTCGAGATTGAATTTCTCCCTGGCGGATGCCGGATAGATGACCGCTTCCGGCAACTGCTCCTTCCACCATCCCATCAGCCTTGTGACTTCCTCCTGCGAACTGATGTCTATCTTGTTGATGACCAGAATGACCGGACATTCGATATTCTGCAGTTTCCGGATATATTCCTCGTTCTTGTCAGCCTTCTCTACCGTATCCGTCACGTACAGGATGATGTCGGCATCGCCTATTGCGGTGTCCACGAAATTCATCATGTTCTGCTGCAGCCTGTAGTTGGGTTTCAGGATACCGGGAGTGTCGGAGTAGACTATCTGGTAGTCTTCTCCGTTCACTATCCCCATTATCCTGTGCCTTGTGGTCTGTGCCTTTGCCGTCACTATCGACAGCCTCTCGCCGACCAGCGCGTTCATCAGGGTGGATTTCCCGACGTTCGGGTTCCCTATTATGTTTACAAATCCCGACCTGTGCTTCTTCATGATCAGTTGTATGCTCCCATCCTGAGGATGTTGATCTCACCTTCCGTAAGGTATCTCCAGCCTCCGCGCTTGATTCCCTTTTTGGTCAATCCCGCGAAATACACCCTGTCAAGAGCCTTCACTTCGTATCCGAGGGATTCGAAGATCCTGCGGACAATCCTGTTTTTCCCGGAATGTATCTCTATGCCGATTTTCCTGTGGTCGTCAGGGTCGATATATTCGAGTTCGTCCGCCTTTATCTCCCCGTCAGTGAGACTGATTCCGCTCATTATCTTGTTGAAGTCCTCTTCAGTAAGTTTGTTGGAAAGGGAGACCTGATAGATCTTCTTCTTCTGGTAGGACGGATGGGTCAGTTTCTCGGCCATTTCCCCGTCGTTGGTGAACATCAGTACGCCTGTTGTGTTCTTGTCGAGCCTCCCGACAGGAAATACCCTTGCCGGACATCCCTTTATCAGGTCCATGACTGTCTTGTCCGCATGAGGGTCGCTTGCCGTAGTGACATATCCCTTGGGCTTGTTCATGATAATGTAGACCTTGGCCTCACCCCTGAGCCTTTCCCCGTTGAATCTGATGTCATCAGTGTTGATGTTGACTTTCGTTCCGAGTTCGGTGACGACTTCCCCGTTGACGGTCACCACTCCGGCCTGGATGAAGTTGTCGGCTTCCCTTCTGGAGCAGATACCTGAATTCGCGATGAACTTGTTCAGGCGGACTGTCTCCTTTACCGGTATGTTTATGTAGTCGTTGTCCGAGTAAAGAGTCTCGTCTATCTGGGGATTGCGGCTTATCATCCTGTTTATGCCCTGCTCTGCGGCGGATTCGGCAGGCATTCTGTTCTTGCGCGGCCTCAGCCTTGCACCGCTTGCACTTCTGGCAGGGAAACTGTTTTCCTGGAAACTGCGGCGTCCCGGAGCGCTTCTGCGCGGCCTGTCGGAATTATCTCCGAAAGATCTGCGTGGTCTGTCGGATGAATATTCCCCGAACTGCCTTCTCGGTCTGTTTTCCCCGAAGGATCTTCCCGGTCTTCCGGACTGGTCTCCGTATGGCCTGCGTGGTCTGTCGGAATTCTCTCCGAAAGATCTGTGTGGCCTGTCTTCGTTTCTGAATGAGCGGCTGCCGTACTCTCTACGGCCTTCTGCCGGTCTGCGGTTATAACCGCCTTTCTTGAAATTTTCCATTGTGACTGTGCCCTCACGGGCGTTTTAATGATGATTGGATATTGTTTGTTAATCTGTTCTCTGAAAACCTTTGTCAGTTCAGCCTGAACACGTACGTTATCGTCCCTTCCTGCAGAGGAGGCGCATTCATGGTCCTGTTGAACTTCGTCCTTTTGGCGGCGTTTATCGCGGCCTGCCACAGTTCCTGGTCGGTCACGGTCGTGCTTTCCATGTTTATGGACGGCTGCCCGCTGACATTGCCGTAGTTGTCAACCCGGATGTTCACCACCACCGTTCCCGCTTTCTGGACCGGGTAGTCCGGTTTCGGAAGGAATCCGTTCACAGGAGTACGTCCTTTCAGGCGGGCCTTCGGTTCTCCAATTTCCTTGCCAGACTCTGCGGTCCCGGCTGCATGTCCTGCCTTCAGTTCCTCGGTGACCTTTGTCGCGGTCTGCGGAGCCAGGGTATCTTTCCGCTCCCTGTTGGCTGCGGCATGGAAGAGGGCGCGGCGGTTGATTTCCTTTTTCCTCGGCGGCTCCGGCACCTCTACGTCCCCGTCAGGGCCTACTGTGGCTTCCTGTGCGGTGTTCGCCCGGGTTCCTTTGACCTGCCCCTCCGACCGTTGCACAAGTTCCACCTCCTTGTCTGGCTCCGGTTTCACTGTCCGGGGTTCCCGGCCGGACATTTCCTGAATGACCGGAGACGGGGTATCCTCGCTGAAATCCAGCAGGATGGATTCTTCCTCAGGAGGAGGGTATATATAGGTCATGCCTGAAGTCAGACCAACCGTTATCACACACAGATGAACCGCCACCGTCAACACGATGCCGGTCACATTGGAATTCCTTTCCTGTCTGTCCTCTCCTTTGCGGTATGGTCCGGTCATTTTATCTTTCTCTGGTAAATGTTTCCTATTCCGGCGAAGTCGCCATGATTACCTTGTAATGGTTGCGTTTCGCTATATTCATTACCTGTACCACTTCCTTTATGGGGACTGTCTCGTCCGCGTAGATCACGAATGTCGGGTCTTCTTCGGCCTGCAGTTCGTTCACAAGGGCGTCTTCGACCTTGTCGAACCTGATCGGATCCATATCTCCGTTGATATGGTAAGTGTAGGTATCGTTGTGATTATCCTTTATGGATACGCTTACCGTGGCCTTTGCCGATACCTGTCCGGTACTTTTCGGAAGCAGGAGTTTCAGGGCATTCGGATTTATCAGAGTAGATGTGACAAGGAAGAATATAAGCAGGAGGAACACGATGTCAGTCATTGATGACATCGAAAAATTCGGTTCTACCTTTGTCGTTCTCTTGATTGCCATTTCCTTTATTCTTTGCCGGTCATTCTGTCTTCCTGGACGGCGTCGGCCTGCCTGTTCAGAAGATCCATGAAATCGATGGTAGCGCTTTCCATCGTGAATACGAGGTCGGAAATCCTGGATGTCAGGTAATTATAGCCGAAATACGCTATGATTCCGACGATCAGTCCTCCCACAGTGGTTATCATTGCAACGTAGATACCTCCCGAAAGCAGGGTGATGTCTATGTTGTTTCCGGCGGATGCCATATTGAAGAATGCCTGCACCATTCCCATCACGGTACCGAGAAACCCTATCATCGGGGCCCCTCCAGCGATGGTGGCCAGTGCGGGAAGACCCTTTTCAAGTTTGGCCACTTCGATGTTGGCTGTGTTCTCTATCGCTGTCTGGATGTCTGAAAGCGGACGTCCTGCCCTTTCGATTCCCGTTTCCACCATGTACGATACAGGCGAATCATATCTGCGGCACAGGTTGATGGCGGATTTCGTCTTCCCTTCGAGCATCAGGCTGCGTATGTCCTTCATGAAATTGCTGTCAATCCTGCCTGCCTTGCGGATGAGCCACCATTTCTTGCCGAAAATATAGATGGCGATGATGGACAGGGCGAGCAGGACCCACATGAGTGCGCCTCCCTTAAGGAAGAGGTCGAAGAGCGACATGGTCATTTCCTGCGGCTGGGCAACGGTTTCTACAGCCTCTACAGCCGAGTCCAGACCTGATTGTAAAAGAGTGGTAAGCATTTTTATCAGTAGTAATTAAACATCAAGGGCGCAAAGATACGGAATTTTTTTCAATCTTGAGGAGGATACAGGACCTTGTTGAGGAAAAGTGCGTTGCCGGGAACGGATTCCCCGGCATCGGATCTTGTCCCGCTCCGTATGAGTTCCCCTATCCATTCGGGTTCATGTTTCCCTCTTCCGACGTCGATGAGCGATCCGACGATGGCACGGACCATGTTGCGGAGGAATCTGTCCGCCCGTATCCGGAACAGCAGGTAGTCCTCTTCTCCGGCAGGGAATCCGGTCAGGCTGACATGGGTGGGCGTGTATGTCTGCCAGCGGGCTTCATATACGGTACAGATGGACGTTTTGTTGCCCCCGCCTGTCTTCTCGAAGCATCTGAAGTCGTGCCTGCCGTAAAGGTATTCCGCCGCCCTGTTCATTTTTCCGATGTCCAGACCGTACCGGCAGCGGTAAGAGAAACTTTCCATGAACGGGTCCTTGTTGCAGTGTATAAAGTAATGGTATTCACGTTCAATGGCGGAAAATCTCGCGTGAAACCCGGGATCGCATGGCAATATTTCGTGTACAGTTATGTTTTTGGGCAGGATGGCATTTATTTTGTATATAAATCTGGTTGCGTCAGACGGGAGGGTAGCGGCCGAGTCGAAATGGGCTATATAATTGATGGCATTGACGGTGGCGTCGGTCCGTCCGGCTCCTGTCACTTCGATTCTGTCCTTTAGGAGCGTGGAAAGGGCTCCGGACAGTTTTTCCTGGACGGACGGAGCATTGTTCTGTTTCTGCCAGCCGCTGAGGGTCAAGCCATTGTATGAGAGTCGGATCCTGTAGCGCATAGTTGTTACTTTAACCGGAAGTCATCCGTGGAAAGGTTGTCTTCCGCTGTTCCGGATGCAAAATTATTAAAAAAATAATAGTTTTTATGGAGAGCGTAAACATTAAAGAATTGAATGACCGCATTCAGCGCGAAAGTTCTTTCGTGGACATTCTCACGATGGAGATGAACAAGGTCATTGTGGGGCAGAAGCATCTTGTGGAGAATCTGCTGATCGGTCTTCTGGCCAACGGCCATATCCTGCTGGAGGGTGTCCCTGGATTGGCGAAAACGTTGGCTATCAATACTCTTGCATCGGCAGTCGATGCGAAATTCAGCAGAATCCAGTTTACCCCTGACCTTCTTCCTGCCGATGTTGTCGGTACGATGATCTATTCGCAGAAAAGCGAACAGTTCCAGATCCGCAAGGGTCCGGTTTTCGCCAATTTCGTGCTTGCGGACGAAATCAACCGTTCACCGGCCAAGGTGCAGTCAGCCCTGCTTGAAGCCATGCAGGAGAGGCAGGTGACCATAGGGGACCAGACATTCAGGCTCCCGGAACCGTTCCTTGTGATGGCTACGCAGAACCCGATCGAGCAGGAGGGTACCTATCCGCTTCCGGAAGCCCAGGTGGACCGTTTCATGCTCAAGGTGGTGGTGACCTAGCCTAAAAAGGAAGAAGAGAAACAGATCATCAGGATGAACAATTCAGGGGAATTTCCCAAAGCGTCTCCTGTCATGAAGCCGGAGGATATCGTCCGTGCCCGTTCGGTGGTAAGGGACGTGTACATGGACGAGAAGATAGAGCGCTATATCGTCGATATCGTCTATGCGACCAGGACTCCGGAAGACTACTCCCTCGGCAAGTTGTCCAATCTGATTTCATACGGGGCTTCGCCGAGGGCAAGCATTTCCCTCTCCATGGCATCAAAGGCCTATGCATTCATAAAGAGAAGGGGCTATGTCATTCCTGAAGATGTCAGGGCGGTATGTAACGAGGTGCTCCGTCACAGGATCGGCCTTACCTATGAGGCCGAAGCGGAAAACGTGACCACGGAGAACATCATATCCGAGATAATCAACGCAGTAGAGGTTCCATAATGGAGAGCATGAGTGCAAACGATCTCCTGAAAAAGGTCAGGAAGATCGAGATCAAGACCAGGGCACTCTCTCATCAGATATTTGCAGGCGAGTACCATTCGGCTTTCAAGGGCCGCGGTATGGCTTTCAGCGAGGTAAGGGAGTACCAGTATGGTGATGATGTCCGTAATATGGACTGGAATGTCACCGCCAGGCTCCGGACTCCTTATGTCAAGGTCTTCGAGGAAGAAAGGGAACTGACGGTGGTGCTTCTTATAGATGCCAGCCGTTCACGTCTGTTCGGGACTATGGGGCAGATCAAGCGGGATCTGATTGCCGAGATAGCGGCCGTGCTGTCCTTTTCCGCAATTATCAACAACGATAAGGTCGGGGCGCTTTTCTTCAGCGAGAAGGTGGAGAAGTTTATTCCTCCGAAAAAGGGCCGCAGTCATCTGCTGCATATAATCAGGGAGATTATCGAATTCCAGCCGTCTTCTGACGGGACGGATATAAGCGAGGCTCTCCGGTATCTGACAAATGCATTGAAGAAAAGGTGTACTGCCTTCCTGCTGTCGGACATGCTTGATGTGGACGAATCCGGATATCCGAAGTATGAAGACGCACTGAAGGTGGCCGTGAACAGGCATGATCTGTCGGTCATCGAGGTCTATGATCCTCGGGAAAGGACGATCCCGGATGTGGGGCTTGTCCATGTGAAGGATTCCGAGACAGGGAAATGCGCCTGGGTGAACACTTCATCGAGGAAAATGAGGCAGGCCTATTCAGCATGGTTTGCGGCGATGGCGGAGTCTTCTTCCAGAATGCTTATGAAATACAACGTGGATAATGTGAGCATATCCACGGATGATGACTACGTCAGAAAACTGATGACATTCTTTCAAAGGAGATAGATGATGAATACGTGCTTGTTATCCATATTTTTGACGGTAGTGCCCATGCAGGGGGTGTTCCTGACGCCGCTGGAGGAAGGCAAGGATACTGTCCTGATTGCCGACCAGATGCTGTACGGGGTCGAAATCAGTGATGTCCCTGAAGGTACCGTGCTTGCCTTTCCGGAAATCCGGCCCCGGACCCCTGAGGAAGGAGGAGTGATGGTACTGTCCGACTGGAGGATAGATACTCTGGATGTGAAGAAGCAGAAAAAGGGGTTGCCGCGTCTTTTCGATATCAGGGCAGGTTTCACCGTGACTTCCTTTCTGGAGGGTGAATATGTCCTTCCCCCGATAACGGTGGAAAGGCGCAGTCCGGAAGGAGTGACGGACACCCTGTCGTTCGATCCGCTGACGATGAAGGTCGCCCCGGTGCAGATAGATACCACGACCTTCCGGATTCACGATATCAAGGGGCAGATCCGTTATCCTTTGACGTTCAAGGAACTTCTTCCATATATAATAGGTTTCCAACTGCTTGCCGTAATCGTCATTCTGATAGTATGCCTTATCCTGATGCGACGCAGGAAGAAGATTTACGAGGAGACGCACAGGGACCCGGCGCATATCGTTGCCTTGAGGAAACTGGACAGCCTGAGAGGGGACAGGCTATGGGTGCCGGAGAAGCAGAAGACCTTCTATTCAGGCGTAACTGACGCATTGAGGGAATACATAGTGGCGAGGTACGGCATATCCGCCATGGAGATGACCACAAAGGAAATCTTCGATGACCTGAAAGGTGCGGATGTCCCTGATGACCTGTATGCCGAACTCAAATCCCTTTTCGAGAGGTCGGATTATGTGAAGTTCGCCAAGTATGTGGCTACGGATCAGGAGAATGCTTCGGCTGTGCCTCTTGCCGTGAGATTCGTCACGACTACCTACCAGACGGAAATCGATGCCGGCGGTGATGCGGGGCAGGAAGTGACTGACCAAAAGGAGAATTGATTATGTTTTTCGAATATCCAAGACTTTTATGGCTGGAGGTGATACCGCTGCTGCTGGTATTGCACTATCTTTATCTGGAACTCAGGGAACGGAATCCGCACATGCGGGTATCCACGATAGTCCCCTGGATGAAGACAGGGAAAGGACTGATGAACATGGTCAGACATTTTCCTTTTCTCCTCAGGACCCTTGCCCTGGTCATGATCATTCTGGCGATAGCCCGTCCGAGATCTTCGGAACAGATGGACAGGGTCGACACCGAAGGTATAGACATAATGCTGGCGATGGACGTTTCCACCAGTATGCTTGCAAGGGATTTCACTCCGGACAGGATAAGCGCGGCAAAGGATATCGCCATAGAATTCATCTCGCAGCGTCCGTATGACAGGATGGGAATAGCGGTGTTTGCCGGAGAAAGTTATACGCAGTGTCCTCTGACTACCGACAGGGCTACGCTGATAAACCTTATGAAGGAAATAAGCACCGATCTCATCGAAGACGGGACGGCAATCGGAAACGGACTCGCTACGGCTGTCGCAAGACTGAAGGATTCGGATGCGAAGAGCCGGGTAATCATCCTGCTCACCGACGGAGTGAACAACAGGGGAGAGATTACTCCGCAGATGGCTGCCGAAATAGCCAAGACATACGGAATCAGGGTATATACCATCGGAGTGGGGGCAAACGGCATGGCACCTTATCCGGTAATGACACCGTGGGGTGTGGACATACAGAAAGTCCAGGTGGAAATAGATGAGGACCTTCTTTCCGAGATAGCCACATCTACCGGAGGGCGTTATTTCAGGGCGACTGACAATACCAAACTGATGGAGATATACAACGAGATCAACCGGATGGAGAAGGCCAGGATAACGGTGGACAGTTTCCCTGTCTATAAGGAACTGTTCCCTGGCTATGCCCTTGTGGCACTTGTTGCCCTGTTGCTGGAAATGATACTGAAGTTATTTGTTATAAGAAGACTGCCTTAATACTGGATAATCATGGTGAATTTTGCACAGGCACAATATCTTCTGCTGCTTCTGCTGATACCGTTTTTCTTTGTTTTCCATGCGGTGATGCTGAGGTTCAGAAGAAGGAGGATAAGGCGTTTCGGGGACGAGGCTCTTGTAAAGGAGATCATGCCGTCGCGTTCGTCTTCCAAAGGATGGGTGAGGATGACGCTCTTTTCAATAGCGTTTTTCTTTTTCATCATAGGCATGTCACGCCCTCAGATCGGGGCGAAACTCAAGGAACACCAGACGAAAGGGGTCGAGATAATGCTGGCGCTGGACGTATCCAATTCGATGCTTGCCGAGGACTATTCCCCGGACCGTCTGGAACGGGCCAAACTGGCTATTTCCAAACTGGTGGACAGGCTCAGGGATGACCGCATCGGATTGATTGTCTTTGCCGGAAGTTCTTTTGTCCAACTCCCGATTACCACCGATTACGTGTCGGCCAAGATGTTCCTCAATTCAATTTCCACCGAATCCGTCCCGGTCCAGGGTACGGCAATCGGAGATGCCATCAATACGGCGATACGGAGTTTCAGCGCCCAGAGCGAAAAAAGCAGGGCGATAATCGTGATAACGGACGGGGAAAACCATGAAGACGATCCGGTGGCGGCGGCAAAGCAGGCTGCCGACATGGGAATCAGGGTCTTTACGATCGGTGTGGGATCCTCCCAGGGGGAGCCGATACCGATGGACGGTGAACTTCTCAGGGATAAGGACGGGAATATTGTCGTGTCGAAACTTGACGAAAAACTGCTGCAGGATATTGCTGCCGCAGGTAACGGGTTGTATGTCAGGGCGGAAAACAGCGAATTCGGCCTCAATCCGATTATAGACAATATCAGGAAGATGGATGAGGAGAACTTCAATTCCGTTGTTTTTGAAGAATTTGACGAACAGTATATGTATTTCTTCGCCATTGCCCTTGTATTTCTGGTATTGGAAATGCTGGTGGGCAACCGTCGTGCGAGGAAGAGACTTTTCAATTGATAGGATATGGGTCTGGTTAGGAATATCTTTTTCTGTTCGATGGCTTTGATGCTGTCGGCGACTGTCATGTGTGCGCAGACTGACCGCAGGGAAGTGCGGAAGGGGAACAGGGATTTCAGGAAAGAAAACTACAGCGAGGCGGAAATCGATTACAGGAGGGCTCTTGTCAAGGATTCCACATCCTTTGCAGCCAATTACAATCTTGGGAATGCCCTGTACCGGAACGGTGACATGCAGCAGGCCCGCAAGAGTTACGAGGCCCTGAAGGATGCTGCCGCGGCCTCAGAGTACGGAGCGGACTATTATTACAATCTCGGTAATGCAGCCGCTGCCATGGAGGACTGGCAGGCTGCCGTCGATGCCTATGCCCAGTCACTGCTCAGGAATCCGGGGGACATGGATGCGAAAGAGAATTATGTCTACGCAAGGGGGAAACTGAAAAACCAGCAGAACGGAGGCGGCGGACAGAATGATCAGGACAAGAATAACCAGGATAACCAGAACCAGGATAATCAGAATAATCAGGACCAGAATCAGGATCAGAACCAGGACCAGAATCAGAATCAGGACCAGAACGGCAATGATGACAGACAGGATGGCGGAGACCAGAGTCAGGGTGCGCAGGGAGAGCAGCCGAAGATAACCCCGCAGGCGGCACAGCAGATGCTGAAGGCCATCCAGGCAAAGGAGAAGGAGACGCAGGAAAAGGTCAATAAGGAGAAGGCTGCGGTGATGAAATCAAGACAGAAAGAGAAGAATTGGTAATAATCTGACAGATGAAAAAATTATTGCTGACAATATTCATGGCGGTGCAGGCCATAATGGTATCTGCACAGACAACGATGAGGGTGGATGTGCCGAATGTGGTGGCGGCGGACGAGCAGTTCAATGTCACTTTCATTATCGAAGGTACTGAAGCGCCCAAGGATTTTACCTGGAACCAGGGTGATGACTTCCAACTGGTATGGGGCCCTCAGCAGGGACGTTCTACAAGCGTGCAGATAATAAACGGGAAGACGACAAGGTCATCCCAGTTTACCTATACCTACATTCTCATGCCAAGGAAGACCGGAAAGTTCACTATTCCGGCGGCCACGGCCAGACTCAAGGGCGGAAAGCAGATCTCTTCGGGAACCGCTACGGTCGAAGTCGTGTCCAACAGCAGATCGTCATCTGCGTCAGGGGGAAATTCAGGAGGGTCGTCTCCTTCCGGAACATCCGTCGGGGCAATCTCGGATGATGACCTTTTCATGAGGTTTACTTTCAACAGGCGGAATGTCGTTGTGGGCGAACCGATTGTCGCGACTCTGAAACTGTATCAGAGAGTGAATATCGCAGGGTTTGAAGATGCAAGGTTCCCTGCCTTCAACGGATTCTGGAGCCAGGAGGTGGAGGCTCCGACCAATATCGAGTTCCAGAGGGAAAACGTTGACGGGAACATCTATTATTCCGCAGTCCTCAGAAAATATGTCCTTATTCCGCAGCAATCAGGCAAGATTGTCATTGATCCGGCAGAACTGGTATGTGTGGTGAATGTAAGGGTAGCGCCGACGGGAGGGGCAAGTATCTTCGACAGTTTCTTCGAGGACCAGAGAACGATAAGGAAGAGGGTCATGACCGAACCTTATACGGTCAATGTCTCTTCTCTTCCTGCAGGAGCGCCGGCTACCTTCGGTGGCGGAGTCGGCAAATTCAGCATTTCGGCAAAACTGAGCAAGGATTCCCTGATGACGCACGATGCGGCATCCCTGGTGGTAACCATCAAGGGAACCGGCAATGTCTCTCTGCTCGAAGCCCCGGATGTCTCTTTCCCGCCTGATATGGAGGTATATGATACAAAGGTATCGGAAAGGACGGACAAGAGCACGGGAGGTACGACGGGAAGCAAGATATATGAATTCCCTTTCATCCCGCGGAGTCACGGTGATTTTGAGATACCGGCCATAAGATACAGTTATTATGATGTGAATGCAGGCAGGTATGTGACCTTGAGTACGGATCCTATCAGGTATCATGTGGAGAAAGGCAGGGAGGATGCGTCCGTACAGGGTGGTCAGGTCATCCAGGGTGTAAGCAGAAGCGGGGTCAAGAGCCTCAACGAGGATATCCGTTATATTGTCACCAAGATGCCGGCAATGTCTGCAAAAGGCGATTTCTTCGTGATGTCGGTATGGTACTGGGTACTTGTCGCCGGACTTGTGGTCATGGCCGCCGTATTATGGCTTGCATTGAGGAAAATCGCCGCGCGGAGAGCCGACATAGCCGGGACCAGGACGAGAAAGGCAAGCAAAGTGGCTGTGAAAAGGCTCCGTCAGGCCGGGGAATTCCTCAAGCAGAATCTCTATACCGCATTCTACGAGGAACTGCATAAGGCTCTGGTAGGGTATATTTCCGATAAACTGAACATTGCCGTGGCTGATTTTTCGAAGGACACGGTAGCCAACCATCTTGTCATGAACGGAATCGGGGAGACTCTTGCGGATGAATTCGTAGGACTGATAGATGCCTGTGAATTCGCAAGATATTCGCCTGATTCGGGACACGATGCGATGGAGGCTCATTACCAGACGGCAGTCAGGGTCATATCAGCAATTGAATCCGACATGAAGAAAAAAGATACAAGGAAATCTTCCGGAAACGGCAAGGCTGCCGGGACCGTTCTGACGGCGGCTATACTTCTTATGATACCGCTTTCAGGTAAGGCAGTTGAAAACACCTACATCGATTCCCTGTGGAACAAGGCTACTGAAGCCTATTCTGCAGGCCAGTGGGATATCGCGCTCCAGAACTATTCATCCATTTCAGCGGCAGGGCTTGAATCACCGGAACTGTATTGCAATACCGGTGACGCATACTTCAAACTGGAAGATTATCCCCGGGCGATCCTTTATTATGAAAGGGCCCTCAAACTTGACCCTTCATATTCGGATGCGAGATATAATCTCGGAATCGCTTCCCAGCAGATACAGGACCGCATAGACGTGGTTCCCGAATTTCTGTTGAAGAGTTGGGCGCGGGATATATGCTATGTCCTTGATTCTGACACCTGGGCTGTGTTCAGTGTAGTTTTCTTTGCGGTATTCCTTGCCATGCTTCTCATGTTCCTGTTGTCGGGACGTATCGCGGCCCGCAGGACAGGATTCTTCACGGCGATAGTCTTTGTCCTCTTTTCCGGGCTTTCCCTGTGGTTTTCCCTCTGGCAGAAGTCCGACTATCAGAGGGCGGACAGTGCGATAGTCATGCGTCCCGTATCGTCGGTCAAGAGTTCCCCTTCATCCGAGGCCTCTACCGACCTGTTCATCCTTCATGAAGGGACTAAGGTCAGGATTCTGGATGAAGTGGGGGGCTGGCGCAATATCAGCCTTGCAGACGGGCGTCAGGGATGGATGCTCTCGGAAGACATGGAGATAATATGAAAATAGAGACCAACCTTCACGGCTGGTCTCTATTGCTATATAAATGATTCGTATTTAAGTTTTTCTTATTGTCAATAGCGGTTGAGCGGCATTCCCGAAGTACGCTGCCTTACCTGCTTCTTGATGTTGGCTATCACCGCATCATATTCTTCTTTCCCTTCTTCAGTCTTGCCTGCAATCAGGTCAAGATGGGCTGCGGCATTTGCCAGAATTGTATCGATCCAATCCACGATTGTCTCCATATCCTTCTCTACAAACCCTCTGGAGGTAACTGCAGGGGTTCCCAGTCTTATGCCTGAAGTTTGGAACGGGGTGCGGGAGTCGAACGGCACCATGTTCTTGTTGACCGTGATGTCAGCCTTTCCGAGTTCCTTCTCGGCCACCTTTCCCGTAAGGTCGGGGAACTTGCTCCTCAAGTCTATCAGCATCAGATGGTTGTCCGTCCCTCCGGATACTATTTTGTATCCTTTGTTCTTGAATGCGTCAGCCATGGTGGAAGCATTCGAAATGACCTGTTTCTGGTATTCCTTGAATTCAGGCTGGAGCGCTTCGTAGAAAGCGACGGCCTTTGCGGCTATGCAGTGCTCCAGCGGTCCTCCCTGGACTCCCGGGAATACGCTTGAATTCAGGATCTGTGACATCTTCTTGACAACGCCTTTAGGAGTGGTGAGTCCCCACGGATTGTCGAAGTCCTTGCCCATAAGAATCACGCCTCCGCGCGGCCCTCTCAATGTCTTGTGGGTGGTGGAAGTCACGATGTGGGCGTACCGTACAGGGTTGCTGAGCAGTCCTGCCGCGATAAGGCCTGCAGTATGGGCCATATCCACCATGAATATGGCTCCCACCTTGTCCGCGATTTCTCTCATCCTCGCGTAGTCCCATTCGCGGGAATAGGCTGATGCCCCTCCGATTATAAGTTTCGGCTTTGTCTCGAGGGCAATCTCTTCCATCCTGTCATAATCGATAAGTCCCGTCTGCTCGTTGAGACCGTATGACACCGCATGATACAGGATGCCTGACATATTCACGGGAGAACCGTGGGTGAGATGTCCTCCATGTGACAGGTCAAGTCCCATGAATGTGTCTCCGGGTTTCAGGCAGGCCATCAGAACTGCCATATTTGCCTGTGCCCCCGAGTGAGGCTGGACATTGGCGTATTCGGCTTCAAACAACTGGCACAGCCTTTCTATGGCCAACTGCTCGATCTGGTCTACTATTTCGCATCCCCCATAATATCTCGCTCCAGGATATCCCTCCGCATATTTGTTGGTGCATACGGAACCGAGAGCGGCAAGAACCTGCTGGCTTACGTAGTTTTCCGATGCAATGAGTTCCAGTCCGGATGACTGTCTCTCCTCTTCTTTCTTGATCAGACTGAAAATCTGTAGATCCTGTTTCATTGTCATATGGTTTAAGTAGGATACAAAAGTAACCCTATTTTTTATTTTTACTACCTTTGTGTTGAAAACTTTTCCGAAAAATCGTCAGGAATGCTGAACAGAAAACTTTTGAACATCGAACTGGGCAGGGTAAGCGCTGAAGAATACCGTAATCTGCCGGATTCCGGCATAGTTGTCGTCCTGGACAATATCAGGAGCGCGCATAATGTCGGGTCCGCTTTCCGGAGTGCGGATTCGTTCAAGGCCGACAAGGTTTATCTGTGCGGGATCTGTGCCGTTCCTCCGTCTGCCGAGATCCATAAGTCGGCTCTCGGGGCAGAGGACAGTGTGGCATGGGAGCATTGTGACAATACTGTCGGACTGGTCAGCAAGCTGAAGGCTGAAGGATATGTTGTCGTCAGTGTAGAACAGACGGAACATTCCGTCATGCTTCAGGATTTCCGGCTTTGGGAAGGAGTGAAATATGCCCTTGTCTTCGGGAATGAGGTCTCCGGTGTCTCCCAGGATGTAGTGGATGCATCGGACTTTTCCATCGAGATCCCGCAGTTCGGTTCCAAGCATTCACTGAACGTCTCTGTATCCGTAGGGATTGTTCTGTGGCATTTCTGCCCTCTCGTCCCCCGCTGATCCGCGGCCATTCTTGTCCGTCTTCCGT
>CALVAE010000103.1 GCA_944325465.1 uncultured Bacteroidales bacterium | reverse complement strand
CCTGCCGCTAGCGTTCATCCTGAGCCAGGATCAAACTCTTCATTGTATATTTCTATATGTCTTCGCGATCCATTGACTCTTCATATTAAATCCCATTGTAAAGGAATTAACGCTACTCTCATTGTTTCTCGGTACTTAGTTGTACTTTTAACCTTGTACTTAAAAGTCTTTCATTATGTCAAAGATCAACCGCTTCTTTCCGAAACGGGCTGCAAAGATACGCACTTTTTCTTTGCCTCCAAATTTTTTTGCGATTTTTTTGAATTATTTTTCTACTTTTGCGCCGTAAATGATTCCAGACAGGGTATGACAGAAGAAAAAACCGTGAAGCAGGCATCCTTTTTACAGATTTTTCTGATCTTCGCCAAGATCGGGGCATTTACCATAGGAGGAGGTTATGCGATGATCCCTCTTATCCAGAACGAGATGGTCAGGCGAGGCTGGCTGGATGAGAAGGAATTTCCGGATTTGATCGCGCTTTCCCAGACTGCTCCCGGAATACTTGCCGTGAATATTTCCATATTCGTGGGCTATAAGTTAAGAGGGACGAAAGGCAGCATAGTAGCGACTCTCGGAAGTATCCTCCCGTCATTTTTCATAATACTTGTGATCGCAATAGCCTTTTCGGGATATCAGGACAATCCGACGGTCGTAAGGATCTTCAAGGGAATCAGGCCTGTGGTCGTGGCCCTGATAGCCGCGCCCATGATCAGGATGGCGTTTCAGAACAACGGGAAATGGTGGCATTGGGCAATAACGGCAGTCGTTCTGGTCATGACGGCTTTCCTTAAGATTTCCCCTATATACATAATGCTGTGCATAATAGTGGTTGCCGTGTCTGTTACCTTATATAATGACCAGCGTTTCAGACGGAAGATGCATATAAGGGATATCAAGGACAGGAAAAAGGAGGGGAAACAATGATATATCTGGAACTGTTCATGACCTTCTTTGTCATCGGCATCTTCACGATAGGCGGGGGATATGCCATGCTTTCCATCATCCAGTCGCAGGTGGTGACCGTGCATAACTGGATAGACGAGCAGACATTTACCGACATTATCGCCATTTCCCAGATGACTCCCGGCCCGATAGGCATCAACAGCGCGACCTACATCGGTTACAGTGTCCTGCACGGGACAGGGGCATCGGAATTCATGTGCGTTTTGGGCTCCTTTACCACAACCGTTGCGGCCGTGCTTCCGTCCTTTATAATAGTGTTGGCCCTATGCCATGTATATGCCAGGATTAACCACAATTCAATATTTGAAGGTGTCATGTCCTGGCTCAGACCGGCCATCATAGGAATGATAGGTGCGGCTGCGATAGTCCTTATGACTCCGGATAATTTTGTCGACTGGACGAGCTGGTTCCTTTTTGTCGTGGCCTTTTTCGCATCATTGGTCCTGAATGTAAATCCGATACTGGTCATCATCGTGGGCGGGATCGCCGGCTTTTTCCTGTACTGACATCTGTCGCATTAGTTGAGAAATCATGGATTGGTTAAGCAGTATATTCACGGAACAGACTTTCACCCAGGCGATACTGGTCCTTTGCCTGATATGTGCGACGGGTCTTGCCCTTTCCAAAATCAGGATATGGGGGATTTCCCTCGGAGTCACCTTCGTGTTCTTTACCGGTATCCTTGCAGGGCATTTCGGCATCAGGATCAACCAGGACATGCTGCTTTTCGCACAGAATTTCGGCCTTGTGATCTATATCTATTCACTTGGAGTCCAGGTGGGACCGGGTTTTTTCACTTCCTTCAAGCAGGGTGGGGTCAAGTTGAATATGCTGGCCACCAGTGTGCTGGTTATCGGTTCCGTCATGGCAGTGGCACTTGTGCCGCTTACCGGGATAAGCCTTCCGGAAATGATGGGGCTTCTTTGCGGGGCCGTCACCAATACTCCGATGCTCGGTGCCGGACAGCAGACCTTGCTGCAGATGCAGCCCGGGAACATTGCCGGCAGTAACGAGATGGCGCTTGCATGTGCAGTCGGCTATCCTTTCGGAGTTATAGGAGTGATATTGTCCGTGATTGTACTGAAGGCCGTATTCGGAAAAAGGCACAGGCCGGCGGTACATAAGGACGAAAGTCTGGAAAATACGTTCGTGGCGGAATATCATGTGAGCAACCCTGCGGTTTTCGGACACAGCATAAAGGAACTCATGCCCCTTTCAGGACGCAAGTTCGTCATATCAAGGGTGTGGAAAAACGGAAAGGTAATCATTCCTGCTTCGGACACGGTGATAGACGAAGACGATCATCTCCTCATAATATCCGGCAAGCACGATGTGGATGCGATAAGGACCCTGTTCGGGGATCAGGAGAACAAGGACTGGAACAAAAAGGATATCGACTGGAATTCCATTGACAGCGAACTGGTTTCCCGTCATGTACTTGTCACCAGACCGAATCTGAACGGCGTCAAGTTGGGGTCCCTGAAATTGAGGAATCTGTACGGCATCAACATCACCAGGGTCAACAGGGCCGGGATAGACCTTCTCGCATCCCCGTCATTAAGGTTGCAGTTGGGTGACAAACTGACGATAGTGGGTGAGACAAAGGCCATAGACAATGTGGCCAATATTCTCGGCAACCAGGAAAAACAACTCCGTAATCCGAATCTGTTCGCGATTTTCATCGGTCTGGCCATAGGACTGGTCATCGGCTCCATACCTTTCACGATTCCGGGGATGAGCATGCCTGTCAGGCTGGGTCTGGCCGGAGGGCCTATCATTACGGGAATCCTGATGGGGGCATTCGGTCCGAGACTGCACCTGTCTATCTATACCACCCGCAGCGCCAATCTGATGCTCCGCCAGTTGGGCCTTATCATTTATCTCGCGGGCCTCGGTCTGAGTGCAGGAGAGGATTTCTTCGAAACGGTCTTCAGGACGGAGGGACTGGTCTGGATAGCCGTAAGTTTTGTGCTGGCGGTTGTCCCTGTCCTGATTGTCGGATGGATTGCGACCAGATGGGCCAAGGTGGATTATGCCGGGAGTGTGGGAATGCTCTGCGGCAGCATGGCCAATCCGATAGCCCTGGACTATGCCAATACCACCGTCGAAGGCGATGAACCGTCGGTCGCCTATGCCACGGTCTATCCGTTCTCTATCTTCCTGAGGGTGATTTCCATTCAGATCATGCTGCTGCTGTTCATGTGACGGGATGGCCGGACGGTAAGGTATGCAAGCCCGAGATAGACGGCTATCAGTGCGGTATGTACTCCAAGTTCCGCCAGTACCGGGCCTATAGGGGAGTGTCCGACTGCCACATCCTTGAAAAACAGCAGGTCGAGACCTTTGGAACAGTAGAATATTCCGAGCATCTCGATAAAGACAAGCGCGATTCTGCCCCATCTGTACGGTATGGGATAGTGCTTCTGGCCCAGTATTGCGCTTATCGCGAACATGACGGCATAACTTGCCAGGTGCGCGAATGCCGATGCACGGTAGGAATAGTGCGGCATGAACACTACGTTTATGACTACCGTTACGACAAGTCCGGCCAGGGTTATGTATATGGCCATGCCTGTCTTCCCTGACAGTTTGTACCACATGGAGACATTGAACAGCATCCCGAGGAACATATAGGACAGCAGCATTACGGGAACTATGCCTATCCCTTCCCTGAAATCCTGGCCGAGGATCAGCGAGATAATGTCAATGTATAGCATTACTCCCAGGAACGCCAGTCCGCAGAAGGCCGTGAAATACTCCATTACCTGTGCATACAGTCTTTTCGAGCCTTTGTCTTCTGCTCTCTGGAAGAAAAACGGTTCGGCGGCAAAGCGGAACATCTGGATGAAAAGGGACATTATCACCGACAGTTTCACGGCCGCCTGATAGATGCCGAGGCTGGACCGCCATGCTTCCGACCCCGTATCGAAGAAGCGGAACAGGATCCGGTCGAGGAAATCATTGATGATTCCCGGAAGGGATGCCACCATGAGCGGAAGCGAATAGACAAGCATCTGTTTCAGAAGTTTCCCGTCGAATTCGAAGGAGAACCGTATCAGGGTCGGGAGGAAAAGCAGGCCGCAGACAATGCAACTTGCGAATATGGCGAATATGACATAGGAGAAATCCGGAACAGGGGAGACGAAATGCAACAGCCAGATGTCGTCCGGAGTCAGTCCGGCAGGCCCGATTCCCAAGGCTGCCGCCTTCCTGGAACAGAAGGAGGCAAAAGGAAAGAACAGCAGGATGTTTACGGCCGTTTCCGTGATTATCTTTATGGTCTTGAAGACGGCGAACCTGAATGCCTTGTGCTCCTGTCTCAATTTGGCGAACAGGATTGCCGTTATGCTGTCGAGGGCCAGAATCCCTCCGACGTACATGATGCAGTTGCCGTAACCTTCGTATCCGAGCCATGAAGATATCGGACCTGCAAATGCGATCATTATTGCCAGAAAGGCGGCACTTGTCCCGAATACGGTCCCGAGGGCATTTGAATATACGGTTTTAGGATTGAGCCCGGGGCGGTTGGCAAAGCGGAAGCATCCGGTTTCGAGGCCGAGGACCAGCACCACCTGCAGGACCGCTATGTATGCCATGAATTCGGTTACGACTCCATAACTCTCGGTTGTCAGGAAACGGGTATATACCGGGACAAACAGGAAGTTGATTATCCTGGCCAGAATTGTGCTCAGGCCGTATATGGCAGTTTCTCCTGCCAGTTGTTTCAGAGGATTGCGCATAATGTCCGCAAAAATATTCCATAAAATCCAATTTGACAAAAAATTAACGGGCAAGGAGGCCGCAATGCTATTGCCGTTTGTCTGTTAATTTCTTATTTTTGTAGGTTGAATCGATGTCGGATTCGGTAAGTTGCTATACTTTAAACTTATATAAAATGAGACTTATTATCGAAGACACAAATGAAAATGCGGGGAAATGGGCTGCCCGTTATATCGTTGACAGGATCAACGGTCATCAGGCAAAGTCTGACAAGCCTTTCGTGCTTGGGCTTCCGACCGGGTCCACTCCGCTGTCCACCTATGCCGAACTTATCCGGCTCTGTAAGGAAGGAAAGGTTTCCTTCAGGAATGTGGTGACATTCAATATGGATGAATATGTCGGGCTGCCGGAAGAGCATCCGGAGAGCTACCATTCGTTTATGTGGCATAATTTCTTCAGCCATATAGACATAGATCCCAAAAATGTGAATATTCTCAACGGAAACGCTCCTGATCTGCAGGCAGAATGCGAGGATTACGAACGCCGTATCAGGGAGGCCGGCGGAATCGACCTCTTCCTCGGCGGAGTCGGCGAGGACGGACATATCGCATTCAACGAACCGTTTTCTTCCATGACATCCCGAACAAGGGTCAAGACCCTGACATACAATACCAGAGTGGTCAATTCCCGTTTCTTTGACAATGATGTCAACCAGGTACCTGAACTTGCCCTGACTGTGGGCGTGGGGACAGTCCTGGATGCGAGGGAAGTCCTGATTCTCGCTCTTGGTGCCAAAAAGGCAAGGTCAGTGCAGCAGTGCGTTGAAGGGGCATACAGTCATGCATGGACCATTACCGGACTTCAGGTCCATCCTAAGGGCATCCTGGTATGCGACGAGGGGGCGGCAGAGGAACTGAAGGTTTCGACCTACCGCTATTTCAAGGACATTGAGAAGGACAACATAATCTGATAACTGAAATGAAAAGGATAATTCTTTCGGCAGCGGCTGCCCTGTCTGTCCTGCTTATGGCCGTGTCCTGCAATTGCTCAGGGAACAAGTCCGCAAAGGATGCGGAAGGAAGTCAGGCGGATTCGACAGCGGTCCTTGCCGATACTTTAAAGACTGATGACATGAATTTCAATCCGGCAGATCTTCCGGAGGAGCCGATATTCAATATCGAGACGAATCTGGGGACAATCAAAGTGAAACTTTACGGCAAGACTCCGAAGCACAGGGATAACTTCGTCAAACTTGCCCATGACCATTTCTATGACGGGACCCTGTTCCACCGTGTGATCAACGGGTTCATGATCCAGGGCGGCGACCCTCTGTCCAAGGACCCGTCCAAGAAGAATCTCTACGGAACAGGAGGCCCGGACTATACTGTGCCTGCGGAATTCGTCCCTGAATATACGCACAAGAAGGGGGCTCTTGCCGCAGCACGCAGGGGCGATGCTGCAAATCCCAAGAGGGCTTCTTCAGGTTCCCAGTTCTATCTTGTCCAGGATGAAGTGGCGTGCAGCCAGTTGGACGGTCAGTACACGGTATTCGGGGAGACTGTCGAAGGTCTGGATGTGATTGACAGGATAGCCGCTGTCGAGACGGACAGCAGGGACTGCCCTCTGAACAGTGTCCGGATTATCAGGGTATATCCCGATCTGGACTGACGGAATATTTACGGAACAGGCAGTGGCGGACGGATATGCTTCCCGGGAATTTCAGATACATTTTCTTTGATGCGGACGATACGCTCTGGCAGAATGAGGAGTTTTTCCGGGAGGCTGAACGCAGGTTCGCCCGGTTGCTGTCAGGCTTTGCCGATGAGGATCGGATAGTGGAAGTCGTGACAAGGAAGCAGGAAGAGAATATCCCTGTTTTCGGATACGGCTCCAAGACGTTCCTGCTCAGTATGCTGGATGCGGCGGCGGAGATCTGCGGCGATGCATTCGATGCCGCGCTGTATCTTGATGCCAAGCGGATTGTCACTGAACTCGCCTGCCATGAGTTCGAACTTATGGATGGAGTGGAGGAAGTGCTCTCTGTCCTGTCTGCAAGATATTCTCTGGCTGTGGCGACTAAGGGAGATCTTGTGGAGCAGTTGGGCAAGTTCCGGGAATCCGGGCTGGACAAATATTTCCATCATATAGAGGTTTTGCCGACAAAGAGCGAGGATGACTACCTTATGATGGCGCGTAAACTCGATATCAGACCGGATGAAATTCTGATGGTGGGCAATGCGGTCAGGTCGGATATAGCCCCGGTAATTGCAATCGGGGGAACTGCGATCCACATACCTTATAAGGTCACCTGGCATCATGAAATGATGGAAATGCCGGTTTCGGACCGGCTTTTTGAGATAAAAAGCATAAGAAACTTGCCTGAATTGCTACTTTGAGTTGTTTGCGGCATGGAATTTGCAATTTTTCAACATCGAATAGTTTTTTCATAGGTTAAGTTTTAGGTTAGAATTGCGCCGCCCTTGCGATGTGAATCGCGAGGGCGGTATCTTTTTATGAATCAGGATAAAATTTTTCCGTTTTTTACATTTTTTACCTTTTATGTATGTGTTTTATGGTTGTAGACTGTGTATTTAAAATTTAATCGGGGCGGATTTGCAGAAAAGTTTTATTTACCTATATTTGTCGCAGATTGTATGCTTGTTGTAACAAATTTTTAACAATTTGCATCAAAACGGAAAAAGTTTATCATAAAATTCGTGATATTATGAAAATTGGAAAATTATTTCTTTGCGTGATTGCATCGGCTGCTCTGTTTGCAGGATGTAAAGAAGAAGAACCGACGGTTTCTCCATCTATATCAGTAGATGCGGCTTCTCTCAAGACTTTCTCGATACAGGGAGGTCAGGATGAAATACAGCAGGTCACAGTCACTTCCAACCGCGATTGGGAAGTCGTCAAGGAAGCGGACTGGATTCATGTCAATCCCGAAAGCGGTAATGCTTCAAGTGAGCCGCAGTCAGTGGATATTTATGTGGAATCCAATACCGACGGTATTGCGAGGTCTGCAAAAATCACTTTTTCGGCAGGCGTAGTTTCGGATGTAATCACGGTTTCCCAGGAAGGAAAGGAAGTGACATACACCGATATCGCTGATCTCAGGACACTTGGTGCTTCACAGAGGATAGCGGATGCTACCTATATTAAGGGAGTGGTCATTTCCGACCAGATGAATCTGGATAACCTGAGTTCAAACAAGAGTGTCTATATTCAGGATGAAACAGCAGGAATCCAGTTGTTCTTTGCGGAAAATGTACATGAGGATTATGTCCGTGGAGATGAGGTGACCGTAGATGTTTCAGGGCTTCTGCTTTCTACTTACGGTCAGGCTTTGCAGATAGTATCGGATATGGATTCAGAAGGTAATTCTACCGGTGTTCCGGTAGCCAGGATTTCCAAGGTTTCATCGGGCAATGCCATTCAGGCAAAGGAAATCACCATGGAGCAGTTGCTGTCTTATGAGTTTGAATCCCAGTATGTTTCCATTACGGATCCTGTACAGGTGGTAGATGCCGATCTTGAAAAGACATTTGTTGAGGGAGGCAAGGCCACATCAATCAAGTTTACGGATGCACAGGGCAGGACGTTGGAGGTGCGTACATCCCAGTATGCCAAATTCAAGGATGAGAAGGTGCCTCAGGGTTCCGGAATCCTGAAGGGTATTGCGTCAAGGTATAACAGCACCGCACAGATAATTTTTTCTACTGATGGAGACTGGACTGCCCTTACAGGTGCCAGGTTTGAGATTGAGACACCGGATGCCGAGAAAATAACGGTGGCAGACTTCCTTGCAAAGGAGGAAGGAGCCGCATATTATGAACTTGAAGGTGTGGTGACGGATCTCTACAATACCGATTACGGTAATTTTACCCTGGTTGATGACACGGGAGAGGTCCTTGTATATGGTCTTGATGCAAGCGCGACTGCAGGTGACAAGACTTTCAGCCAGACTGGAGTCAAGGAAGGAGATATAGTTGTCCTTGCCGGCCAGAGGTCTTCTTTCAACGGTACACCGCAGGTGGGCAATGCATATTATATTTCCCACAAGGAGGGATTCTCTGTATCTCCTCTTACACTTTCCATCCCTGCTGATGGAGGTGAAGTTACGTTTACGGTCTCAGGAGGTGCAACCTGGACTGCAGTTTCTGACAATGATGCATTCACTGTCGGTACAGCATCAGGAACGGGAGCAGCGACAGTTACCGTATCTGCCGGGGCAAATGACACCGGGGAAACCATAAGCGGAACGATTACCGTTTCTACGGAAGAGGACTATCCGGTCAAATCATACGAGATCAGTATTTCTCAGGCTGCGCCTGCTGTGGCTGGATCCGGCTGGACTCTCGTATCATCGTCGGCGGAAATTACTGATGGAGAATATGTGATTTTATGTGATTTTTCCAATGTGTCAGGAAAATCAGGTGTCTGGATTCTCAACACTGCTGAGGCAACTGCAAAATTTGATGCTGCCGCTACTGATATATCTACAGTAGGAATAAAGGAATCTGACGGAAAACTTGAAGGTGTTACTGATGAGTATGTATGGAACTTCAAGTCAAGCGGAAGCGGCTTTACTGTAAATCCGAAGAATAATGACGCACTGGGTTTGGGAGCAGTTAATGATAATAATGGATTGAGAGTAAATACTGATTCTAAAAACCAGGTGTGGACATTTGCCAATGTATCTGATAGTTGGGGATGGGAGATTGTAACAGAGGATTCAGCCGGGAACTCCAGATATCTTTGCGGATATGAAACTGATAACTGGAGAACTTATAAGGCTGTAAGTTCTTGTCAGACGAAAAACTGGACGATTAGAATCTATAAAAATAATTAAAATAAAAATTATAACGGATTCAAGGGATGTCCCGGGAGGGGCACCCCTTGATTTTCTAGGAAAATGTCCTCCGGGAAGGAGGGCCTGCCATATTGAAATTTTTTATCCCGTATTGTTTTGAACAGGTCCATTGCATTTATAGTAACAGTCTTTTCCCTTTTCTTCCTGCTCACTGTGAATTCGTGCGACAAGATGCAGGTGGAGACGGGCATTTCCATTTCCAACCGCCAGGCAGCATATACGGCAGGACAGGAGACAATCAGTGTCACTGCATCCGGAGAATGGGTGCTTTCAATTTACTATCAAGGGGATCAGGACGGCTGGGCTTCATTGAGCCGTACATCCGGTCGTGGCAGCATGGACGGCATTATCCTCAGTTATGATGAAAACGGCATGGGAGAATCCCGCTCCCTATATGTCATCCTGACAAGCAAAGGGACAGATTATGCGGTTACATTTGTCCAGTTGAACGAAAAGGACAGCGGATGGGTGGGAACCTATCCCGGATGGCTTGAACTTCCTGCCATATCGGAGAACGATGTCTGCAAGTTCTACATGCACGATATGACCTTGAGTAACGGCAAGGTATCGAGAAACTATTCTTTCCTGTGGGACAAGGACAACCTGGTTTCCCACTGGGTCGCATATCCTCTGAACAAGGGGCTGATCGGGAGCGGTTCAAGGACGGATGACTGGGGCTATGACCCGGAAGTCCCGTATGAGGACCAGCCGAGACTGGAACGAGGTTACCGGGGAGGATATGACAGGGGTCACCAGATCCCGTCTGCCGACAGGCTCATGCGTTCCGCCAACCGGCAGACTTTCTATTACACCAATATGACTCCGCAGATCGGTCGCGGATTCAACCAGGGGATATGGGCGAATCTGGAGGCCAAGGTCCGTTCCATTGCCATGTCCTGCGATACGTTGTATGTTGTGACAGGCTGTATCGTGGACGGAAGTACCAAGGTCGCTTATGACAATGACAACCGCGAGGTGACGGTCCCTGTCGCGTATTACAAGGCCTTGCTCCGGTATTCGGGCAGTTCATCGGCAGGGATTTCAGGCTATTCTGCGGCTGCATTCTATCTGGATCACAGAAGTTACGGCAACGGGGATTCCGTCAACGAAGGGATGTTGAGGTCCATTGATGAACTGGAGGAGATTACCGGTCTCGATTTTTTTGCCAATCTGCCCGGGAAATTGGGGGGATCGCAGGCGGACCGTATTGAAGCGGAGGATCCCGCAAACGTGTCATTTTGGTTGAATTAACTGATATTGCATAATTTATGAAAAAAATCCTTATCTCTGCAGTATTCATTCTGCTGACCGTCCTGTCCGCTTCTGCACAGCACGGGAAGTCCAAGACCTATATTGTCGGGTTCTATAATCTGGAGAACCTGTTCGATACGTATGATGATCCGGTGAAGAATGATGAGGAGTTCCTTCCGGAAGGCAGTAACAAATGGACGGATGCCAAATACCAGAAGAAACTCCATAATATGGCGTCAGTCATCAAGTCAATGGCCCAGACAAACGGCAGGTTCCATACATTGTTGGGAGTCAGTGAGATAGAGAACAGGCTGGTGCTGGAGGATCTTGTAAGCCAGCCGGAAATAGCGGCCGCCAACTACCAGATCGTACACTATGACGGGCCGGACGCCAGGGGAGTCGACGTTGCCCTGCTGTACAGACCGGATAATTTCAAACTTATCGGAAGCGAATCCATCCCGTTTGACTTCGACAGCGACAGGATTAGGTTCCTTATGGATGAGGAAGGGCAGAAACGATTCAAGACCAGGGATATCCTGATGGTCCACGGTCTCCTTGACGGGGAGGAATTCGCCGTATATGTCGCACACCTTCCTTCCCGCATCGGAGGCAAGGGTTCCGATCTGCGCAGCCGTGGTGCCGAGATAATATATGAACACGCCCGGAAGATGGAGGCGGAATATCCGGGTATCAAGATTGTCGTGATGGGGGATATGAATGACAATCCGACCGATGCCAGCATGGTGGAATACATGCACGGCAAGGAGAAGCCGGAAGAAGTGGGGAAGGAGGATTTCTTCTCTCCGTTCCAGTCCATGCTCAAGGCCGGATACGGCTCCCTTGCATACAGGGGTGTATGGAACATCTATGACATAATCCTCGTGAACGAGAGTCTGCTCAATGCTCCGGACGGCGGAGTGAAGATCCGTCCTGCAGGAAAGAAGGGATTCTATGGGGTGGTCTACCGCAAGCCGTTCATGGTCACCCAGTCAGGACAGTATAAGGGTACTCCGTTCAGGACTTTTTCGAACGGAGCGTTTATCGGGGGATACAGCGACCATTTCCCGACCTATATAGTATTGGAAAAGTAAAATTGTAGGCTATGATAAGAAAACTGTTGCCGCTGTTTGTCGCGGCCATTATGGCTTTGCCGGTCCCGATGCAGGGTCAGACTGCCGGGATGCAGCAGACGGAAACCGGTGCGGATGAGAACAAGGGGGGAGTGCAGGGAACCGTGGTCAATCGTAGCGGGCGGGTGCCTGTGGGAGATGCGATGCTGACCTTGTATCTTGGAGATGAAGTGGTGGTGAAAGGATATTCTTCGTCTGACGGATATTTCTCTTTCAGGAACCTGCCGGATGGCATGTACAGGATGACGGTTAATGCGTCCGGTTTTGTGGAATCTGTTGTCAATGTGACTGTCGAGGGATATGTGAAGGATCTGATGTTCGTGTCCTTGGTCCCGTCTCAGATTGTCGCTGATATAGATGATTCCAATTTCGCTGAGTTTGACATGCAGGATTCAGGATATGATGACACTCCGGCAATCCTGTATGGCAATGATGTGTACACCAATATCGCAGGATACGGATTCAGTGCCATCAGGTTCAGGAACAGAGGATATGCCAGCGAGTCCCAGAACGTCTATCTGAGCGGTGTGAAGATGAATGACGCCCTTACCGGATATACACCTTTTTCTTTGTGGAGCGGTCTTAACGAGGCCATGCGCAGCAAGGAGAGTACCATAGGAGTGGAAGTTTCCGACTATGGGATAGGCGGATATAACGGAGTTACGAATATTCTAGCCACCCCGTCAAGCGTCCGTCCTGGATGGAGATTCAGCATCCTGTCCAACAGTGCTCTTTATCGGTTGAGACTGATGGCGACATACGCTTCGGGCCAGTTGGACAACGGCTGGTCGTATGCGTTCAACGTCTCCGCCCGCCTTGGAGGGAACGATTGGGTAAAGGGCGTGTATTACAGGTCTTTCGCATATTATGCAGGAGTGGAGAAGAAGTTCGGCGACATGCATCGTGTAAGCCTTGTGGCATTTGCCACTCCAGGGCAGAGAGGCGCCCAGAATGCCTCCACCCAGGAGGTATATGATCTGGTAGGAGACAATATGTACAATTCCAACTGGGGATATCAGAACGGCAAGGTCCGTAATTCCCGTGTCCGCAAGACCCACGAGCCTGTCTTTATCCTGAAATATACGGCCAATCCTCTGGAGAATCTCGAAGCGACTGCCACAGTCCTCTACAGGACAGGAAAGAACGGATATACAGCGATGGACTGGTATGATGCAGCGGACCCGCGCCCTG
>CALVAE010000102.1 GCA_944325465.1 uncultured Bacteroidales bacterium | reverse complement strand
TTGGAAGGGCTGACATCGGGTTCAATGCCTTCTATCTGGCGAATCCAAATGATCAGTATTTCAGCACTATTACCGGAACTTATCCGATCGCTACCGCCACTATGGATGCGGAGGGCAATGTGACAGTGGAGACAGAACCGATGGAGATAACTGACAGCCAGAACAATTCATACACTGTCGATCTGGTGGGAATGTGGTATTCGGCCGCACTTATCGACTACAAGGATGAAGCCGGCAGGGGTGGATATTCCCTCAGCTTCGACTACAGGGTACCTCGCTTCCCTTACAATATGGTGAAGGTGGCTGATGCTACTCCTGCCGTGACCGCCGCTTCCGTGCAGTCTGCCGCACCGGTATCCACGAAGATTGTGAAGTCATCGAGGAACTGGTCTCTCCCGAGATTCGTGAAATAGCCTGACGGGCATTTAAAGACAAAGGATTATGAAAAGATTCATTCTGGCGGCGGCAGCATTGTTCTTCGGAGCGGCTTTCCTTTCAGCCCAGACTCTCCCTGATGTCAAGGTCGAGAACATGGCAGGGGAACAGGTGGACATAAGGACTGTCGTCACGGGGAAGCCGGCAATCATTTCCTTCTGGGGAGTGACCTGCAAACCGTGCATCACCGAACTCAATACCCTCAACTCCGTCATGGAGGACTGGCTTGAACAGGTGGATTTCGACATCATTGCGGTGTCGGTGGATGACACCAGGTTCCTGGCCAGGGCGAAATCCATGGTTCAGGGATATGGCTGGCAGTTCAACTGCGTGTTTGACAGGAACCAGGACCTGAAGAGGGCGATGAATGTGTCCCTTACTCCGCAGACATTCATAGTCGATGCTGACGGCAAGATCGTCTATTCGCATTCCGGTTATACTCCGGGCAGCGAGCAGGAACTTCTGGACAAACTTCTGGAGATAGCGGGAAACTGATTCCTATATTATTATTATATTTGAGGCCGGTTTGGGTTGATCCCTGACCGGCCTTGTTTATGAATCCGTCAGACGTTATTTTATGATGATAGAAGCAAAGGGAATAGAGAAGTCTTTCGGCAGTCTGAAGGTGCTGAAGGGTATTGATTTTTGCGCGGACAGATCCGAGGTGGTTTCGATTATGGGGGCGTCCGGCGCAGGAAAGTCGACTCTTCTGCATATACTCGGGACACTGTCCTCTCCGGATTCCGGTTCCTTGTCCATAGACGGTACTGATGTGTCCGGACTTGGGAGCAAGACACTGTCTGAGTTCAGAAACAGGAAGATTGGCTTCGTTTTCCAGTTCCATCATCTTCTGCCGGAATTCACATCCCTTGAAAACGTGATGATTCCCGCCCTGATTGCCGGCCGGTCAGCAAAGGAGGCGAAGGCTGCCGCGCTCAGGCTTCTTGATGACCTCGGACTTTCCGAAAGGACCGGACACAAGCCGTCCGAATTGTCAGGTGGGGAGCAGCAGAGGGTGGCCATTGCCCGGGCCCTTGTGAATAATCCTGCAGTCCTTTATGCGGATGAGCCTTCGGGCAATCTCGACAGCCGGACCAAGGCCGAACTGCATCGTCTTTTCTTCTCCCTCAGGGACAAGTACGGCCAGACCATAGTGATCGTGACCCATGATCCGGAACTGGCTGCAATGTGCGACCGCTCCCTGTTCATGAAAGACGGTCTCTTTGTCCGGGAGTGATTTCAGTCCGATGTCAGTATAATCCAACTGTTCCCGCAATGCCGGTATTCAGATTCAAGCATTTTGCCGTGAGCAATTCACGGTCTGCCATGAAGGTAAACACGGACGGTGTCCTTCTCGGTGCCCTGATGACCGTAACCGGTCGTGAGAGTCATCTGCTGGACGTGGGGACAGGTACCGGTTCGGTCGCTCTGATGGCGGTGCAAAGGCTTTTCGTTGCGTTGTATGGCACGGACGGCCTGTTTCCGGAGACCGCGTCTGCCTCTTCCCCTGACCCGGGGATATCCATAGAGGCAATCGATATCGATCAGGCATCCGCCGATGAGGCTTCGGAGAATTTCTCCTGTTCTCCGTGGTGCGGTTCAATGACTGCCTGCCATCAGTCTCTGGCATCTTTTGAAGACTCCTTGCGTGTTACCCGTCCTTCAGCCAGGTATGATCTGGTATTTTCCAATCCGCCTTATTTCGAAAGTTCTCTCAAGGCTCCCGACCCGAGGAGAAGGACGGCAAGACATGCGGATACCTTGTCATACAGGGATTTGGTTTCCTTTGCCGCAGAATGGCTTTCCGACAGCGGCAGGCTTTCCATGATCCTGCCGGCCGATTTGGAGAGGGAGGTACGCCGGTATGCGGTATCGATGGGCATGTACCCCTTGCGTCTTGTCAGGATAAGGACTTCCCCCCGCCGTCCTTGTTCGAGGATTGTGATGGAATTCTCCCGCGAAGGAACTTCCTTTTGCCTTCCCGGCGGCGCGATGGAGGCCGGTCCGGGCCATGCCCCGTCAGAGAGCGTGCTGACGATAATGGAAGAGGGAACGTATTCTTCCGAATACCGCTCCCTCGTCTCTGATTTCCTTTTTGTCTGAACCCGTTTTACGGACGTCCCTTTTCCGGTGCCGGCCTTCCGTGGACATTCCTGTCATTGCCGTGATGCAGCCGGTGTATCTGTTGGATCCGGAATTTTTCTTCAGCCAGATACAGTTTGGCTATCTTTTCGGTCGGTAGGATTTTCCTGTACTCTTTCAGAGCCTCCGTTTCGATTCCTTCTTTGGCATCAAGAGCCTTTACATAGTCGGCTATGCATGCATCGGTGACAGTCCCGTTCCTGTCGGCTTCATCAAGGGCACGATAGGTTTCGCGGATTCTGTTCTGGATTTCCTCTTTCCTGTCCCGGTATATGTTATATACCGGCCAGAATTTTTCGGCTTCTTTCGGGGTCAGGGAAAGTTCGTCAGTTATGAATGCCACCCGCTCGCTCTGTATCCTGTCCCTCCAGTCACAGCATCTGTCCTGGGAAAACAGGGCAGGGATTGAAATCAGAAAAACAAGTGTAAAAACCAGTAATCTTTTCATTGTCCGTATCTTTTAGTAGAAAATTTCTTCAGGTTCTATTCCGGAATACACCAGATAGTCGATGATGTCCTCTGCAGTCAGGGCATCGGAAGATTCATCGGATGATGAGAGATAGAGTGTCTCGGGGGCAGTGACCGGGATGATGTCGGTGTCCTGATAGAAGAGATATTCTGCCCGGATGTCGTCCATGCCATCCGCTTTTTCTGACAGCATGTACAGTCCGCCTCCGGCGATGATGGCTGCGGATACTGCTGCTGCGGAAAGGTATGCGGCACGTTTTCTTCTGCGATGCCTTTCCTCGGCAATCCTTGCCAGGACCTTTTCCCCGAGGCCGGAAAAATACCCTTCGGGAATGCCGTATGGCATTTCCTTCAGCCTTTCAAGGCTCTCTGATATGTCTTTCTCTTTTCCCATCGGTATATTAGACAAGAAAACGTGGAAAAGTTAAAAAATTTTTTTGAGTTCTTCCTTGATTTTCATGTATGCGTGGTGATACGAGGCTTTCAGCGAACCGGGTGAAGTGCCGAGGATTTCAGAAATCTCATCGTAGGTCATGTCATCGAAATATCTCATGTTGAATACCGCCTTCTGACGTGGCGGAAGTTTCTGTATGGCCTTGTGCAGTTCCCGCTGCAGCCCGTTCCCGTTGAAGTACGGGTCACTCTCTATTTTCGAGCATAGGAGATCATCCAGGGACACGGCATTCAAGAGACACCGTAACTTTTTCTTCCGGAGAAAGTTCAGTGTCTCGTTTGTCGCGATTCTGTATATCCAGGTAAAAAGATGCGAGTCCTCACGGAAACCCGGAAGACCCGTCCATATCTTGACGAATGTCTCCTGCAGCAGGTCATCAGTGTCTTCGTGGGAGCAGGTGAATCTCCTGATGTGCCAGTAAAGCCGTTCCCGGTACTTGTCCATAAGCGCCATGAATGCCCTGTCCTTGTCACCGGAACGGTAAACCGACATTATCTCCCTGTCACTGAGCATGGCACCGTGGCAGGAATCATTTCCTTGAAATGGCCTTGAGCGCAGCCTTTACGATATTTGCGGCATCAAGTCCGTATGCCGCCATGAGTTCTGCCGGACTGCCGCTCTGTCCGAATCTGTCTCCGCCGGAAACTATTTCCACAGGGACAGGGCAGTTCAATACCAGAACGGTACAGATAACTTCGCACAGCCCTCCGGCGGTATTGTGCTCTTCTGCCGTGACTGCGGCTCCTGTTTTCCGTACGGAGGCTATTACGGCGTCTCTGTCAATCGGCTTGATTGTGGCGATATCTATGACTTCGGCGGAAATCCCCTGCCTTTCAAGTTCCTTGCAGGCGAGCAGGGCCTCCCACACAAGGTGGCCGGTGGCGAATATCGTCACATCGCTTCCTTCATTCATCATTACCGCCTTGCCTATCTCGAATTTCTGGTCTTCAGGGGTGAAATTAGGAACCGCCGGCCTTCCGAAACGGAGATATACAGGTCCGACATATTCGGCTGCGGCCATGGTGGCTGCCTTTGTCTGGTTGTAGTCGCAAGGATTGATTACGACCATCCCCGGAAGGGCACGCATAAGGGCTATGTCCTCCATCGTCTGATGGGTCGCCCCGTCTTCCCCGAGAGTGATGCCGGCATGGGATGCACATATCTTGACATTCGTGTTCCCGTATGCCACTTCCTGTCGGATCTGGTCATATACACGGCCTGTGACGAATTCGGCGAATGAACCGGCAAATACGGTCTTGCCCGTAATGGCGAGTCCTGCCGCCACTCCGATCATGTTCGCCTCCGCTATGCCGCACTGGAAGAACCTGTCGGGGAATTCCTTAGCAAATGCGCTCATCTTGACAGAGCCTGCAAGGTCTGCTGCCATTGCTATGATCGAACTGTCACGTCGTCCGGCTTCAAGCAGCCCGGCCCCGAAACCGCTTCTTGTATCCTTATTGCCTGAATTGGTATATTCTTTCATTGTCTTTCTTTTACTGGGTGATGGGATCTGATTCTTGTCGGTTGGAGTTACGGATCAGTAGTCTCCGAGGGTCTCTTCAAGTTGGGACATGGCCTTTTCGCACTGTTCCGCATTGGTGGCCTTGCCGTGCCATTCGTTGGTGCCGCACATGAAATCCACACCGCGGCCCATGTCGGTACGCATGAGGATGACCACCGGCCTGCCTTTGCCCAGCATTTCCTTTGCCTGGCCGAATGCCGGAAGCATACTGTTGAAATCGTGCCCGTCGCATTCGAGCACGTCCCATCCGAATGCCTCCCACTTCGGTTTCAGGTCCCCGACTCCGGCAATGTCATCGATCCTGCCGTCTATCTGCTGGCCGTTCCAGTCTACCATCGCAATCAGGTTGTCCGTCTTGTGGTGGGCGCAGAACATTGCCGCTTCCCATATCTGGCCTTCTTCGCATTCCCCGTCTCCGAGCAGGGTGTAGACGATGCTGTCATCCTTGTCCGCTTTCTTGGCCAATGCGAAGCCTGCGGCTACGGACAGCCCCTGTCCGAGAGAGCCGGAAGTCTGGTATATGCCAGGAACTCCTGTCTCGACCGACGGGTGGCCCTGCAGTCTGGAACCGAATTTTCTCAACGTCCCCAGTTCGCTCACGGGGAAATATCCCGTTCTGGCAAGCAGGGAATAGTAGACGGGAGCCAGATGTCCGGCTGAGAGGATGAAGACGTCCTGACCCTTGCCTTCGCGGGTCCATGTGGCCGGATCATGTTTCATGACATTAAAATAAAGAGCAGTGAGAATATCTGCGCTGCTCATCGATCCTCCGGGATGCCCGGATTTTGCCGCCGTGACCATCCTTATGATGTCACGCCTCACCTGGGAGGCGATTCTTGTAAGTTCTTCGATACTTGCCATTGCGATAGATTGGGTTAACATAATGCAGATTTTCCTGCATCAAGACAAAAGTACAAAAAATTTCATTATTTGATGTATCTTTGCGATATATTTCCGGTGAAAGCCGGTGCAGGTTACAGTCTGAACATGAACAACACAAGGAATTTTTGCATAATAGCCCATATCGATCACGGCAAAAGCACTCTCGCGGACAGGATGCTCGAGATTACCAATACCCTGAGCAGCCGGGAAATGGAATCCCAGGTGCTTGATTCCATGGATCTGGAGCGGGAAAAGGGCATTACCATAAAAAGCCATGCCATACAGATGGAGTACACGTATAAGGGGGAGAAATACATCCTCAACCTTATCGATACCCCGGGGCATGTGGATTTCTCGTATGAGGTGTCGCGGGCGATTGCCTCCTGTGAAGGGGCCTTGCTGGTCGTGGATGCGACCCAGGGGATACAGGCGCAGACCATATCCAATCTGTATCTTGCGATAGAGCATGATCTTGAAATCATTCCGGTGCTGAACAAGATAGATATGGATGCGGCCATGACGGATGTGGTCACGGACCAGGTGGTCAATCTGCTGGGCTGCAAGCCGGAGGAGGTGCTGCTTGCTTCAGGGAAGACCGGCGAGGGTGTCCGGGACATACTGGATGCCATCGTGGAGAGGATTCCTGCTCCTTCCGGGGATCCCGATGCTCCGTTGCAGGCTCTCATATTCGATTCGGTATTCAATTCATTCAGAGGTATAATTGCATACTTCAAGGTGAAAAACGGTTCGATCCGGACAGGCGACAAGGTCAAGTTCTTCAATACAGGCAGGGAGTACGAGGCTGATGAAGTCGGAGTGCTGAAGATGAAACTCTGTCCGAGAGACGAAATCCCGTGCGGAAGCGTGGGTTATATCATTTCGGGCATCAAGACGGCTGCCGAGGTCAAGGTGGGCGATACCATCACCCATGTGTCCGACCCGTGCTCGGAGGCCATAGCCGGATTCGAGGAGGTCAAGCCTATGCTTTTTGCCGGAATGTATCCGGTGGAGACGGACCAGTATGAGGAATTGCGTTCGTCACTCGAGAAATTCCAACTGAACGACGCTTCCCTGGTGTTCGAGCCGGAGTCGTCCCTCGCCCTCGGATTCGGGTTCAGATGCGGTTTCCTCGGCCTGCTTCATCTGGAAATTGTCCAGGAACGGCTTTTCCGTGAATTCGGGATGGATGTTATCACCACCGTTCCCAACGTATCATATAAGGTCTATACCACCCAGGGTGAAGTTGTAGACGTACACAATCCTTCCGGCCTTCCCGCCCCGACACTTATCGACAGGATCGAAGAGCCGTATATCAGGGCGCAGGTGATTTCAAAGGCGGAATTCTACGGTCCGATAATGAAACTGTGCCTTGACAAGAGGGGAGTGCTTGTCAACCAGCATTACATCACGGCAGACAGGCTGGAACTCACCTACGAGATGCCGTTGTCAGAAATCGTCTTCGATTTCTATGACAAGTTGAAATCGATATCGAAGGGGTATGCTTCGTTTGATTACCATGTGATCGGGTTCCGTCCGGCCAGACTTGTCAAACTGGATATCCTCCTCAACGGAGAGCCGGCAGATGCCCTTTCGTCCCTCATACATGCTGACCATGCGTATGATTTCGGGCGCAGGATATGCGAGAAACTCAAGGAACTGATCCCGCGCCAGCAGTTTGATATCGCCATCCAGGCCGCTATCGGAGCGAAGATAATCGCCAGGGAGACTGTCAAGGCTGTCAGGAAGGATGTTACCGCCAAATGCTACGGAGGCGACATCACAAGAAAGAGGAAACTTCTTGAAAAGCAGAAGCAGGGAAAGAAGCGCATGCGCCAGATCGGTACGGTAGAGGTTCCCCAGAGCGCGTTCATGGCTGTTCTCAAACTTGACTGATATGATGAAGGTCGCGATACTGATGGCTGTTTTCAACAGGAAGGCCATGACTCTTGCCTGCATAAAGAACTGTTATGAGCAGATAGAGTCAATGAAGGCCGACGGCCGGTATTCCTTTTCCATATATCTGACTGATGATGCCAGTACGGACGGGACCTACGATGCGGTATCGGAGGCTTACCCGGATGTCCGGATAATAAGGGGGAACGGTTCCCTGTATTGGAACAGGGGGATGTGTGCCGCATGGGAGAAAGCGGCGGAAGATTCTCCGGACTTCTATATATGGCTCAATGACGACACTTCCCTCAAGCCCGGGGCATTTGCCACGCTGCTGGAAAATTCGGCTTATCTGAAGCATAAGGCTGTCGTGGTCGGGACTGCAGTGGATTCAAAAGGGAATTACAGTTATGGCGGGCGTACCTCATCAGGGAAAATCATCCCTCCTGATCCCATAATCCCGGTCGTGTGCGATGTGTTCAACGGCAATCTTGTCCTTGTCCCGAAATCCGTCTATGAAACTGTCGGGACAATGGACCCGGTTTACAGTCACAGTTTCGGAGATTACGATTACGGGGTCCGGGCCTCCAGGGCTGGAATAACATCGGTGGTCGCGCCGGGAGTGCTTGCTGTCTGTGACCGTAATCCCGGGTTGCCGGCGTGGAGAAATTCCGCCTATCCGCTGAAGAAAAGGTTCGCCGCCCTGATGGATCCGAAAGGAAGGCCGCTGAAAGAGCAGTTCGTCTATGACATGCGCCTTTCCAATGTCTTTATGGCCACCGGCCATGCGGTTTCCCTTCTTTTGAAAGTTCTCTTCCCGAAGAGGGAACACAAATAAAGAGGTCACCTTCACGGCGACCTCTTTATTTTCCTCCGTGGAGGATTCTTTGTGCCGGGAAGGATGAAATTGCACACGTCCGTTCCCGACGACAAGAGACGAATAAGATTCTTAACCGGAGACAAAGGTCGTCAATAAGAACCTGACAAGGGTTGTAAATTTTGTTGTTTAATGTGTTGTTTTACGAGTTGTAAGCGTTAAAATGGGTAAATTCAAGTATTATGTGTCGGCAATGAGGCTTCGTACCCTGCCTCTTTCCGTGGCCGGTGTCTCTCTCGGACTGATGCTCGCCCTGGCGGATTACAAGGTACACTGGACAGTCATTCTTTTCGCTCTGCTGACGACAGTCTGCCTTCAGATCCTGAGCAATGTCTCGAACGAACTGGGAGACTTCCTCAACGGTACGGACGGAGACGGACGGCTGGGCCCGGCATATTCCCTGACGGACGGCCACCTACAGAAGAAGGATTTCAAGAGGATGATTGCCCTGTATGTCATATTGTGCGTGGTTTTCGGCCTGGCAATGATCCGGTGTTCGTTCGGGACCTTTTTCGCTGTCGAGCCACTTCTGTTCATGGTGCTCGGTGCGGCCGCTATTCTCGCCGCCATGAGATATACTCTCGGACGGAATCCGTACGGATACAGGGGACTGGGGGACCTTTATGTCTTTGTCTTCTTCGGCCTGGTATCCGTGGCGGGAGCCTATTTCATCGCTTCGCATGAAATGTTCTGGAGGATACTCCTGCCTGCTTCTGCGATAGGGGCCTTCAGCGTGGCGGTGCTGAATGTGAACAATATCAGGGACATGTCAACAGATGCGGCGACAAGGATCACCATACCGTTGAAAATCGGGGAGACCGGTGCAAAGGTTTACCATACCTGCCTGATTGCGGTCGGCTGGTGCTGTATGGCGGCATATTCCATGATGAGGGTGTACGATATCTGGCATTATCTCTTCGTGCTGACCCTGCCTCTGTTCATCGTGCATCTGGCAGGAGTATGGAAAAGGTCCGGCAAGGACCTGGATCCGATGCTTCCCCTTCTGTCGGTGTCGGTCTTCTGTTTCGCCCTTCTGGGAGGACTGGGCTATCTGATATACCTGCTGTAACTCCGGCCCTATCGTTTCAGGCCGGTGAACATCCTGCAGATGCCGAAAGTGAAGGACTTGTGCCTGACGGAAGTGAAGCCTGCTCTTTCCATCATGGTCTTGAATGCGTCCGGCTTGGGAAAATCCAGTACGGAAGCGGGAAGGTATTCATAGGCGCTCCGGTGCCCGGATACCTTGCCTCCGATGACGGGCAGTATCTTGAGAAAATACAGGTTGTATATCCATTGCATGATTCTGTTCCCAGGGACGGAAAGTTCAAGTATTACGAGTTTGCCTCCCTTTTTCAGGACTCTGTACATTTCTTCCAGCCCCGTGTCGATATGTTCGAAGTTCCGGACTCCGAAAGCGACCGATACCCTGTCGAAACAGCCTTCTCCGTATGGGATGTCTTCCGAATCCCCCAGTTCGAGGCTGATGACGGATGACAGTCCTGCCTTGTGGATTTTCTCCCTTCCGATTGCGAGCATCCCTTCGGAGAGGTCCAGTCCTGTCACATGGCTTCCCGGTGCGGATTTCCTGGCGATGGCAATGGAAAAATCCCCCGTTCCGCAGGCTACATCCAGGATATTCTGAGGGACCTGGACATCTGCGATCTGTCTGACTGCCCTGCTCCTCCATGTCCTGTCAATGTCCAGGGACAGCAGGTGGTTGAGCCTGTCGTATTCAGGGGCTATATTGTCGAAAAGTTGCCTTATTCCTTCTTTTTTTGGCATATCCGCTCTGTTTTATATCCGTTTTACGGGACAGGATCATATCCGCTGCCTCCCCACGGATGGCATCTGAGAAGTCTGCGTACCGTCAGATACAGGCCTTTGAAAGGTCCGTGCTTGCGGAAGGCTTCCAGGGCATATTGCGAGCAGGTCGGAGTGAACCTGCAGGAAGGCGGCTTCAGAGGGCTGATGCATACCTGATAGAACCGTATCAGAAAAATGAATGGGGAAACGGCTATTTTCCTGAATATTGCACCGGCTTTACCTGCGTTCATTGCAGTTGATTTTCTTTATTATGGTTCCGACGGATTCATGGATGTCCGCATACGGCATGATTTCCTTTCCGCTGTATATGAACATGATGTCCGTCCCCGTCCCTTCAAGTCCGAATTTCTGCTTCCTGTAACTTTCCCTGATCCTGCGTTTCAGGAGATTGCGCCGTACGGCCCGCTTGAAATACCTTTTCGGTACCGAGACCATTATCCTGTTCAGGCCGCTTCCCGTGTCTTTCCTGTAGCAGAATCTCAGTTTTCCCGGAGCATCGCAGAAAATTCCGCGGGCGAGGAGGTCTGAAATGTCTTTTCTGCTGCTGAGTCTCTCTTCCTTGGGAAGGGTATGGACACGGGTGGCCATCTGTCAGTCGTTCTGTTCCAGGTACAGTTCAATGGCCCTTGCAACCGACGGCGCTTCCACTGACGGTGCCGAGATGGCTATCTTGAGGCCGGCTTCTTCCATTGCCTTCACGACCGATTTCCCGTAGGAAACGAATTTTACCCCCTCAGGATTGAAGTCCGGGAAATTCTCGAACAGGGATTTCACGTCCGCCTTGTTGTACAGGACAATCATGTCGTATGAACTGATGTCCACGCTTTTCAGGTCCTGTGATACGGATTTGACGAAGATGGCGCTCTTGAAGTCGAAACCGGTGGATTCGAACGATCTGGTAATGTCGTTGTTCGGGGAATCGGAAGTGGTGATGAGGAACTTCTCTCCCTTGTGTTTGGTTCCGATCAGGGCAATCACGGATTCGGCCGTACCGTTTCCGAAGAATATCTTGCGTTTCCTGTACACGATATGCTTTTGCAGATACATGGCAACCGCTTCCGTGGTGCAGAAATATTTCATCGTTTCCGGAATCTTGATCCTGAGTTCCTCACACAGGTGGAAGAATGCGTCTATCGTGGATCTGGCGGAAAATACGATTGCAGTGTAATCAAGGATGTTGATTCTCTGTGCCCTGAATTCACGGGAAGAGACCGGCTCTATCAGAAAGAAAGGTATGAAATCGAAAGTGACTCCAAACCTTCCGGAGATTGCTTCATAAGGCGTGGCAGCCTTAGGAGGCTGTTGGGATACCAATATGCGTTTAATCATCTTCTATAAAAACATTGCCGGGACTATCAGAAGTCCGGTCGGTAAAATTTCAAGGGTGCAAAGGTACAAAATTGTTGAGAAAACAGAGCAATAGTGACTAAAAATTTGAGATTTGCGGATAATGAAGACTATATAGAAGAACAGGAAAACGTAGCAGAGTATTGCCCGTATCGTGTCTGTTTCCAGATTCGTGTATGACAGGGTTCCTGCGATTGCAAGGCTGCACAGGACGGTAAGGTTGAAGAAGGTAAGGAAAAGTTTCTGCGCTGCGGAATATGCCTTCCTGTCGATGTCGGCTGACCGGAAGATGAATCCGAGGGTCCTGCGCAGCAGCAGGTAGACGGTGAAGATTCCGGCGAAGACGGCAAGTCGCATGAACGCATCCAGCGGTGCCATGAAGTCCGGGCTGTATATGCCGAATTTGGTGACCACCAGGCAGAACGGCAGGAGCAGTATGAAGAAGACAATGTCCCTGTCCCTGCTCAGTTTCATGTTGTATTCCAGATTGAATGCCTCTTTCCATCTGACGGCGCAACCGAGCAGGGACGGGATGATGTTTACCAGTTTCTTCAGGGAAAGCAGCATTGTGAATATGCAGATGACCGTCAGCAGGCCTGTGATCCTGTCCGGAATGCTGTCCCTCCCTGTCCTGGCCTGCAATGTGTCCCTGGCATCCTGTTCCAGGTATGTTTCCCCTCCGGAAAACGCTTCCTCCAGCGGGGCGGCGGCTGCCGGCATGGAGTCGGCAGGAAAGAATGCCGTAGTGTCCGTTCCCGGCGTACGAGCAGTGGTGTCCGGCATGTCAGTTCCCCCTTTTCGCCTTGTATCCCATATCACACAGCAGGGCGGTCACCTTGTCCCTGAAGTCCCCCTGTATGGTGATTTCCCCGTTCTTTGCCGTCCCTCCGACACCGCACTTTACCTTGAGGGTCTTCCCCAATGCGGCGAGGTCCTCATCAGAGCCTATGAACCCGGTTACCAGGGTTACCTGCTTGCCCGCTCTGTTCCTTCTGTCGATGCTGACAATGAGTTTCTGGGCCGAGGGCTGCAGGGTTTCGGTCTTTTCCTCTTCCTCCTCCGTAAACCGGAAATCCGGGTTGGTCGAATATACTACACCGAGTCTTTTCTTCCAGTCGTTATCTGCCATAGATCAGTCCGTAATGCTTGCAATGATGTTAATAATTTTTGCAAATATAAGTATTCTGTGAGTATATTTGCAGATTTGTTGGCCTTCAATGCCGGCAATTTAGTTAGAAGACATTATGGATAACGGAAAATTCAATCTTTGGAACAGGATTTCTGCAGCGGTGGTTTTTGTAGTGGCGGCCATTACATATCTGATGACCATTGAGCCTTCGGCTTCCTTCTGGGACTGCGGGGAATTCATCGCATCATCGTACAAACTGGAAGTGGGACACCCTCCGGGAAACCCGGTCTTCCAGTTGGTGGCCAGGTTCTTCACGATGTTTACCGATAACATGCATGCCGCTGTCGCCGTGAATGCCATGAGTGCGCTGTGCTCCGCGCTGACGATATTCTTCCTTTATCTTACCATTGTCTTTCTTGCGAAAAGACTGGTGACTCCGGACAGTGACGGCAGATGGCCTGTGGGGAAGGCTGTCGCGATATACGGCTCTGGTATTGTCGGTGCCCTTGCCTACTGTTTCTCGGATACCTTCTGGTTCTCTGCAGTGGAGGGCGAGGTCTATGCCATGTCGTCTCTCGTGACGGCCCTTGTATTCTGGGCCATGACCAAATGGTACGAGCAGGCGGACACCCCTTATGCAAACCGCTGGATCGTGCTGATTTCCTTTCTGATGGGTCTTTCCATAGGTATCCATCTGTTGAATCTTCTGGCTATCCCCGCCCTTGTATTCCTTTATTATTACAGGAAAAGGGAGGACGGCCACTATACCTTCTGGGAATATGTAAAGATATTCGCAATAGGCTGTATCATATTGGCGGTCATTCTGTTCGTCATCATTCCTTTCCTTCCGAAGACTGCCGCGTACGTGGACCTGTTCTTCGTGAACGTGCTGGGACTGCCGTTCAATACAGGCGCCGCTTTCTTCATGATTGTCCTGCTTGCCCTGTGTTTCTGGGGGCTTTTCATGACGATGAAGAAAGAGAAGGTCCTGGCCAATACGGTATTGCTTTGCTTTACTACCATAATCATAGGTTTCTCCATATTTTCCGTTATCATCATCAGGTCTTCTGTCAAGACTCCTACGAACGAGTACCAGCCTGACAATCCTTTCACTCTCGTCAGGTATCTCGGACGCGAGCAGTACGGAAGCAACCCTCTTGTGTACGGACAGTACTTCGATGCCCCATACGAGATAGAGATTCCGCAGTACTGGGCTCCGATGGGGGACAGGTACATCAAGACCGACGGGCAGATCACCCCTGTGTATTCTTCCGAAGGCAAGATGTTCTTCCCGCGCATGTGGGCCACGAGTCCGGACGGACGCTATGAGGATTTCTACCTGGCGTATATGGACGGCAAGGGCAAGACCATACCGGGACAGACATACAGGAAGCCTACCTTCGGGGCGAATCTCAAGTTCTTCTTCGACTACCAGTTAAACTGGATGTACTGGAGATATTTCATGTGGAATTTCGCCGGAAGGCAGAATGACATACACAGTCCTGTTCCCGGGGAAATGTTCACAGGCAACTGGGAATGCGGTATCGGCCTGATAGATGAGGCCAGGCTCGGAGACCAGAGCAATGCTCCGGCATATCTCAAGGACAACAAGGCCAAGAACCATTATTACATGCTTCCTCTCCTGCTGGGGATAATAGGGATTTTCTTCCAGTTCGCAAGGGACAAGCGCGGTTCCTGGGTGACGTTCCTGATGTTTTTCATGACCGGAATAGCAATCGTCATCTATCTCAACCAGCCTCCGTATCAGGTCAGGGAGAGGGACTATGCCTATGCAGGATCGTTCTATGCCTTCTCTATCTGGATAGGGCTTGCAGTGCTTGCCCTGTATTCATGGATTGCAAGGGCGATGTCCCGGAGCCGGGCGAAGACCGCTGTAGCAGTTGCAGTTTCCGTAGCCTGTCTCGGAGTGCCTGTGCTGATGGCACAGCAGAACTGGGATGACCACGACCGCAGCCACAGGGCGACCGCAGTGGAAATGGCAAGGAACTATCTCAACTCCGTCGGGTCCCAGGGCATCCTGATTACTCACGGGGACAACGATACCTTCCCTCTGTGGTATGCACAGGAGGTCGAGAATGTCAGGACAGACGTGCGTATCTGCAACACGTCCCTCCTCGGGACCGACTGGCATATCGACCAGATGAAGTATGCCTGCAACGAGTCCAGGCCGCTTCCTCTTTCTGTCGAGCCGGAGCAGTATCTCTACGGAACGAATGAATTCATATACATTTACGACACCCGGGACACCATCATCCCGATTTCGACGGTAATGGATGTATTCAAGCATCCGAAGGCCAAGATAGAACTGACGAGCGGCAGGATGGTGGACTATATAATGTCAAGACGCATTTCCGTCCCGGTCAACAAGGAAAATGTCATCAGGTCGGGAATCCTGGAGGAGAAATATGCGGATCTCATTCCTGATGAAATCGTGCTTACCATACCGGCTGACAAGGACTACATCACAAAGCCGGAACTGTTCATGCTGGATCTGCTTTCCAATTACGAGTGGGACCGTCCGATCAACCTCCTGAATATGGGAGGGGACATCAATATGGGTATCAAGGAATACCTGATGTACGAGGGATTCTCCTACAAGTTCGTGCCTGTCAAAAACAGGATGAAACAGACCGATATCGGATTTGCCGATGCGGATGACCTGTATGAAAAGGTTAATTCCGTATTCAGTTGGGATGCCCTCAAGAGGACAGACTATTTTGCCGATTATCAGAATTTCTACACGTTCTGCGGAGTCATGTCCCAGCGCGGGGTCTTCCTCAATGTGGCCAAGGAGCAGTTGAAGGCCGGATATGCAGACAGGGCCGTTGAGGTTCTGGACAAATGCCAGGACTGCGTTCCGGAGTCCGTGTACCCTCTGGACATGTCATATCTCGGTTTCATCAACGAGAGGAACGTTCTCGAGATGATAGCCCTTTACTATGATGCAGGTGCTCCTGAAAAGGGACATGCGCTGGCGCAGCGTTTTGTGGATGAATTGCTCGTGTCTGCGAGATTCTACATGGAATTCTACGATTATGCCAAGAGCAATTTCGAGGAGACATGCCATTACATCTTCTATGTGGCGGATATCCTCAAGCAGAACGGTGATACAGAAGGAGGCGAGGCTATGGAGAAGGCTCTGGATGACCTCGTCTCCGCCGTTGCCGGATAATCTTTCCGGAACCTTGTCGGATTCTTCGCTGGCGCTCAGAATGACAGGGGTGGTAAGGGCATTTACCGGGAGAGACGGACGAAGACGCTGAGCGGCAGTTTCTTGCCGAAACCGTCGCTCAGCACCAGTTCTCCGCATTCCAGTTCCCTGTAGCCGGTATTCTGGCAGAAGGCTTGTCTGACAAGCGTTTCTCCCAA
>CALVAE010000101.1 GCA_944325465.1 uncultured Bacteroidales bacterium | reverse complement strand
ATGGCCGCTTCAAGATGGGGACTGAAGAAATCGATGTGGCCTATGGCCCTGAGCCTGGCCCTTCCTTGTCTGGTATTCCTGTATCTTGCCATTGCACAGCCTTCCAGCCTGTGGGTCATCAATTTCTGCGTGGCGTTCGACCAGTTCGGGTACGGATTCGGATTCACTGCATATATGCTCTATATGATGTATTTTTCCGACGGTGAGTTCAAGACATCGCATTATTCCCTTTGCACCGCCTTTATGGCGATGAGCATGATGCTTCCGGGAATGGTCGCGGGATATCTGCAGGAATGGCTCGGCTATACAGGCTTTTTCTGGATGGTTGCCGTATGTTGTCTGGCTACGATAGGGGTGACTTTGCTTGTGAAGGTGGATCCGGAATATGGAAAGAGAACGGGCCAGCATAAATGAAACTGTTCTTTGTTATCCTGAACGGACTGTTTTGTCATCCTGAACGAATCGTCCTTGTCATCCTGAACGGAGCCGCAGGCGGAGTGAAGGATCTGGAGTCCTCTCCGGTTTCCTGTGTCAGATTCTTCGCTGGCACTCAGAATGACAGGAGGACGCTAGGAATGACAGGTGGATAAAATTTATTGTGATATGAAAAATAGAATATTGTTGTGCTTCGGTGTATTGCTGGTTTTGTTTATGACCGTGGATGCTTCTGCGGCAGACCGGCCTCGGAAAAAACGGAAAAAGTCCAAGACGGATACGGTACTTGTCATTGTCAGGGATACTGTCCAGGTCAATGATACGGTCTTTGTCCCTTATGATTATATGACAGGGGAAATCGCCGGTCCTGCCGGCAGGGTGGCGGAAACATGTGAAGCGGTATCCGATGCGGAAAAACCGGGGCGGACATACAGACCGGTCGTACGTCCCGGGATCGAGGTGCTGGAAAGGATGGATTTCGCTCCGTTGAGAGGGAAACGTGTCGGTCTGGTCACCAATCCGAGCGGAGTTGACAGAAACCTGCGTTCCACCATAGATATACTCCATAATGCGGAGGGGGTCAATCTGGTCGCCCTTTTCGGGCCTGAGCACGGAGTGCGGGGGGATGTGTATGCCGGAGGCAAGGTCAGTGATGTGACCGATCCCGCTACGGGGCTGCCTGTATATTCCCTGTACGGGGCTACACGCAAGCCGACGCCTCAGATGCTGGAGGGGATAGATGTCATGGTCTATGATATCCAGGATGTGGGGGCGAGGTCATATACCTTTATCAGTACTCTGGGTCTTGTGATGGAGGCCTGTGCGGAAAAGGACATCGAGGTTATGGTTCTGGACAGGCCGAACCCTCTCGGAGGGAACAAGGTGGAAGGCTGCGTTGCCGAAGACGGCTTCATTTCGTTTGTCGGCCAGTACAGGATACCTTATATATACGGGCTCACAGTGGGGGAACTGGCTATGCTCGTCAATGAAGAGGGGCTGAACTGCGGCCAGACCGGGGGGCAGCCTCCAGTACGGTGCCGTTTGACAGTCATTCCGATGGAGGGATGGAGCAGGGATATGCTGTATGAGGATACAGGTCTGCCGTGGCTGCTTCCGTCTCCGAATATACCCACTGCCGGATCTGCAATCAACTATTCCGCTGCCGGAATCTGCGGGGAACTCTATAATTTCCTGAACATCGGGATAGGATATACCCTGCCTTTCGGTGTTTTCGGGGCGGAGTGGATCGATGCGGAGGACCTCAAGGCGGAACTGGACAGTTACGATCTGCCTGGGGTGGAGTTCAGGACCATATATTACAAGCCTTTCTCCGGAAGCAGTGCAGGAAAGCAGGTCAAGGGCGTCCAGTATTTTTTCACTGATTACGAAGCCGCTTCTGTCACACTGACACAGTTCTATGTGATGCAGGCTGTTGCGCGGCTGTATCCTGGCAGGAAACCGTTCCAGACGGCAAGCAGGATAGGGCTTTTCGACAAGGTCTGCGGCACTTCATATATCCGTACCGAATTCGGAAAGGCTTACCGGGTTTCGGACATAGAGCGGTACTGGAACAAGGATGTCCCAGCCTTCAGGACGCTCTCCCGCCGGTACTGGCTCTATCCGCAGCATTGACCCTTGCTTTCCTGTTGCCGGTGATCGGCCTGTTTCAGGCTGTTATGCAGGGATTAACGGAAATTTAACAATTTAACGGAACCGTAACAATCTGTAACATTATTATAAAAGAGTCTTAAAATATCTTTCATTGCCGGGTGCTACTTTTGCCCCCGATATGAAAAGTGTAAAGATAATAGCGGCGTTTCTTTCGTTGATGTTCTTCCCTGTATGGGAACTGGGCGCCACATCCGCCGATGAAGGCGATTCTGTTCTGAAAGCAGTTGTGACAGATGCTGTTTCAGGAGAACCTCTTATAGGGGCAGCGGTCCTTATAGAAGGGACGACTACCGGAGTGGTGACTGACCTTGACGGAAAGTGCGAGTTGCTTCTCGGAGACGGGGACTACAGGCTTGTGGTCTCATACGTCGGATTCTTCAATGTATCAATGCAGGTCAGTGTGTCCGGAAAATCCGCCGATGTTTCGGTCCTGTCCGCAGACGGGCTGTCAGCCTCTGAAGGAAACTATGTCCGGCTGGCACCGGAAGCGGATGGCATATACAGGATTGTGATGCAGCCGGACCAGAGAATGATCGAGGATGCCGTTGTCACTGCCCGCAAATCCCTCGAATCCCTCCAGGCTCTTCAGCAGGAGAGGATCAACTCAGCCTTTGCCATAGAGAATATGGGTGCGAAGGAGATGAGTGTAAAGGGAATATCCAACGCCCAGGAAAGTGTCGCGAAATTGTCCGGTATATCGATAGCAAGTGCAGGTCAGTTGATTGTCAGAGGACTGGGTGACCGATACAGCACCACGACCCTGAACGGGCTCCCGATAGCATCCCCGAACCCGGACAACAAACTGATCCCGCTTGACATTTTCCCTGCGTCCACCATCCAGAACATTACGGTCAGCAAGGTATATGAGGCGAGTTCATTCGCCGACTATTCCGGAGCGCACGTGGATATAAGCACCAAGGAAGGTTCCGAGGATTTCTTCACTGTCGGATTCTCTTCCGGCGGCTACTTCGGCACTGTATTCCAGGATTTCGGCCGTATGGACAGCAGGTCCCTCTTCCATACCTACAGACTCAATCCCACTGCGGACAACATTGCATACAATCAGTTCGGCCAGTATGTCAGGGAGAACAATATTTTCGAGACTACATTCAATTCCTACTTTACCAAGGCCCTTCCGGACTTGAACGGCAATATAGGTTATGGCCGCAGTTTCGATGTCGGAAGCCACAAGTTCAACCTCCTTGCCTCTTTCAGCATCAAGTCCGGAGACGAGACCGTAAAGGATGCCTTCTACCGCACCTATGAGGCAAGTTCTTCAGGTTCGATGCGCTCCGAGTACAATTACAACAGTTACAAGAGGAAACTGGACATTGCCGGCCTGCTCAACCTTGAACAGACCCTCAGGGAAAGCGATAGCATAAGCCTGACTGCATTCTTTGCCCGCAATGCCGAGAATTCCTTCCTTGACAGAAGCGGTATGGACTATTTCGAGTCATACGACCTGGTGGGACACAACTTCATAACCCATTACTATACCTTGCAGAACTATCAACTTTCGGGACATCACGAGAGCGGCGACCACAACTGGCTCTTCGACTGGGGAGCATCCGCGAGTTTCACTTCAAGTGACGAACCGGACCGCCGTCAGGTGATGTTCCGCAGGAATTCTTCGGGCGACCTCAATTTCTTCAAACTCAACGCACAGGAGACACAGAGGTATTTCGGTAAACTGGACGAGAACGAATTCGTCCTGTCGGAAAAGAATACCCGTGTATTCAATGAGGACTATACGATGAGGTTCGGCGTGACAGCCAAGTACAAGACCAGGAATTTCGATGTGACCAGGTTCTACTATGACGTGGATGACATCAACGATGTGATTACCGACACCTGGGATGTGGACAGATATCTCGGCTACGAGGCCATCAGCAGCGGCCTGGTCACGGTGGACAGGAACAAGCAGAAGAGGAATCACTATGATGCCTTCAATGCCATAGCAGCGGCTTATGTAGAGGCCGATATGCAGTTCTCCGAACGCTGGTTCCTCAATGCAGGCCTGCGTTTCGAGGCAAGCCGTCAGAGCGTTGCCTATACGACCGACTACAGTACGGATGAGGTGCGCAACATAGATGCTTTCGATCTTTTCCCGGCCATCAATCTCAAATATTCGCTCAACGGCGGGCATTCGTTCAGGATGTCCCTGTCAAGGACCATCACGAGACCTTCATTTGTGGAGATGGCGCCGTTTCTCTACGAAGAGACATTCGGAGGGGCGCAGATTAGGGGTAACGAGGAACTTCAGAACGGCTACAACTACAATTTCGACCTGAAGTACGAATATTTCAGAGAGAATTCCATGGACATGGTCGGAGTGACCGCCTACTATAAATATCTCGACAACCCTATCGAGCGTATCCAGAGGCTTGCCGGAGGTGCGGTGGAGCATTCGTTCAACAACGCTGACAGCGGTATTGCGGCTGGAATCGAGGTCGAGGTCCGCAAACAGATTGTCAAGGACCTGACAGTCAGTGCAAACGGCTCGTTCATGTACACCAATGTCAAACTGCCGGCAGGTTCCTATACCAACATGCAGAGACCTCTTCAGGGAGCGTCCCCTTACATAGTCAATGCGGACATAACCTACAATCCGAAATTCGATGACAACAGGGAACTGAGCCTTGCCCTTCTATATAATATCCAGGGACCGCGTATCCATGCTGTCGGAATAATGGGACTCGGGGATGTGAAGCAGATGACTTTCCATACCCTTGACTTCAATGCTTCCTACAGGTTCCACAGACAGTGGTCCGTGAGTCTCGGATTCAAGAACATACTTGATCAGACTGCCCGTTACCGTCAGGATATCCCGAATGCAGGCAGGACAGTCGAGGTGGAGGCATGGCATGTCGGGCCGGGATTCGAAGTCGGCATAAACTATACGCTGTAAGGCGTTCATGAAAATATGGAATAAGATACCTTTAATAAACAATAATTATGAAAAGATTCAATTATTTTTCATCAATCCTGATGATGGTATGTTTCTCAATGGCTTTTACTGCCTGCAACAAGAACAACACTACACCTGAAGGACAGGAGGGTGGGGATCTTTCAGGAATCGTTTCCGAAGACATTACCCTTGAGGCCAACCAGACCTATTATCTGTCCGGAAGTCTTCAGGTCAAGGCTCCTGCAACGCTTACTATAGAGGAAGGTGCCCGTCTTGTGGCAAGGAACAACGGTGAAGTCATCTATATCCTTATCGAGCAGGGTGCCAGAATCGATGCACAGGGCACGGCACAGAACCCTATCGTCATGACAGCCGAGAAGGAATCCGAAGGCGCATGGGGAGGTCTTCACATCTGCGGAAGAGCCCACACCAACCTCGGTGCTGAGGGTGGAATGTCCGAAATCGGCAATGCACCTTACGGCGGGAATATCGATGATGACAATTCAGGAATACTCAGGTATGTAAGGCTTGAATATACAGGATATGCATTTGACTCCGAGCATGAGTCAAACGGTATCTCCCTCTACGGAGTAGGTTCGGGTACAACCATTTCATACGTCCAGACCTATGTCGGATCCGATGACGGTATCGAGTTCTTCGGCGGTTCCGTGAATGTTGACCACTGTGTGGTAGTGAACTGCACCGATGACTCATTCGACTGGACCGAAGGCTGGAACGGAACGGCACATCACCTTGTGGCTTATCAGGGCGACCCTACCTGCGACTGCCTTATGGAGTGCGACAACAACGGTGACAACGAGACCGCAGAGCCGTTCTCCCATCCTGATCTCAGTTATGTAACCCTTATCGGCAACGGAAGCGAGGAGAACTCACGTGGTATCAGACTCCGTGCAGGTACCGAGGTTTCTCTTGACAATGCAGTCATCACCGGCAAGCCTCACACTATCAATGTGGAGACCGCTCACACGCAGTCATCTCTCGCTGACGGTACTTCTGTCCTGACCAACATCACCATGACCGGTGACTTCAGGAACGAGAACGAGTCCGCATCATACAGCCAGGATGATTTCCTTGCCGCTGACGGCAACAGCATCGTTGAATCAGTGGAGGTTTCGGACAGATTCTATACTCCGGGTCTGGGAGCATTCGAGACTTCATCCAACTGGACTTCCGGCTGGACAAGATAAGAGTTTCAGTATTATAGTATAGTCCTGCTGCCGGGTATGCTGGTGCCGAAGCCAGAGTACCCGGCAGTTTTATGGGCTGGACTGTCGTGAAATTGAAAATAAAGAGTTACCTTTGCGGCCTTTTTGAAACAGTCTTGCGGTCCTGGCGGGCCGTCAACCTAAAAAAACCTTACGTATGGAATTCAGTATCAGAGGGGTGTTCAGACCCAAGTTTTTCAGTCTGTTCAAGAAAGGACGTTACAATTCAAAGACTTTCGCGTCAGATCTGGCGGCCGGGGTCATCGTAGGTATCATCGCGCTTCCGCTCGCTATTGCGTTCGGAATTGCCAGCGGAGTGACGCCGCAGCAGGGACTCATAACGGCAATCATTGCCGGATTTCTTGTGTCCGTCTTCGGTGGTTCGAGATTCCTGATCGGCGGACCGACAGGTGCGTTCATTGTAATAGTCGCAGGTATAGTCGCTGAATATGGAATGCAGGGGCTTATAATCGCCACGATAATGGCAGGAGTGATGCTGGTGGTGATGGGCCTGTGCCGGATGGGGGCGATTTTCAAGTTCATCCCCTATCCCATAGTGGTGGGATTCACCAGCGGTATAGCGCTGACCATCTTCTCTACCCAGATAAAGGACTTTCTCGGGATGGAAATCGAAGTGCCTTCAGGTTTCATCCCGCAATGGATATGCTATTTCCAGAATATCGGGGCGATTGATCCGGCTGAAGCCATAATGTCTGTCTGCTGTGTGCTGATAATCGTCCTGTGGGGAAAAGTGAACAGACGTATCCCCGGCTCTCTTGTGGCCTTGCTTGTAGCGACTGCAGCCGCAACCTTGCTCAACAGGTTCGCGGGTATGGATTTCGCTACCATAGGATCGAAGTTCCCTGAATTGGCCGAAGGCCTTCCTTTGCCGAAGCCGGTGGCCCCTCATTTTGACTATCAGACTGTAATGGGACTGGTGTCTCCCGCTTTCACAATTGCTGTCCTTTGTGCCGTGGAATCCCTTCTGGCAGCAATGGTCGCTGACGGAGTGACCGGAAAGAAACACGATTCCAATACGGAACTCATCGGGCAGGGGATAGCGAATATAATAACCCCGATGTTCGGCGGAATTCCTGCGACCGGGGCTCTTGCAAGGACGATGGCAAGTATCAACAACGGAGGAAAGTCTCCCGTTACCGGCATAGTCCACGCTGTCGTGCTTCTTCTTATCTATCTTTTCCTGATGCCGTATGCGACCTATGTCCCTCTGTCCTGTCTGGCTGCCATTCTGGTCATCGTAGCATACAACATGAGCGAATGGAGGACTTTCAGGTATCTGCTGAAAGCCGACAGGGCCGATGTCGCTGTGCTTCTGATTACGTTCTTCCTTACCGTGGTGGTGGACCTGACTGTCGCGATAGAGGTGGGTGTGCTGCTGGCCGTCGTGCTCTTTGTCAAGCGGGTGATGGAGACTTCTTCAATACGGGTCCTTGACGAAGACCATATCGCGGCGACCGAGGATGATGAGACTGCGCAACTGGATGATACCGAGCAACTAGACATTCCTTCCAGCGTTGAGGTCTATGAGATAAACGGCCCGTTCTTCTTCGGCCTTGCCAGCAGACTGGAAGAACTTGAGGAAGGGCACCGTATGAATAATGTAAAGGTAAGGATAATCAGGATGAGGAAGGTGTCCTTCATGGATTCTACCGGCATAAGGAACCTGAGGAACTTTTTCCAGAGAACGGAGAAGAGGGGAATCAGGGTCATTCTGTCCGGAGTTAATCCGCAGGTGCTTTCCACCTTGCAGAAATTCGGACTCGACAAGGAGATAGGTACGGAGTACATATTCCCTCATATCATTCCTGCCCTTGCAAAGGCCAACGAATATCTGAAGCGGAAGTAAGTGCCGGTGCCGCTTGGTCCTGGCACGGCGGGTTACAGGGAGGAATACAGATGGTTCAGGGTGTCGGAAAGGCCGGATGCAAGCAGTCTTACTGATCCTCCGGCATTGCCTCCGGTGCCGTCTGTTCCCGAAACGGTATGATGGCCGAGCAGTCCCTCTTCCTTCATTACGTCGAGCAGATGTCTGGCGACGGCCGGAGCCGGGTCAAGAATCCGGATGTCCCTTCCGGGCGCGAGCCTTGATGCCACCTTTAGTATGGTATCGGAAAGAAAGGGATAATGCGTACAGCCCAGTACAATGATGTCCGCTCCGGCTTCAATCAACGGCTTGAGGCTTCTTTCCACTGTTGATTCCGCCTCCTTCCCGCTTGTGTTGCCGCTTTCCACCAGTTCCACGAAGCCGTTGCCCGTATGCTCAACTACGGAGATGCCGGCAGAGTACCTGTCCCGAGTATTGATGTATTTTTCTCCGTGAAGGGTTCCGGCAGTGGCAAGCACCCCGATGACTCCGCTTCCTGTCATCCTTGCAGCGGCCTTTACCGCAGGTTCCATCCCTATGAACATAATATGGTCCTGCCTGCCTCCTGAAAGCCGGAGCACCCTTTCACGGACTTTCGGCGATTCAGTGTCTGAATATTCCTTCCTGAGCACGCCGATGGCAGCAGCCGTTGCCGTGTTGCAGGCCACGACAATTATCCGCGCCCCCTCCCGTATCAGAAATTCCGTTATCTCTCTGGCTCTGCCGATGACGAATTCCACCGGCTTGTCCCCGTACGGACAGTTGGCGTTGTCTGCATAATAGATATAGTCCTCTCCGGGGAGAAGTCTGCGTATCTCCCTGAAAACGGACAGCCCGCCGACACCTGAATCGAAAATCCCTATCATCTCAATGATTCTTTCCCGTCATCCTGACAGAGTGACATTTTCAGATATACAATGTAATAGTGAGGAAGGTATCCGAGAATTTCCGCCTGCATTTCCGGATCTATCTTCTCTTCCCCGCAGAATCGGACGAGGTTATGCTCCTGGTCATACCAGCCTGAACCGTACAGGACCAATGGTATCGAAACGGTTGTGGAGTCGTGTGGTATCCCATTGAAACTGAATGGTCTGGAATGATAGAAATAAGTGCTGTCAGGACCTGTAGGATAACGTTTGACGGGAAAGGAGCATCTGCCGGCTCCGGCTATGTCTGCAATGATGAATGCGCTGCTGTCATTCTGTCCGCGCGTATGTATTGTGATATCGGTTATCCTGTCCCATTCGTAACTGTCTTCAGGTATGTCATACTTTTCCCTGATAAAGTCCCGTTCGGTCTCATCGAATTCTTTCAGGGACTGTATATTCGTCCCCAAAGAGAATTCCGGTGATCCGGATGTCTTTTCTCCGTTAACGAATTCGTCGATATGGACGGATACATTGTATCTTGCGGAAAGAAAGTCCTTCAGGTCAAATCTGTACATTGTTACGCCCAGGGATTCCAGAGCGACGTATATGTCGGACAGTTCAGGTTCGGTCTGCCGGACCATAAGGCTGTCGGAAGCGTATGAGGCCGTTGAAGCAAGCAGGGAAAGTACAATCGTCAGGTATTTCATGATATCCGATATTTGAATATAAATCCAAATTTACGGAAATTATTGTTAAATTTGCAAGATTGTACAGAATGGAAACAAAAGAGACTTTATGATAACTGTAGAGCAGATACGTGCCCTGAAGCAGAGGGTGGAGACATTGGACAGGTGCCTTGACATAGACGCGAAACGGGCGGAGGTGAAAGAGAAGACGGAAAGGACTCTCGCTCCGGATTTCTGGGATGACCCGAAAGAGGCGGAGAAGTTCCTGAAGGAACTTGCAGGGGTGAAGTTCTGGGTGACCGGATATGATAAGGTCGCTTCCGGAGTGGCGGATCTGGATGTCCTGTATGATTTCGCCAGGGAAAGCATGGAGGGGGTTGCGGAAGGAACCGAGACGGATGAGGCTGCGGAACTCGACAGGACATATTCTGCCGTGGAGAAGGAGATAGAAGACCTGGAATTGAGGAACATGCTCGGTGAGGAAGGGGACAGTCTCGGGGCTATCCTGACCATCAATTCGGGCGCGGGCGGCACGGAGGCCAATGACTGGTCTGCAATGCTGATGCGTATGTACATGCGCTGGGGAGAGCGTAACGGCTACAAGGTGACCGTCACCGATGAACTTGAGGGAGAGGATGCAGGCATCAAGTCCGTCACCATGCAGTTCGAGGGGGACTACGCCTTCGGTTATCTGAAGGCCGAGAGCGGGGTACACCGTCTGGTGCGTATCTCCCCGTTCAACGCCCAGGGCAAGCGCCAGACGACCTTCTCTTCCGTATTCGTCTATCCTCTTGTGGATGACACGATAGAGATCGAGATAAATCCTGCCGATCTGGAGTGGGATACCTACCGTTCCAGCGGTGCCGGCGGTCAGAATGTCAACAAGGTGGAGACAGGAGTAAGGGTGCGTCACATCCCGACAGGAATCGTGGTGGAGAATACCGAGACCCGCTCCCAACTTGACAACAGACAGAACGCTCTCCGTATCCTGAAATCCCGTCTGTATGACCTGGAACTGAAAAAGCGGCAGGAAAAGCAGGCGGAACTGGAGGGACAGAAGAAGAAGATAGAGTGGGGGTCCCAGATCAGAAGTTATGTGCTGCATCCGTATAAGATGGTGAAGGACCTGCGGACCGGGTACGAGACTTCGGATACCCAGGCTGTCCTTGACGGAGATCTGAACGAGTTCATGAAGGTCTATCTTATGGGCGCCGGAAAGTGATTCCATAAACAAATTTTATGGGATCGGCTGTCAAGGGAAGGAAACGATGAAAATTAAGGATAACATAGATTAAAAGGATAAAAATTTCCTCTGAAAAAAACAAGTCTTCCCCTACGGTCAGGGGAGGATTTAGGAGGGGTGATCGGAAAAATGATTCCATAATCAAATTTTATGGATCTGACGGTCAAGAAAAGGAAGTGACAAAAATTAAGGATAACATAGATTAAAAGGATAAAAATTTGATTATGGAATTCAAGTATGCACCGATGTTTCAGTTGGGAGAAGACAAGACAGAATACTATCTCCTGACAAAAGACCATGTCTCGGTCGGGGAATTTGAAGGCAAACCGATTCTCAAGGTGGAGAAAGAGGGCCTCACGGCAATGGCGAACGCCGCTTTCCGCGATGTGTCCTTCATGCTGCGTCCCGCCCACAACGAGCAGGTGGCGAAGATCCTCTCTGATCCGGAGGCCAGCGCCAACGACAAGTATGTCGCGCTTACCTTCCTCCGCAATGCGGAAGTGGCCTGCAAGGGCAGACTGCCTTTCTGTCAGGATACGGGTACGGCAATCATCCACGGAGAGAAAGGACAGCAGGTGTGGACAGGATACTGCGATGAAGAAGCCCTTTCCAAAGGTGTATTCAAGACCTATACGGAGGAGAATCTCCGTTACTCCCAGAACGCTCCTCTGACCATGTATGAAGAGGTCAATACGAAATGCAATCTTCCGGCACAGATAGATATCGAGGCTGTCGAAGGAATGGAGTACCGTTTCCTGTGTGTGGCAAAGGGCGGAGGTTCGGCCAACAAGACCTACCTTTACCAGGAGACCAAGGCCATCCTCAATCCCGATACCCTCGTGCCGTTCCTTGTGGAGAAGATGAAGACTCTCGGTACGGCGGCATGCCCACCATACCATATCGCTTTCGTTATCGGAGGGACATCTGCCGAGAAGAACCTTCTGACAGTCAAACTCGCATCCACTCATTATTATGACTCCCTGCCGACAACGGGAGATGAGACAGGCAGGGCGTTCAGGGATGTGGAACTGGAAAGACAGGTCCTTGAAGCGGCCCACAGGATAGGGCTTGGAGCACAGTTCGGCGGCAAGTACTATGCCCACGACGTGCGTATCATCCGTCTCCCGCGTCACGGGGCAAGTTGCCCGGTGGGACTCGGGGTAAGTTGCTCCGCGGACAGGAATATAAAGTGCAAGATCAACCGTGACGGTATCTGGATCGAGAAAATGGACGACAATCCGGGCCGCCTGATTCCTGAGGAACTCCGCAACGCAGGTGAAGGGGATGCTGTGAAAATCAATCTTGACCGGCCCATGTCCGAAATCCTCAAGGAACTGACCAAATATCCCGTGTCCACACGCCTGAGCCTTACAGGTACCATCATCGTGGCCAGGGACATAGCGCATGCAAGGATCAAGGAACGCCTTGACAGGGGAGAGGAGATGCCGCAGTATCTCAAGGACCATCCTGTCTATTATGCCGGTCCTGCAAAGACTCCTGCCGGAATGGCCTGCGGATCGATGGGACCGACTACGGCCGGACGCATGGATCCGTATGTGGACCTGTTCCAGAGCCACGGAGGTAGCATGATCATGCTTGCGAAAGGCAACAGGAGCCAGCAGGTGACGGATGCCTGCAGAAAACACGGTGGATTCTATCTCGGTTCTATCGGAGGTCCGGCAGCCATTCTCGCCCAGAACAATATCAAGAGCATAGAATGCGTGGAGTATCCGGAACTCGGTATGGAGGCCATATGGAAAATCCGTGTCGAGGATTTCCCGGCATTCATCCTTGTGGATGACAAGGGTAATGATTTCTTCAAGACCGTGTTGAAGTGATGTCCTTTTCCCGGAGACAGCAACAAAAATTTGCCGTTTCCGGGAAAAGTGCTATCTTTGCAGTCCGCAAAATGTATAAAAGGCTGTCAAGCCATTGGTTAAGAGCCGTTTAACGGCCGCTTGCAGTCAGAACTTAAAAAGTTTCAGTTAAATTATGTACGCAATTGTTGACATTGCAGGCCAGCAGTTCAAGGTAGAAGCAGGGATGGAAATCTTTGTCAACCGCCTCAAGGCAGCCAAGGATGCCGAGGTATCGTTTGACAAGGTGCTTCTTATCGATGAAGACGGCCAGGTCAAGGTGGGCGCCCCTTATGTTGAAGGCGCAGTGGTAAAGGCAACTGTACTCGATGACAAGTGCAGGGCTGACAAGGTTCTTGTGTTCAAGAAGAAACGTCGCAAGGGCTATCAGAAACTCACTGGTCACCGTCAGGATCTGACCAAAATTAAAATTAACGCGATCGCTTAATTCGGGAGGATTTAATTATGGCACATAAAAAAGGTGTAGGTAGTTCCAAGAACGGCCGTGAGTCAGAGAGCAAACGACTTGGGGTCAAGAAGTTCGGCGATCAGGTTGTCAAGGCCGGCAATATCCTGGTCCGTCAGAGAGGTACTGTGAAATATCCCGGTGCAAATGTAGGGATGGGCAGGGACCATACTCTCTATGCACTTATCGATGGAAAGGTGCAGTTCCACAAGAAATTCGGGACTAAGGTATATGTCTCGGTAGTTCCTTTTGAGAACTGACTCGGAGGAATCATGGAGAATGAATGAGAGGACCGTTACTCCGGGTGAGGCGATGGTCCTCTCATTGTTTTTTACGGAAAATATCCGGCCTGGCCGGAAAACCAATAAAACGTTTATATTATGTTGACTCTCAAACTGCTCCGGGAAGATCCGGAGTATGTCATCAGAAAACTTGCCGTCAAGCATTTCGATGCACGTGAGATCGTGACAAGGATAAATGAACTTGACGGTAACAGAAGGGCGCTCCAGACAGAACTCGATGCCTGTCTTGCCCGGCAGAACAGGATCGCCTCACAGATCGGGGCGTTGATGAAAGAGGGGAAGAAAGAGGAGGCGGAGGCTGTCAAGAAGGAAGTGTCGGCTCTGAAGGAGCAGTCAAAGGCTCTTGAAGAAAAGTCCCAGACCAACAATTCGGAACTGAATTCCCTTATAGTCTTGCTCCCTAATATCCCGTGCGACCTTGTTCCGGAAGGGAAAAATTCAGATGACAATGTCGTGGTAAGGACCGGAAATGAAATTCCGGAACTCGGACCTGACGCTCTTCCGCATTGGGAACTTGCAAGGAATCTTGACATCATAGACTTTGATCTCGGAGTGAAACTGACCGGAGCAGGATTCCCGGTGTACAAGGGCAAGGGAGCACGCTTGCAGAGGGCACTGATCAATTTCTTCCTGGATGTCAATACCAGGGCAGGATATCTTGAGGTAGAGCCTCCGGTGATGATAAACGAGGCTTCCGGCTTCGGTACGGGCCAGTTGCCTGACAAGGAGGGGCAGATGTACCATGCTACGCTTGACAACTATTATCTGGTGCCTACGGCGGAGGTCCCGGTGACCAATATCTACAGGGACGTAATCCTCGGGAATGACGATTTTCCTGTGAAGATGACTGCATATACCCCATGTTTCCGCAGGGAGGCGGGTTCATACGGAAAGGATGTACGCGGGCTGAACCGTCTGCATCAGTTCGACAAGGTGGAGATCGTGCGCATCGAGAAGCCGGAGAATTCCTACGCGGCCCTGGACGATATGATCGCCCATGTAGAGGGCATAGTGAAGAGCCTCGGCCTTCCTTACAGGATTCTGCGTCTGTGCGGAGGGGATCTCAGTTTCACTTCCGCGATTACATACGATTTCGAGGTGTATTCTGCAGCGCAGGGCAGATGGCTGGAAATCAGTTCAGTGTCCAATTTCGAGTCATATCAGGCAAACAGGCTGAAACTCAGATACAGGGATGCGGACGGCAAGATGCAGTTGGCACATACCCTGAACGGAAGTTCCCTGGCATTGCCGCGTGTGGTTGCGGCCCTGCTTGAAGACAACCAGAAGGACGGGCATATCGTCATTCCTGAGATTCTGCGTCCTTATACGGGATTTGACGTGATATAGGGCGGATCCTGCACGATGCCTGAAGAAAGGACAATAATAGGTATTGACCCCGGAACCAACATTCTTGGTTTCGGGGTTGTCCGTGTCGACAGGCACGGGCCGCATTATGTGGACATGGGTGTGTTTGACCTGAGGAAGATCAGGGAACCTTTCGAGAAACTCGCCAATATCTTTTCAGGAATCGAAGAAATCCTGGCGACCTATGCTCCGGACGAAATGGCCGTAGAGTCTCCGTTCTACGGGAAGAACGCCCAGGTAATCCTGAAACTCGGCAGGGCGCAGGGGGCGGCCATTACAGCTGCGACCATGAAGGGCGTTCCGGTCACGGAATATGCCCCGCGTCAGGCCAAGATAGCGATATGCGGCAACGGGGCTGCGTCCAAAAGCCAGGTAAGCGTAATGATACAGAAGACTCTCAAGGTCGATCTGGATCCCAAGTATCTGGACGCTACCGATGCCCTTGCCCTTGCCCTGTGCCATTATTATGAAACATCCAATCCTCTGGCCAGGGTAGGAGGCAAGGGCGGGGACTGGAAAAGGTTCATAGAGGCCAATCCGGACAGGGTCAAATGACACCGGGGCTCCGGATACGCGGAGTTGATATTCTTTCTGAAAAAAACTTACTTTTGATTAAACTGTTCAGCATGGTATTTGTCTAATTCCACGTGCTTGTTCCGCTTCGCGGCGGACAGGATTTTGTGTAGTATCCTAAACCTGGATCTTGATTATGGGGAAAAGAACAGTAGTGTCAGTCCTTGTCGCGCTTATTTCGATAAGTGCCCTTTTGTTTTGTCCGGCCGATGCCCATGCCCAGCGCGGGGTTACAGTGAAGTTGACCCTTTCCGATGCATCAACCCAGGAGCCGGTGGGCTTTGCAACCGTATCCCTGACCGATACGACAACTGCCAAGACCTATAAGTTCGCGATGAGTGCGGAGGACGGGAAGGTCTCCATCCCGGGCGTGAGAAACGGTGTATTCCTGTTGAAGGCGGAGATGATGGGGTACAGGACCTATGCCAGTGTGCTGAAGATAGAAGGCAAGGATATGGACTTGGGAACCGTGAAGATGGAGCAGGACGTCGAAGTCCTGGAGGCGGCAAGCGTTACGGCGGTTGGTAACCAGATGATAGTCAAGAAGGATACCGTAGAATACAGTGCCGCGCTTTTCAAGACGTCGGACAATGACATGCTGGAAGAACTCCTGAAAAAACTGCCTGGAGTGGAAGTCGATTCGGACGGTACGATTACGGCCAACGGCGAGACCATCACCAAGGTGATGATAGACGGCAAGGAATTCTTTCTGGATGATCCCCAACTGGCGACCAAGAATATTCCGGCCAAGATTATCGACAAGGTGAAGGTCGTGGAGAAGAAGTCAGACCAGGCGAAGTTCACCGGTATCGATGACGGGGAGGAGGAGACGGTAATCGATCTTTCCATAAAGCCGGGAATGATGGACGGCTGGTTCGGCAACGCGATGGCCGGCGGCGGACATGATGTGCCGGACAAGGGCTTCTACACTGCTGAAAGTCCGTGGTACAAGGAGGGCTGGCGCTATCAGGGAGCGATGATGGCGGGCCGTTTTTCCAAGAACAGCCAGTTGAGTGTGATACTCAACTATAACAATACCAACAACAGGGGCTTCAACGATGTCGCTGGAGGAATGATGCAGAACATGAGGGGAGGCAGAGGTATGGGCCGCGGATCGGGAGGCTGGGGCCGTAACGGTATCACGACTTCATGGATGGCCGGAGTGAACGGTGCCTTCGATCTGCTGGACGGCGATATGGACCTGAACGGGAATTACCTGTACAGCGGTTCAAACAGGTATGTAGAGGAGGAAAGTTCCAGAATAACCTATATGGATGACGGCAGCAGCCTCATCTATGACAATGACGGATACAATATCTCCAATTCCCAGGGACACCGTTTCGGAGTCAGGCTTGAGCATAATTTCACTGAGAATACCTCGATCATTTTCGAACCTCAGTTCAATTTCGGTCATGGCAACTATTCGGAATATTCCGATTTCTCCACCTACAACGATCCGGCTGACGGAGGGGAGAGAACCCTGACCAACAGCGGTTTCAACGAGAATTCCGGGTACAACACCAACTGGAATGCCAGCGGTTTCTTCCTTTTCCGTCAGAGACTCGGCAAGCCTGGAAGGACGGTTTCCGCAAATGTCTTCTATAATTTCAGCAACAACAATCTGGACGGGTTCAACCAGTCATATACGGACAATGACAGCGCGCAGACAGGCGATGAAGAGATTGTGAACCAGAGGATCGACCAGAATTCCAGGTCATCTTCGGTCAACATCCGCGCCGTATATACCGAACCTCTCGGCAATGATTTCTATCTTGAGGCCAACTACTCCTACAGTTGGAGCAGGAGCACTTCTTTCAAGAATACGTATGATTCCAACCCCCTCAATTATGCCGCAGGGGCTGATTCCGGACATCTGATTTATGATCCGAACGGAGAGGTATTCAATACCAGTTATTCCAATTCCATCATAAACAACAACCAGAACCATTCTCTCGGGGCGAACTTCATGTATCAGAAGGAGAAGATAAGGGCTCAGGTCGGGGCATCGTTCAGACCGACGATAACCGACAACGAGACCAACGGGGAGAAATATGAAAGCACGGTGTACAACTGGTCGCCTCAGGTGATGTTCTCCTATGATTTCAATGACAATTCCAATGTCAGGATGTTCTATTTCGGCAATTCCTCCCAGCCGTCAACTTCCCAACTGATGCCTGTGGCCGACAATTCAGACCCTCTGAACGTGTCGTTCGGTAACCCGTATCTGGAACCGTATTTCAACCACAATATCCGCGGAATGTTCCGCTTCACCGACAAGGATACCTTCCTTACCATCAATTCCGGAGCGGGCGGAGGCTTTGTGCAGAACAGCATAACCAACGCTTTGTGGTACGATGAGAACGGTGTCCAGTATTCCATGCCGATGAACGGTCCTGTGTCTGGCAATGCCAATATGAGATTCTCGCTGAACACTCCTATAGCCAAATCGCAGTTCTCGATATTCACGATGACCAATTTCAGGTATTCGCGCTCCACTTCATACGTAGGACGGACCGACGGCGGCAGGAGCGATGCCTTTACCGACCTTTATTATAACAGTGAAGACGGGACGATGGACTACGAGGCTTTCCACAGGGACTTTTTCGCCCATTCGGAAGACGGCTCCCTCGGGCTTGAACTTCTGGACTATTTCCAGGAATCCCGGACACAGACCCTGTCCTTTACCCAGAGACTCCGTTTTACTTACAGGAATGATATCGTGGAGGTGGATCTCGGAGGACGCACAAGGATGTCGAAGTCATGGTACACCGTTGCGGAGTACAACCAGAACGCGACCTGGAACAACCAGATAGACCTGTCGATGAACTGGACAATCCCGGGCGGGGTCAATCTGATTGCGGATGCCGACTACAACTGGTACAACGGCTATACCACTCCGCAGGAGGATGAACTGGTAATCAATGCGGAAGTATCCAAACTTCTGTTCAAGAATAAGTTCACCCTTGCCCTCAAGGCATACGACATCCTGAACCAGTCGAAGAACCTGAATGTCTCCGATGCCTCCAACTACCATCAGGAAACGAGAAACAACACTCTCGGCCGTTATATAATCCTGTCCCTGACATACAGGTTCGGAAATTTCAACGGTAACGGCCAGCAGCGCGGTCCAGGCGGTCCGGGCCGTGGCCCGATGGGTCCGCCTCCGAGAGGGTAGCCGGACGATGTGGCCGCTGCCAGGAGGGCAAGGACCGGGTGGACTGACCACCCCGAGACGAATAGAGCCGCTATCCAGCGGCTCTATTCGTCTTCGGACGGCATGTTGTGGGCATACTGGCGCCATTTGTCTATGAGAGCCTGCATGTCGGACGGAAGAGGGGAGTCGAACTGCATGTGTTCCCCTGTACGGGGATGGATGAATCCGAGAGTCTTGGCGTGGAGCGCCTGGCGGGGGAGCAACTTGAAGCAATTGGATATGAACTGCCGGTATTTTGCGTAGATGGTCCCTTTGCGTATTTCCGCCCCGTCATATCTTTCATCGTTGAAGAGCGGGTGTCCAATCCAGTTGAAGTGGACCCTTATCTGGTGGGTCCTGCCTGTTTCCAGCCGGCATTCGACGACAGTCACATAGCCGAATCGTTCCAGCACCCTGAAATGGGTGACGGCCCTCTTGCCCCTGTCTCCGTCCGGAAAGACCTTGAATCTCATCCGGTCGGAAGGGTCACGCCCGATATTCCCTTCTATGGTGCCTTCGTCTTCCCTGATGTTGCCCCAGACTATCGCAATGTATCTTCTGTCGATGGAATGGACGAAAAACTGTCTTGCAAGTTTCAACTGTGATTCCTCGTTCTTGGCGACTACAAGCAGCCCGGAAGTATCCTTGTCTATGCGGTGGACCAGCACTCCCATCCGTTCGTCCTGGGCGTCCGGTCCCTGGCTGATACCGAGATGAAAGGCGAGGGCGTTTACGAGGGTTCCGGAGAAATGTCCGTGTCCCGGGTGTACGACCATGCCTGCCGGCTTGTTGATGACAAGCACATCCTCGTCTTCGTAGACTATGTCCAGAGGAATGTCTTCAGGAAGAATCTCCAGACCGCGTCTCTGGTAGGGCATCACGAATGTAACTATATCGCCCGGGCGGACAATGCAGTTGGCTTTCACCACCTTGTCGTTTACCCGGACGTAATCCTGCCGTATCGCGCACTGGATGCGGTGCCTGGATGTGTATTCCATGTGGGTGGCCAGATACTTGTCCACTCTCATCGGTGCCTGGCCCTTGTCTATCTCGAACCGGAAGTGCTCGAACATCTCCTGTTCCTCGTCGGTGAATTCCACTTCGTCTCCTGCAACTGCCGGGTCGAAGTCTTCAAGCACTTCATCGTCGTACAGACTGTCTCTGTATCCGTTGATGTCGGTCATAAGCGTCAAGTCAGATTGTAGTCTTCCGTAATCAGTCAACCGTAATTTCCGGCTCCGGACGTGGAGGTACCTTGTTCTTGTCCCCTGTCAGGTACAGGGTGACAGCCGATCCCATTTTCAACGGTTCCTCGGACATCTCTGGAATCTGTCTGTAAACCACGGCATTGAGAGAATCGGAGTAGTCCTTGACCGTATTGTCGAAATACAGGTTCTCGACATTGAGCGAGTTGTCATGAATGGAATTCACTGCATTCATGTAGCGGGAGCCGACAATGTACGGAACGTATGTGACGCTGTCGGCGGCATTGAGACCCACGACAAGGTCTATGACCGAACCGCTTTCTATACGGGTTCCCGGCTCTATCTCCGAATGACGGTACAACTGGCTGATCACGTTGTTCGTGGCAATGTCATTGACATATATCAGGGTCCCCAGTTGCAGCCCCCTTGACAGAAGTTCGGCCTTTGCCTGTCTCATCGAATAGCCCACCAGATCCGGCATGGAAATGCTTTTGGGAAGGACGGCATTGATAGTGAGCAGTATCCGCCTTCCTTCCTTGACATGGCTTCCTGCCTCGGGATTGTGTCTGTACACGGTCCCCCTTGCCATCCTTCGCACATAGACGGAGTCGATGACCTCTATCCTCATCTTGTGCTGTGCGGCCACGGATGCGGCTTCTTCCACGGTAAGGTTACTCAGGTCGGGAACGACGAGTTCCCTGTTGTGCTTGGTGACAACTTTCAGAAGCAGGACGGCCGCCAGAAGAAGCCCTCCGATGAGAATGACCGCTCCCAGTATGTTCCTGACAATCCAGTTCTTGAAAAATCCGCTTATGTTCATCCTATTTTACGGTAATCAGTTCATACTGCCTGCTGCCGATGCCGATGGCTTCCCCGTGTTCGACTCCGGCTTCCCATTTGGTGTCAGGATGTACTATATGGAACTTGTCCTCCCCTTCGTGGGTATGACGGCAGTCTCCGTCCTTGTCTGCAATCACGTTGCGTGGAAGAGCAGGGGCGGCCTTCACGAGGTCTGCACAGGCGCAGTCGAGGGCGACCGGGTCGAATGAAGCGGCGATGCCCAGGTCCGGCACGATGGCTGCGTCATTGTGATTCCAGCAGTCGCAGTTAGGGGATACGTTCATTATGAAGTTGATATGGAAGTTCGGCTTGTCCTTTATCACTGCAAGGGCGTATTCCGCTATCTTGTAGTTGAGGGTTTCCGAAGAGTCCCAGTCCTTGACAACCGCTCCTCCGTGCTGGCAGACTGCAACGCACTGTCCGCAACCTACACATTTGCTGTAATCTATACGGGCCTTGCGGTCAATGACCTTGATGGCGTCATGACGGCAGTATTTCTCGCATATCCTGCAACCGATGCAGGCATTTTCGTCTATCACCGGCTGGGAGGACGAGTGGAGTTCCAGTTTGCCGCCTACGCTTGCCGAACCCATTCCGAGGTTTTTCAGTGCGCCTCCGAATCCGGTCTGCTCGTGTCCCTTGAAGTGGTTCATGGAAATGATGATGTCGGCATTCGCTATTGCGGAACCTATTTTAGGGGCAGGGCAGTATTTCCCTCCGACCGGGATTTCCTTGTAGTCAGTACCGATCAGTCCGTCGGCGATTATCACGTCGCAGTGGACTCC
>CALVAE010000100.1 GCA_944325465.1 uncultured Bacteroidales bacterium | reverse complement strand
CCTGCTTCCCGTAGGTCTGATGAAGGGCCATCAGGGCAAGTCTTTTCCCGACTTCCTGCTTCTTCGCCGGATGGATACAGTCCGCGTCACCGATATCGAGGGTTACAGCCATTCCCGAATTCGGGATATCACCCCAACTTTGAAGTTGGGCCTCCCTCAAATAGGCGGCACCAAGCCCCTCCGGGTCGCCGTATGAGAAAGGAGCGATCTGCACATAGTAGAACGGCATTTCTCCGAGGTCCCATTTGTCCCTCATCATGCCGACATAAGCAGACATCAGTTTCCTGTACTGTTCAGGCCTGCCTATATTCGCCTCTCCCTGATACCAAAGCATTCCCTTTATCGTATAAGGTATGACAGGAGCCACCATGGCATTATACAACTGGGTCGGAGTCGAACTTACATTCTTTCTTGTCTCACCTTTGTCCAGGAACGAAAGATCAAATTCCGGAAACTTCGAAGAAAGGGTCTCCCTGTCCATCCAGGTCTCTATCGCCGTTCCGCCCCAGTCGGATATGATCAGACCTACAGGGACATCCAGTATCTTCTGAAGATACTGTCCGAAGAAATAGGCCGTGGCGCTGGCCCGCGCAACTGCCTCGGGAGTGTTCTCCATCCATTCCGTCTCGCAGTCTTCCAAAGGAGTGACAGAGGTCGCCTTGGACACAGTGCAGAATCTCACCGGGATCTCCGGCCGGGCACCGAGAATCACATCAGCACTCCCCTCAACCGGCTGGTTGTCAAACCCTCTGACCGGCATCTCCATATTGGACTGTCCGGAACAGAACCAGACCTCACCGATAAGGACATTGTCAAGGACAAGTTTCTCGCCGTCACTTATCTCCACTGAATACGGACCGCCGGCCTCCGGAGTGGCGACAGATGCCATCCACTTCCCGTCTGCATCCGATGTCACCGTCACAGACGATTTCCTGTCCCAGGACGGACGAACCGTCACCCTGGATGAGGGCTCCGCCTTACCCCAGATCTTCACCTCCGTCTGCTGCTGGAGCACCATGTTGTCCCCGAAAATCTGCGGAAGAGTAACTTTTGCCTCCATCACAGAGGCTGCCATACAAAGTACGGCAAATGTCAAAACAGTCTTTTTCATCATATAATCCTTTATGTCTATCCGAAACGATGCTGCCAATACCGGTCCTTCCGGCGCCATCCGGTTACAGCAGGTTACACCATACGGTAAGGCCGGCCATTACTATGGACACCATACTCATCAGTTTTATCAGTATGTTGAGTGAAGGGCCCGAAGTGTCCTTGAACGGGTCACCGACAGTATCGCCGACAACGGTTGCCTTATGGCATTCGGAATTCTTGCCTCCGAGGTTGCCTTCCTCGACATATTTCTTCGCATTGTCCCACGCCCCGCCGGAATTGGCCATGAATATCGCGAGGACGAATCCTGATCCCAGGCCTCCGATCAGCAGACCCATCACGCCTGCGACACCGAGGAGCAGCCCCGTGACTACCGGGACAATTATGGCGATAAGGGAAGGAAGGAGCATTTCCCTCTGGGCGCCCTTTGTCGAAATCTCCACGCATCTCGCATAATCCGGAGTGGCTTCCTTTGTCAGGATACCTTTGATCTCGCGGAACTGACGGCGCACCTCGGCCACCATCTTCTGTGCCGCACGTCCAACCGCATTCATCGTAAGACCACAGAAAAGGAAGGACATCATCGCTCCGATGAATACCCCTGCCAGCACCGTAGGGTTCATCAGGTCCACATTATAGTATGCCATGAGATCCGGTATCGTTGCCTGTGTGGCATCTATCAGTTCACCCGCCGTATTGACAACCTGCTCTCCCATTCTGGCAAGCGCTATCTTGATTTCCTCAAGATACGAAGCAAGCAGGGCCAGGGCGGTAAGGGCGGCCGACCCGATTGCAAAGCCCTTTCCCGTAGCCGCCGTGGTATTTCCAAGCGCATCCAGCACATCAGTCCTGCGGCGTACCTCGGGATCCAGTTCGCTCATCTGGGCATTTCCACCCGCATTGTCGGCTATAGGACCGTAGGCATCAGTCGCGAGTGTTATTCCCAGGGTGGAAAGCATCCCGACGGAAGCGATTCCTATTCCGTACAGGCCGAGACTCAGGTTCTCCGCAGATAGCATGTTCTGCATGTCGAATCCTATCGCGCAGAGATATGACAGCAATATGGCGACCGCTATCGTGACAACAGGTATGGCTGTCGAAATCATTCCGAGTCCGATACCGGAAATGATCACGGTTGCAGGCCCGGTCTCGGAACTGCGGGCAAGCCTCTGGGTCGGACGGTAGGAATGGGAGGTATAGTATTCTGTGGACTGGCCGATTATCACGCCGGCAAGCAGACCTACTATCACCGAGAATGACACACCGAGCCAGTTCGGTATCTGCAGAAGGTACAGCACACCGAAAGTCGCTATGGCTATCAGCACCGAACTCAGATTGGTGCCGAAACCGAGTGATTTCAGCAACTGGCTCATCCCGGCATTCTCCTTTGTCCTGACCGTATAGATTCCGATAATGGAAAGGAAGACACCCACGGCGGCAATGATCATCGGCGCGAAGACCGCCTTCATCTGCAAGGTCTCGCCCCCGGCATAGAAAGCGGATGCCCCAAGCGCTGCCGTAGCCAGAATGGAACCGCAGTATGATTCATACAGGTCCGCTCCCATTCCTGCCACATCTCCCACATTGTCACCTACATTGTCCGCTATAGTGGCCGGGTTACGCGGATCGTCTTCCGGAATTCCGGCCTCCACCTTGCCGACAAGGTCAGCCCCGACATCCGCCGCCTTGGTATAGATACCGCCTCCGACTCTTGCAAAAAGGGCCTGGGTCGATGCTCCCATACCGAAAGTAAGCATCGTCGTCGTTATGTAAACGAGTTTCTGGGCTCCGGTCGCATCCACGAATGTATCCAGGATTATATACCACATCGAAATATCCAGCAGTCCCAGCCCGACCACAGTCAGTCCCATCACCGCTCCGGAACGGAACGCGAGTTTCAGTCCCGAATTGAGGGATTTCTGAGTCGCATTGGCTGTCCTGGCGGAAGCATACGTCGCGGTCTTCATCCCCACGAATCCGGCAAGTCCTGAAAAGAAACCGCCTGTCAGGAACGCAAAAGGCACCCACGGGTTCTGGATTCCGAACACAGCCAGTACGGCAAAGATCACGGCAAGGATGACAAACACTATTGTCACGACCTTGTACTGCTGTTTGAGATAAGCCATCGCCCCCTTCCTTACGTACAGGGCAATTTCCTTCATTGTCACCGTCCCTTCGCTCTCCTTCATCATCTGGCGGAAGAAGAGCCAGGCAAAAAACAGGGCCGCGACTGCAGCGGCCGGCACGAGATAAAACAGATTCATAGTCATTAATTATGCGATTTATCTTACAAATTTATCGATAATTTTTCATTTTTTCTTTATAAATTTGTAGAATCCTTAAAATTCATTCGGAAATGAAACATTTTTCTTTGCCTAAAGACGGAGGTCTGATCGAAAAGGATCTTCCCAAAGACATCCTTCACAGTTATGAAAAAATACCTGTAGAACTGTTCCCTGAACCTCAGGAAGCCAGTATTGCCATCGCGAATGAGATCATAAAGGCCATCAAGGGCCATACAGGAGGGAAATTCAAACTCGGGCTCACTACCGGGACCTCTCCCGTTTACCTTTACAATGAACTGGTAAACAGATACAAGGCAGGAGATGTGTCATTTGCCGATGTAGAATTCTTCAGTATCGACGAGTACTATCCGTTCTCCCCGGACGAAAGACAGAGCCGCAACCGCAGGATTCATGACGAACTCCTCAGCCAGGTGGATGCAAGGGAAGAAAACATTCATATTCCGGACGGGACCGTGAGCGAATCCGGAATCTCGGACTGGTGCGCAAGATACGACAGGGAGGCATCAGGACTTGATATTCTGGTAATGGGAATCGGAACGGAAGGCCAGATCGGATTCAACGAGGTCGGTTCATCCGAAAAGAGCAGGACCAGAACCATTCTGATGTCCTACAAGACACGCAAGATCCAGTCGAAGAACTTCAACGGAGACATCGGGTCCACTCCGCGTGCCGCCATCACCATGGGCATAGCCACGATGATGTCGGCCAAACGGATCATACTGATGGCCTGGGGGGAAGACAAGACGGAGGCCGTACACAATGTAGTGGAAGGACCTGTAACGCCGCTCTGCCCTGCATCTTTCCTGCAGAAACACGACAATATCTCACTCTATACCGACGAAAATGCAGGAAGCAACATAGCAAGGGTCGTTGCCCCGTGGCTGGTCGGACCTTGCGAATGGACTCCGAAATTCATAAGGAAAGCCGTCGTATGGCTGTGCGAGACCGTACACAAGCCTATCCTGAAACTTACATATTCCGATTACATAGAGAATTCGCTCAGCGGGCTGCTGGAACAGGCCGGCCCATACGACAAGATAAACATCGATGTATTCAACGACCTCCAGCACACCATCACAGGGTGGCCGGGAGGGAAACCGAACGCCGATGACAGTACGAGGCCGGTATCATCCAAGCCGTTCCCAAAGAAAGTGGTCATCTTCTCCCCTCACCCGGACGACGATGTCATTTCAATGGGAGGTACATTCATCCGCCTCGTCCAGCAGGGGCATGACGTACATGTCGCGTATGAGACCTCGGGGAACGTTGCCGTACATGATGATGTCGTCCTCCAGCACATGGACACGGCGCACGAACTCGGATTCGCAGATGAATTCGACAGGGTAAGGAAAATCATAGAGTCAAAACGCCGTGGAGAGCCTGAACCGCGCGAACTTCTGAATATCAAAGGGGCCATCCGGCGTGCCGAAGCACGGGCCGCCGTACGCTCATTCGGTCTGAATCCGGATACCAACGCCCATTTCCTCAACCTTCCGTTCTATGAGACAGGAGGAATCAAGAAAGGGGAGCGGACCCAGAAGGACATCGATATAATCATCGGTCTTCTCCAGAAGGTAAAGCCTGACCAGATATACGTTGCCGGAGACCTTGCCGACCCACACGGGACACACCGCGTCTGCACGGAAGCGGTACTTGAAGCCCTGAACCAACTAAAGGACGAGGAATGGCTGCAGAAGTGCCACGTCTGGCTGTACCGTGGAGCCTGGATGGAATGGGAACTCGGCAAGGTGGATATGGCAGTGCCGCTCAGCCCGGATGAACTTATCATGAAACGCCACGCCATCTACAGGCATCTTTCACAGAAAGACATCGTTCCGTTCCCGGGAGACGACAGCAGGGAGTTCTGGCAGAGGGCCGAGGAAAGGACCCAGAACACTGCCCGCCTCTACAACGATCTCGGCATGGCGGAATACCAGGCCATCGAGGTATTCGTCAAACTATTCTGACACATATACTGTCTCCTGAGGACAGCAAAAGATCTGATACACAAGCCAGGGGTGACTTTCGGGTCACCCCTTATTTTGCAAGACGCATGTGGAGAATCGGGAACGGATTGCCCTGTTCGTCCGTCTCATCCCTGCCGGAAACGGTGAATCCCATGTGGAGGTAGAATCCCGCCCCATTTTCATTCTGCTCGTTAACATCCACATACTCAACATCATACTTATTGATCGCAAGGTCTATCAGTTCCTTTCCAAGTCCCTTCCCGATACAGGATGCTGAAAGGAACAGCATTTCTATCTTGCGGTCCTGCACACCCATGAAACCCACCGGGGCATCACCTTCCCAAACGATGATCAGATGTCTGATTCCCTGCAGGGCCGCTACCACCTGCGGGACAAGACCTTCAATGTCCTGTTCCGCCAGGAAATGATGGCTGGTCCGCACCGAACTGTTCCACACCGCTACCAACCTGTCCGTCAGTTCTACATTCCTCTCCCCGTTGAATTCCTTGATACTTATTTGTTCCATATCATTTTAAAAGTTCAAAAATGGTATTTTACATCAGTTCTTCGGAAGGAAGCCTTTGTCAATAAGGAGCAGGGCGATCTGGACGGCATTGGTTGCCGCTCCCTTGCGGAGGTTGTCCGCCACGCACCAGAGATTCAGCCCGTACTTCACAGAAGGGTCACGGCGGATACGTCCCACGAAGACTTCATCCTTGCCCCAGGCAAAAAGAGGCATCGGATAGACATTGGCTGCAGGATCATCCTGAACGACAACACCAGGCATACCTGCCATAAGGGCACGGACATCCTCCAGGGTGAAGTCTTTCCCGAATTCAAGATTGACAGACTCTGAATGTCCTCCCTGTACAGGGACCCTCACCGTAGTCGCCGATACGCCTATCGTATCATCCCTCAATATCTTATGGGTCTCATTGACCATTTTCATCTCCTCCTTGGTATATCCGTTGTCAAGAAACGAATCTATGTGGGGAAGAATGTTCTGGTCGATAGGATACGGATATACGGCAGGATATTCACCCCATTTCTTTCCGCTCCTTTCCGCCTGCATCTGATCAAGGGCCTTGTAGCCGGTCCCCGTCACCGACTGGTAGGTGGAGACTACAATCCTCCTGATTCCGTATGCCTTGTGAAGAGGGGCTATCGGCATCAGCATCTGTATGGTAGAACAGTTCGGATTGGCAATTATCCAGTCTGCATCCGTCAGGACATCACCGTTGATTTCCGGAACGACCAGTTTCTTGTCCGGGTCCATTCTCCAGCAGGAGGAATTGTCCACGACACGGCATCCTACTGCCGCGAATTTCGGGGCAAGTTCCCTGGAGACTCCTGCTCCGGCCGAAAACAGGGCCAGATCCGGACGGGCGGCGATGGCCTCATCCGCACTCACTACAGGATATTCCTTCCCGCAGTATGCTATCTTGCGTCCGACAGATTTCTGTGATGCTACCGGATAAAGTTCAGATACAGGGAAGTTCCTTTCCGCCAGGACTTCCAGCATTCTTGTGCCGACCAGCCCAGTGGCACCTACTACCGCTACTTTCATAATATGACTTCTTTATTCAACAATTTTTCTTAATTTCCGCCTTCCGTTCCTGTCATTCTGAGCGCCAGCGAAGAATCTGTTTTGCCTTCTGTTCCAGATCCTTCACTTCGTTCAGAATGACAACTGGAAAACCAGAGACAACAGGGGAAGTTCGGGATAAGCCGCAACCCGCTACAGTGCAGCGGAAAGATCGGCGATGAGGTCATCCACATTCTCTATACCCACCGACAGCCTGAGCATATTCGGATACACTCCCGCAGCCACCTGCTCTTCCGGACTGAGTTGGGAATGTGTCGTGGATGCAGGATGGACAATCAGCGACTTGGAATCCCCTACGCTCCCCACATGCAGTATCAGTTCAAGCCTTCCGACAAGGGCTGCAGCAGCATCGAAACCTCCCTTGACCCTGAAGGTCAGGACCCCGCCGAACCCTCCGTGCAGATATTTCTCTGCCAGCCTGTGATACGGACTCGACTTCAGACCGGCATAATTGACACTCTCGACAGACGGATGGCTTTCCAGGAATTCCGCAACAGCCAGCGCGTTCGCACAGCACCTTTCCGCCCTGAGGGAAAGTGTCTCAAGCCCCTGCAGCATAAGGAAAGAATTGAAAGGAGACTGGGCAGGACCGATATTGCGCAGACCGTCCACCCTCACTCTCCCGGCAAAGGCCGCATTGCCGAACACTTCCTTGTACACAAGACCGTGATAACTTTCAGAAGGACTGGCCAGCAAAGGATATTTTTCCGGAGTCCAGTCAAAATTCCCTCCGTCCACCACCACTCCTCCGAGAGTCGTACCGTGGCCGCATATCCATTTGGTAGCGGAATGGATGGAGACATTGCACCCCCAGTCAATCGGACGGAAAAGATACCCGCCGCAGCCGAAGGTATTATCCACCATCACACACACACCATGTCTGCGGGCCATCTCGACAATCGGCTCGTAATCCGGCACATTGAAAGCCGGATTACCGAGATTTTCAAGATAGACGGCCTTTGTCCTGCCGTCGACCAGCGCTTCCAGATCCTCCACACTGTCGCTCTTGGCAAATCTGACCTCTATACCGAAATCCCTCAACGTTATCGCGAACATCGTGAAAGTCCCGCCGTACAAGAACGGTGCAGTCACGATATTGTCTCCCGGACCGCATATATTCGTAATCGACAGGAAGACGGCAGACTGGCCTGATGCCGTAGCGACAGCCGCCACTCCGTTCTCCAGGGCCGCCATCCTCTTCTCGAACACCTCATTGGTAGTATTCGTTATGCGGGTGTAGATATTCCCCGGGCGCTTGAGTTCAAAAAGTTCAGCCCCGTACTGCATGTCATCGAACGTATATGCAGTACTCTGATATATAGGGATCGCCGTCCCCTTGGATACAGGGTCTATTTCCTGTCCGGCCCTTACCTGAAGGGTCTCGAATCTGTATTTTTTCATTTTCATCCTGTTTGGTTTCAATTGACGTCCGATGCCCCGGACCTTTCCTGCCCTGCCTTTTCCAGCAACGGGCCGACGATTTCCGTCAGTTGCGGATATTCAAGCAAAAATCCATCGTGGCCGAACCTCGAAGTCATCTCCCGGAACACCGCACCCGGTATATGGTCTGCCATATACCGCTGCTCCCCTATCGGGAAAAGGCAGTCGCTGTCGATCCCGATGACCGTACAATCCGCCTTTATGGATGACAGGGCCGCTTCCACGCCTCCCCTGCCACGTCCGACATTATGGGAATCCACCGACCACGTAAGATACCAGTACGAATAGGCATCGAACCTGCCGGAAAGTTTTCTCCCCTGATACCTCTGGTACGAGCATGCCCTCTCCGGGAAAAGCGTATCATCCGACGGTTCCCCCTGGGTAAGATTGTATCCCTCGTAACTCCGGTATGATATCAGGGCAACCGATCGGGCACACTCCAGTCCGGCCTTTCCTCCGTCAGGTCCAGCACATTCCCTGAAAGACGGATCCGCTTCGAGCGCCATTCTCTGGGACTCGTTATAGGCGGTCATCCACGGAGTCACCCTTGCATTGCAGGCTATGAACACAGCCTTTCCGATGATATCCGGTTCCATTATACTCCATTCAAGTGCCTGAAAGCCTCCGATGGAGCCGCCGACCATAAGATCGATATGCCCTATTCCGAGATGTTTCCTGACAAGGATGTTCGCCCTCACTATATCCCTCACCGTTATCCTGGGGAAATCGAAATAATATGGAGTTCCCGCACCCCTGTCTCCTTCCTTGCGCATGGACGACGGACCTGAAGAGCCGTACGGAGAGCCGAGCATATTGGCACATACGACGAAATACCTGTCAGTATCAATGACCTTGCCCGGGCCGACAAACTCCGGCCACCAGTCCTCAGCATCCGAATTTGCCGTCAGGGCATGGCAGATCCACACCACTTTCCTCGGATCCGAACCCGGGGCATAGGGGGAAGGTGAAGTATGATATACAATCCTGAGATTATCCGACGTACCTCCTGCCTCGAATGCGAAAAGGCCGTCATATGAATATTCATGTCTGGTCATGTCTGCTTGTATTGGATAAAACTGATTTTGTCGGCTGCCGGGACACATTCCGCATCCTTATGGCAAAAGGATAGAACAATGCATCTTAACGATGCATTCGCTTCGACATGACAGATATGAAAGACTTCTTTTTCATAATCAGCGCACAAAAATAGAAATATTTTTCCTAATTTTGAAAAATATACCTGACATTTTATGAAAGCAAGGAAAACAGTCATTTTCGCACTCGGACTGCTGTTTGCGGTCGGTGCGGCAGCCCAGCCACGTGATTGGGCGAATTTCGGAAGATACAGCAGGCAGAACGAAGAGATTGCAGGACAGAAGATAAATGCAGTCTTTATGGGAAATTCAATTACGGACAACTGGGCGAAACACGATCCGGAATTCTTTTCCGAGCACGGTTTTGTCGGAAGGGGGATCAGCGGACAGACGAGCAGCGAAATGCTTGTGAGATTCCGCAGGGACGTGCTTGACCTGAAACCGAAAGCCGTTGCCATCCTGGCGGGAATCAATGACATCGCGCAGAACAACGGGGCGATAAGCCTTGAAAACACACTGGGGAATATCATCTCCATGTGCGAACTTGCAAAGGCCCACAAGATAAAGGTAATTCTCTGTTCCACACTTCCTTGCGACAGGCTGTCATGGAGGCCGTCTATCCAGCCGGCCGAGAAGGTGAAAGAACTGAATACGATGCTGAAAGCATACGCTGAAGAAAACGGGATACTGTTTGTCGACTACTGGTCCGTGATGGCAAACGGAAACGGAGGGCTGGACAAGGAACTATCCGGAGACGGTTGCCACCCCAACATCGAGGGCTACAGGATTATGGAGGACATTTTCCTGAAAAGCACCGCCAGATTCAGATGGTAATCCCCGGATATCTTGCACCGGAACGGTAAATTTCCTATATTCGCAATAGAATCTTTAAAAAATCATACCATGAAAAAACTTGACAAGGCTACACGGAAAAACATTGCATTGGGAATATTCCTGATTGCTCTGGCAGTTGCATTCTCACTGATATTCAAGGGAGGATGGTGGTCTCTTGCCATAGTGCTGACCCCTATGATATCCCTTATCATTGCACTGGTCATAAATGACCGTATAATGAGGAAGAAATACAATCTTGAAAAGGAGAAGAATTCATTCAGGTACAAGGGAGAAGAGGAATCCATACCTTTTGACGAAGTCCTCAGGCGCAAGAACGAATCGGACAGGCGGTGCCTAATCATCACCTTCTGCGTTGCAGTCGCCCTTCTTGGACTTATGATAATCGGCGCCCATCTCTAAACCGAAAATGTCCGCATTACCGTGACCCTGATCCGGTGTCAGTACAGGAAAATGAAAGAGCAGTTCCCTCCCCAAGGAACTGCTCTTGTATATAAAACGAACTTAACAAATAGACACGAAAAATTCTTATGTCCGTTACAAAGGTAATAGTTTTATATGAATATCCAAACTTTTTGTAAGGATTTCTCATGATTTTTTTCAAAATCCTTATACATTGACGTGCAAAGACTGGATAGAAATTAAAATTTAATCAAACGGCAAAAGTCTTGCAGATGTCATTGTTACAGATTTTTTCGTACATTTGGATTCGTAAAACATCTCATACGACATGAAAAAATACGTTTGCAAGATTTGCGGGTATGTATATGATCCTGCCACCGGAGATCCGGACAACGGAGTCGCTCCAGGTACTGCATTCGAGGATCTTCCGGCAGACTGGGTCTGCCCCCTGTGCGGAGTAGGCAAGGAAGACTTCGAAGAAGCGGCCGAATAAGGCCTGCCGTTAGCCGGCATGACACCGGTAATGACAATAAAAGAGGGCGGAGTCAATGTTGACCCGTCCTCTTTTATTCGTACTCCCGATGGAGTCAGGTTCCAGTCCGGAAAACCTCTCCCCGGATGACTTACAGGCTGGAAAGATTCTGCGGATTTACAATATTCTTCCCGTCCGGAGTATAGGCATATTTCATCCTGTCCTCGTATGCTTTCTCCACCTTGCCGCGGACTATCTTCATGGTACTGTTCACCATGTGGTTCTGCTCGGTAAACGGCTCCGGCAGTACACACACTGCGGCCGGAAGCCATCTTTCCGGGAAGGCCCCGTAATTTCTGCCCCCTTTCCGATAGGAATCGATCTCTTCCTGCAGTTTCTCAAGCATAAGTCTTTTCGCCTCTTCGGAAGCCGGATCCGTTCCAGGCGCCGACTCCTTCACATAAGCCTTAAGCGCTTCCTTGTTCGGGACGAGCAGGGCTATTGTATAAGGGTCCTGGCTGTTGTGCAGTACGACCTGATCTATGTACCGGGAATTTTCCACCAGAGACTCCTCGATCCCTTCCGGGCTGTATTTCTCACCGTCTGCGCTGATAAGCAGGGATTTGAAACGGCCTACGACATACAGCATCTCGGAGTCACGCATATATCCCATATCTCCGGTGTGAAGCCAGCCGTCGACTACCGTTTCCGCTGTCGCCTTCGGGTTTTTCCAATAGCCGGCCATGACATTCTCTCCCTTGATCACTATCTCCCCTTTCTCCCCGTACGGTAGTTCCTTGCCGTCGGCATCAAGAATCCTTATCTCCATCGGTGACACGACCTTACCCGACGATCCGAGAATATGCTTTGCCGGAGCATTGGCCGATATGATCGGAGTGGCCTCTGAAAGCCCGTAACCCTGATACATAGGGATTCCTATTGCATAATAATACCTCTGGAGATCAATGTCAAGAAGGGCGCCTCCTCCCACAAAGAACTTCATCTTGCCGCCGAGGGCCTGCCGGACATTGCTGAATACAAGACGGTCAAAGAGAGCCATCAACGGCTTGCGCCACAGATTCAGAAACCCGCCCTTGTTATAGCCTTCCTTATTATACTTGATGGCGTTGTCCAGAGCGAACCTGTACAGTTTTTCGACCTTGGGACCTTTGGCCTTGATGCCGTTCTCGATGTTTTTCTTGAAATTCTTTGCCAGGGCGGGAACGGAAAGCATTACGGTCGGCTGAAGTTCCTGGATACTCATCGGGATGTTGCGGAGGGCTTCCATAGGCGTCCTGCCCGGAGGGACAGTCCCTATGGAGGCTCCGTAGGACATCATGGTATAGAACCCCGCCACATGCGCGAAACAATGGTCGAGCGGAAGAATGATAAGCATCCTGTCTTCAGGAGTGACCCCTATGACGGACTGGGCCTGCTCAACATTTGCCGTGTAGTTCCTGTGTGTAAGGAGAATGCCTTTCGGATCCGCAGTCGTTCCTGACGTATAGCTGATGTTTGCATAGTCATCAGGCCCGACGGACTGGTACCTCTGGATAAAAAGAGGCCTGTTCTCCGCCAGGAATCCGTCACCCATGACGGCAATTTCCGATAGAGGCATTTCCTTTTCCTGATACTCGGGCAGATCGTCCAGGACAATGATCTTTTCTATGGAAGGGAGTTCCCCGAGAATCTTGCGTATCTTCGGCAACTGTGTCCCGGATACCATAATGTATTTGGAATCCGAATGCTTAAGTCTGAAAAGAAGGTCATTGCTTTCCTCCAGTTTGATTGAGAGCGGTACATTCACGGCCCCTGCATACAGAATCCCGAGTTCTCCCAGTACCCAAAGATTCCTGCCTTCCGAAAGGAGGGCAACCTTCTCCCCTTTCTGAACTCCCAGAGCCATAAGGCCGGCCCCTATACGGTACGCCTCGGAACGGGTCTGTTCAAAAGTGGTAGGGACCCATTTCCCGTTCTGCTTTTCCCAAAGAAAGGTATTTGAAGAAAACCTGTCTACGTATTTTTCGACAAATTCAATGATGGTCAGTCTTTCTGCCATAGTCTGTGTTATTGGTTATCATTTTGGTTTCCGAAAAGGCCGAAAAACTCGGCGTCTATCTTGTCCGTGACCTGCTGGAAATCCTCAGGCCTGTTCTCGAACTTTATCTTGTCCACATCAAGGATGAGAAGCCGGTGCCGGTAGTCACGGATCCAGTTCTCGTATCTCTCGTTCAGACCGGTAATATAATCTATCCTTATGCTTTTCTCGTAGTCCCTTCCGCGTTTCTGGATCTGGCTTACGAGATTCGGGATGGACGAGCGGAGATAGATCAGAAGATCAGGAGGATTGACGAGGGACATCATCAGGTCAAACAGGTCGGAATAATTCTCGAAGTCCCGCGTGCTCATAAGTCCCATGGCGTGCAGATTCGGGGCGAAAATCCGGGCATCCTCATAGATTGTCCTGTCCTGGATTATTACGTCCCTGCTTTTCGATATCTCCACCACATCCTTGAATCTCTTGTTGAGGAAATATATCTGCAGGTTGAAAGACCAGCGCTCCATATCTTCATAGAAATCCGCAAGGTAAGGATTGAAATCAACCGATTCGAATTTCGGAATCCAGTTATAGTGGGCTGCCAGCATTTTGGTAAGAGTCGTCTTCCCGCTGCCGATATTCCCGGCCACTGCTATATGCATAATTATCTGTATTTTAATATTCCGTATACTTGTATCCGCTATCAGGCCTTGACATGGTCCCGGCAGAGGACCGGCCCGACATTCTACAAATGTAGGAATAATCAGATAATCGGCAAAGGCCATGACATATTTTCTGCTGATTTGACGGATATTTTCAAGGACAGCGGAAAATGACTATTTTTGCAGCCGTGATAACAGATACGGCCATGTTAAAGATCAGATGTTTCAATTTCAATCCTTTCCAGGAGTGCTGTACGGTGGCGTCAGATGATTCAGGGAAAGCGGTTATCGTGGATCCCGGGTGCTATGATGACAAGGAGACAGCCGCCCTGGCTTCCTATATTTCAGGACAAGGGCTCTCGGTAGAGAAAATCCTGCTCACCCACGGGCATTTCGACCATATATTCGGAGTCTCGGCTCTTGCTGCCCTGTATGATGTACCGGTACTTATGTCCCCCGCAGATACAGTCATCCTGGAAAACAACGCGGAGTTCTGCAACAAGTTCGGGCTGAAAGTCCCGGATACGGATTTTGCCGCCCCTGCTGACAAAGGAGGGCACCTGACCCCGATCTCGGACGGAAATGTCATAGAATGGGGGCAGGGAAACAGATGGGAAGTCCTCGCCACTCCCGGGCATACTCCTGGAGGCGTCTGCTTTCTGGACAGAAGCGCAAGGCTTCTGATAAGCGGGGACACACTTTTCGCTGGATCCATCGGACGGACGGATAACCGGTGGGGAGACTATGATGCCCTGATGAAGAGCATATTCACGAAACTGATGCCTCTGGATGGGGATATCGAGGTCATTCCGGGGCACGGGCCGCATACGAGCATAACCGACGAAAGGACAAAGAACCCTTTCCTGCTCCCTTTCAACGAACCTCTGGAAGAGGAAGACCATGACTAACAGCAAAGGAATCCCGGGCGGCACCGCACAGAGCCGACCCGCAGACAATGCTCCCGGCAGGAACTGGCTCCCTGTAATCGGGCTGATGTTCTCCGCATTCATATTCAACACTTCGGAATTCATCCCCATAGGTCTTCTGAGCGGGATCGCCGATGATTTCGGCATCTCGGAATCGGCGGCAGGAATGCTCATCACCGTATATGCATGGGTCGTGGCGATTGCGTCCCTGCCTCTGATGCTGGTATTCGCCAAGACGGAGAACAAGAGACTCATGCTGTCGATAGTGGCTCTGTTCGTCCTGAGCCACATCGTCTCCGGATTTGCAGCCAACTACAATATGCTGATGATCTCCAGAATGGGAGTGGCATGCTCCCATGCGATATTCTGGTCTATTGTGACGCCTCTGGCCGTAAAGGTTGCCCCTGAAGGCAAAGGCGCCACGGCCCTCAGTATGGTCGTATCCGGCTCTTCCTTTGCCATGATAGTCGGGCTGCCGTTGGGCAGGACAATCGGACTTCTGGTCGGATGGAGGACCGCATTCCTGATCATAGCCGGTATTGCCGCCATGATTTTCTGCATCCTGGCCGCCGTCCTGAAACGGACTCCGAGCGACAGTTCCTTCTCTCTGAGGAAACTGCCCGGGCTCATAAAATCACCTGCCCTGCTGGGAATCTTCCTGCTCACCCTTGTGGCCATTACCGGTCATTTTACCGCATACAGTTACATTGAACCTTTCCTTGGACAGGTCGCAGGATTCAGCAATACAGGCATCACCCTGATCCTGGCGATGTTCGGAGTGGTCGGAATAATCGGCAGTTTCATTTTTTCCGGACATTACAGCCGGACTCCCAGACCGTTCCTGCTGCTGGCAGTGGCAGGGCTGTGCCTTTTCCTACTGCTGCTTCACCCGGCCGCATTCAACCCTGTCACAGCCGTCCTTCTCTGTTTACTGTGGGGATTCGCCATCAACAGTTACAACCTGACGTTCCAGACCGAAATCATCAGAAACGCACCGGACGGGACATCCGTCGCCATGTCCATATATTCCGGCATCTACAACATCGGAATCGGCACCGGTGCCCTGATCGGCGGATCTGTCTGCTCCGGCATCGGGATCCCGTATATCGGATATGTCGGAGGCGCCATCGTACTTGTGGCCGCAATATATTTCGTCCGTAAACTGATGCCCGTACTTCTCGGCACCGGAACCCGAGAATAAAAAACGCAATGCCGTGCGGGTATTCCCAAAACCGGATGCGGGGACAAAGGCAGGCAAGCTAAGGCGGGACAAGACAAAAAAGAAAGGCCAACCTCACGGATGGCCTTCTCTTTCCATACAGGACAGTCCTTATTCTGCCTTGGTCTCTTCGGCTGGTGCCGGCTCTTCAACTGCAGGTGTTTCTGCAGCCGGAGTCTCTTCAGCCTTAGGAGCCTCAACTGATTTCTTTGAACGGCTACGACGGGTAGATGTCTTCTTGGTCTCGGTCTTTGCTGATGCAAGTGCTGCCTCGTTGAAATCTACAAGTTCGATAAGAGCCATATCCGCTCCGTCACCCTGACGGAAACCGATCTTGAGGACACGGGTATATCCGCCCGGACGGTCAGCTATCTTCGGTGCTATCACGCGGAAAAGTTCTGTGACGGCATACTTGTTTTTCAGATAACTGAATACCACACGGCGTGAATGTGTAGTATCTTCCTTGGATTTGGTGATAAGCGGTTCTACGTATGATTTCAAAGCCTTTGCCTTGGCAACTGTAGTCTTGATTCTCTTGTGGAGAATAAGCGAAGTGGCCATATTAGCCATAAGGGCTTTGCGGTGACCACTCTTGCGTCCAAGGTGGTTGATTGCTTTATTGTGCCTCATACTTATACAGTCTTTTTCTTGGGTTCAATATTATACTTCGTAACATCCATTCCGAATGAGAGTTTCATCTTCTCCACAAGCTGATCGATCTCGTTAAGCGACTTGCGGCCGAAATTCCTGAACTTCATCAGTTCGGCCCTTGAGTATGAAACAAGGTCGGCAAAAGTATCGATATCGGCCGCTTTCAGACAGTTGTACGCCCTGACAGAGAGTCCCATGTCCGAAAGTTTCGTAAGAAGGAGATGCCTCATCCTGAGTGATTCCTCATCAAGTTCCTTTGAATCCGACTCGACTGCGCTCTCCAGAGAGAGTTTCTTGTCGTCAGTGAACAACTTGAAATGATAAATCAGAATATTTGCAGCTTCCTGGAGCGCGAGGTTCGGAGTTATGGAACCATCGGTCTCTATTTCAAGGTTCAGCTTCTCATAGTCGGTCTTCTGCTCCACACGCCAGTTCTCCATCGACCAGTTGACATTCACTATCGGAGTATAGATGGCGTCTACCGGAATGGTTCCGATAGGCGTATTCTCATCCCTGTTCTCGTCAGCCGGCACGAAACCGCGTCCCTTGCTGATGTTCAGGGTTATCTCCAGTTTTACCGCTGTCTCAAGAGAGCAGATGTGCAGTTCAGGATTCAACACCTTGAAAGAGGACAATCCCTTTGATATGTCTTCAGCAGTAAACTCCTGCTTACCGCTGATAACGATGTTTGCCACCTCGGAGTCTACAGTATCCACCATTCTCTTGAATCTTACCTGTTTCAGGTTGAGAATGATGTCCTGCATCCCCTCGATCACCCCCGGAATGGTAGCGAACTCCTGATCCACTCCGGAAATCCTGACCGAATTGATAGCAAACCCTTCCAGAGAAGACAATAATATCCTTCTGAGAGCATTACCGATGGTCTGTGCGTAACCAGGCTCCAAAGGCCTGAACTCGAAACGGCCGACGGTATCTGTCCCTTCAAGCATTATCACCTTGTCCGGCTTCTGAAATGCTAAGATTGCCATATTATTCTTTATTAAGGTGTTAATTATTATTTAGAGTAAAGCTCGACGATAAGCTGCTCGTTGATGGTCTCAGGAATCTCCTCCCTTACAGGAACATTGAGATATTTTCCGGTAAGAGACTTAGGGTCGAACTCAAGCCATGAATACTTCGCTGCGGAAGCAACGCTTGCGGCAATGACTTCAAGGCTCTTTGACCTTTCTCTGACAGCAATCACGGAACCCGGTTTGACGATAACCGACGGGATGTTGCAGACTGCACCGTTAAGGGTAATGTGGCAGTGTGTCACAAGCTGACGGGCAGCCGCCCTTGTAGGCGCTATCCCAAGGCGGTACACAATATTGTCAAGACGAGACTCGAGAAGGAATACAAGGTTCTCACCTTTCTGTCCTTTCATGCGTGAAGCCTTCTCGTAAAGATTACGGAACTGCCTTTCGAGAAGACCATAGGTGTATTTCACTTTCTGCTTCTCCTTCAACTGAGTGCCGTACTCGGAAGATTTCTTGCGCTTACGTGCGAGACCGTGCTGTCCCGGAGGGTAATTCCTCTTTTCAAAGTCCTTGTCCGCCCCGAAAATCGGCTCGCCAAACTTACGTGCGATCTTAGTAGTTGGTCCAGTATATCTTGCCATAGTAATATATCCTTTATCGCGTTCTTATGAAAAATTAAACTTTACGACGGCCTTTTGGTCTGCAACCATTGTGTGGCATTGGAGTGACATCTATGATCTCTGTAACCTCGATACCTGCACCGTGGATTGTCCTGATGGCGGACTCACGTCCTGCACCAGGTCCCTTGACATAGACTTTGACCTTCTTCAGTCCGAGGTCGAAAGCTGTCTTGGCTGCTTCTGCCGCTGCAACCTGCGCAGCATAAGGAGTGTTCTTCTTGGAACCCCTGAAACCGCACTTTCCTGCAGACGACCAGCTGATAACCTGTCCTACATTGTTTGTAAGGGAGATTATCACATTGTTGAAGGTCGATGAAATATGGGCCTCGCCATAAGCGTCAACCTTTACAACTCTTTTCTTACTTGCTGTTCCTGTTTTCTTTGCCATAATTCATCATCCGTTATTTGGTTGCCTTCTTCTTGTTGGCAACGGTTTTCTTCTTGCCCTTTCTTGTACGGGCGTTGTTCTTGGTGCTCTGTCCGCGTACAGGAAGACCGAGACGATGGCGGATTCCTCTGTAGCAACCGATATCCATCAGACGCTTGATGTTCATCTGAACGGCAGAACGGAGTTCACCCTCGATCTTGTACTGTTCAGCAATCACGCTACGGATACCGGCGATCTGCTCGTCGTTCCATTCTCCGACCTTAGTGTCGAAGTCGATGCCCAGACCTGAAAGGATCTTCCTGGCTGAGCTGCGTCCTATGCCGAAGATATAGGTAAGACCTATCTCTCCTCTCTTGTTGTTAGGTAAATCAACACCGG
>CALVAE010000099.1 GCA_944325465.1 uncultured Bacteroidales bacterium | reverse complement strand
TTCGCCACAAGCCAGAGCGTAATCAACCGTCCGTATCAGGAAAGCAGCACGACGGTAAGTGGGACCGAAATCCTCCAGTCCGACTCGAATACCAGTTATACGGGCAACTACGGGCTTAATGCACAGTGGGCCATATATAACGGAGGGCGGAACCGCAAGACCATAGAACAGGAAGAACTCAACACCAGGATGGCGGAACTGGATGTGACCTCGGCGGCCAACAGTCTGATGGAAAACATCGCCCAGGTCTATATCCAGATCCTGTATGCCGATGAATCGATAGAGGTCAACCGCAACACCCTTGAAGTAAGTACCGCCCAACTCGAAAGGGGAAAGGAACTGCTTGCATCCGGAAGCATCTCGAAAGCCGACTATGCCCAACTCGAGGCTCAGGTCAGCAATGACAGATACCAGCTGGTGACGGCACAGACCACCCTGAGCGATTACAAGCTCCAGCTCAAGCAACTGCTCGAACTGGAAGGCAGCGAAGAGATGTCGCTCCTGCTTCCGGAAATCGATGAAAACGATGTACTCTCCCCTCTTCCGGACAAGGAGGCGGTCTATCAGGCGGCTCTCGGAATCCGTCCTGAAATAAAGTCGGGGGAACTGAACGTCGAGGCTTCCGAACTCGGGATCCGCATTGCCAAATCGGGATACATCCCGTCCGTGTCGGTCAGTGCTGGCATCGGCACGAACCACACCAGCGGAACCGATTTCTCGTTTACGGAACAGATAAAAAACGGATGGAACAACTCCATTGGTCTGACCCTCAACGTACCTATCTTCAGCAACAGGCAGACCAGAAGCGCGGTCGAAAAGGCCAGGCTTCAGTTCCGGACATCCGAACTGGACCTGAAGGAGAGCCGCAAGGAACTGTACAGGACAATAGAGAATCTCTGGCTGGATGCATGGAGTTCACAACTGCAGTACACCGCAGCCGTCGAAAGGCTCAGGAGTACTGAAGCCAGTTATGAACTGGTAAGCGAACAGTTCGACTGCGGCATGAAGAATACCGTGGAACTTCTCACCGAAAAGAACAACCTTCTCAGCGCCGAGCAGGAAGTTCTCCAGGCAAAATACATGGCAGTACTCAACATCCAGTTGCTGAAATTCTATTCCGGAGAGGAAATAATACTGTAAAGAACAATTCAAGACGACAATAAGATGAAAAAAGGGATCAGAAGGGCAATTACGTGGACTGTCATCGCCGCTGTCATTGCTGTCACGGTCATCCTGGCGGCAGGGAAACGCAAGGCCCTGCAACAGGTCACATACGAGACCGTATCCGTAGAGAAAGGAGATGTGGCATACTTTGTCACAGCCACCGGCACTATAGAACCCGTTACGGAAGTGGAGGTCGGTACCCAGGTGTCAGGCATCATCGCGAAACTGTATGCCGACTACAACTCCACTGTAAAGGAAGGCCAGATAATCGCGGAGATGGACAAGGTTCCACTTGAAAGCGACCTTGCATCGGCAAGGGCAACATACAACGGCAACAAGGCGGAATTCGTCTACCAGGAAAAGAACTACCGGCGCAGCAAGGGTCTTCACGAAAAGAATCTTATAAGCGATACCGAATACGAACAGGCCGAGTACAATTATGCAATGGCCAGGAGCGCGTTCGAGAGCAGCGAGGCCGCCCTTGCAAAGGCCGAAAGGAACCTGTCCTACGCCACCATAGCCTCCCCTATAGACGGAATCGTGATTGACAGGGCGGTCGAGGAAGGGCAGACCGTGGCGGCAGGATTCGAGACCCCTACCCTGTTCACCATTGCGGCAGACCTGACCAAGATGCAGGTAGTGGCCGATGTGGACGAGGCTGATATCGGAGGAGTCAAGGAAGGACAGAGGGTAAGTTTCACTGTGGATGCCTATCCCGACGATGTATTCGAGGGACGGGTAATCCAGATACGCCTGGGCAGTTCATCGGGGACTTCCAGCGTTACGGGGACCACTACCGAAAGCGTTGTCACATACGAAGTTGTGATAGCGGCCGACAATCCTGACCTCAAACTCCTTCCACGCCTGACAGCGAACCTGTCAATCTATACGAAAGAAGCCCACGACGTACTGTGCGTCCCTTCCAGGGCGCTCAGATTCAATCCTGAGGCAGTGGCAGGAAAGAACGACAGGATCAACGACTGTGAAGGCGAGGCCAAACTCTGGACCAGGGAGGGCAACGTATTCACCGCCCATCCTGTAACCACGGGGATAAATGACGGCATAAGCACCGAGATAACAGGTGGAATAGGCGAAGGTACGGAAATAATCGCAGGAGCAAGTTTCGCAGGACTGGAGTCCCTGGCGAAGAAGAACGGCAATCCGTTCATGCCGGGACCGCCGAGAAAGTAGTTGCCCGCCAGGACCTCACAGAGACACATCACGGAAATGAAAAAGGTCATAGAGTTACAGAATATCAGAAGGGATTTCATCGTGGGCGATGAAACTGTACACGCATTGAGAGGCGTCTCGTTCGATATCCATGAAGGGGAATTCGTGACGATAATGGGAGCCTCCGGGTCAGGCAAATCCACCATGCTGAACATCCTCGGCTGTCTGGACACCCCCACTTCGGGAGAATATCTTCTGGACGGGATTCCGGTGAAATCGATGAGCAAGTCCCAGAGGGCGGTACTGAGGAACAGGAAGATAGGATTCGTATTCCAGAACTACAACCTGCTGCCCAAAAGCACCGCAATCGAGAACGTGGAACTACCCCTTATGTACAACGATGAGGTCGGTTCGGCGGAAAGGCGCACCAGGGCCGTCACCGCACTGCAGGCCGTAGGTCTCGGAGACCGGCTGAACCACAAGTCCAACCAGATGTCCGGAGGTCAGATGCAGAGAGTCGCGATAGCCCGTGCTCTGGTGAACAATCCTGCCGTCATCCTGGCGGACGAAGCGACAGGAAACCTGGACACGAGGACCTCGTTCGAGATTCTCGTCCTCCTTCAGAAACTCCATGCCGAGGGAAGGACCATAATATTCGTCACACATAACCCCGACATAGCGTCATACAGCAGCAGGAACATAAGGCTCAGGGACGGACATATCATCGAGGACACAGTGAACCCGGACATACTGTCGGCGGAAAAGACCCTTGCCTCTCTCCCCGTAAATGAAGATGACTGAAGATGAACTGGACAAATCTTTTCAAAATATCGTTCAAGGCAATTGCCAACAACAAGACAAGAGCTTTCCTTACGATGCTCGGCATCATAATAGGAGTTGCCGCCGTAATCACCATGATCGCCATCGGTCAGGGGGCGAAGCAGAGCATCCAGAAGGAAATCTCCTCAATGGGATCCAACATTATAATGATCCACGCCGGAGGTGACCGGAGAGGCGGGGTCCGTCTCAGTGCAGACGAAATGCAGACCCTTAAAATCGCCGACTATGCGGCCCTGCGCAACGAATGCATCTATCTGTCCTACGTCAGCCCAAACGTATCCGCTGCCGGACAACTGGTAAGCGGCAACAACAACTACCCTGCCTCCGTAAGCGGCGTAGGTACGGAATACCTCAGCATCAGGCAACTGAACATCCAGGACGGGGAAATGTTCACCTCCCACGACGAACGGACAGCGGCAAAAGTCTGCGTCATAGGCAAGACGATTGTGGACAACCTGTTTCCTGACGGCAGGAACCCGATAGGAGAGACAATCAGGATAAACCAGGTCCCGCTCCGCGTGATAGGAGTCCTCGAAGCAAAGGGATACAACTCCATGGGCATGGACCAGGACGAGATAATCCTCGCTCCTTACACTACGGTCATGAAAAGGCTGCTGGCGGTCGACTACTTCCAGGGGATATTCGCTTCGGCAATATCGGAAGACATGACAGGCTACGCCACTGACGAGATACGGGACATACTGCGCAGGCAGCACAGGCTCAAGGAAGACGAACCCGATGACTTCATGATCCGAAGCCAGCAGGAACTCAGCGAAATGATGGACATCACAACGAACATCCTCACCACCCTGCTTGCCTGCATCGCCGGAATATCCCTTCTGGTCGGAGGCATCGGCATAATGAACATAATGTACGTTTCAGTGACGGAAAGGACAAGGGAAATCGGCCTGAGGATGTCGGTAGGGGCGAGAGGAGTAGACATCCTCGCCCAGTTCCTCATCGAAGCCATCCTTATCAGCATCAGCGGAGGAATCATAGGGATAATCTTGGGAGGGACCATCTGCGCCTGCATCAACTGGCTTGCCAACTGGCCTGTAGCGATACAGACCTGGAGTGTGGTCCTTTCATTCGCAGTCTGCACCGTCACCGGGGTCTTCTTCGGCTGGTATCCGGCCAAAAAGGCGGCAGCCCTCGACCCTATCGATGCGTTGAGATACGAATAATCCGTATTATTTGCTACATTTGGAAAATTTCAGGAAATGGACGTTCAGATAGAAGACAGTTGGAAACGGGCACTGGCAGGCGAATTCGAGAAGCCGTATTTCGCACGGCTGGTATCCTATCTTCATCAGGAAAAGGCCTCGGGAGCAAGGATATTCCCTCCAGGGAAACAGATATTCAAGGCATTCGAACTGACCCCGGTGGACCAGGTAAAGGCCGTCATCCTGGGACAGGACCCCTATCACGGGCCGGGTCAGGCCGAAGGGCTCTCCTTTTCCGTACCGGAAAACATTCCAGCACCTCCGTCCCTCAAGAACATTTTCACCGAAATAGAAAACGACCTGGGCATCAGGATGAGCGGCTATCCGCATCTCGAGAAATGGGCAAGGCAGGGTGTGCTTCTGCTGAACGCGGTCCTGACCGTAAGGGCCGGGGCTCCTGCATCCCACAGCAGGATAGGATGGACCGAATTTACCGATGCCGTCATCAAATACATCTCCGACAACCGTGAAGGAGTCGTATTCCTGCTTTGGGGCAATTTCGCAAGAAGCAAGAAAGCCCTTGTCGACACTTCAAGACATTACGTTCTGGAAGCCGCACACCCTTCCCCCCTGGCCAGGGGGGCATTCTTCGGATGCCGGCATTTCTCCAAGACAAACCGGCTGCTCGAAGCCCAGGGCAAGACCCCAATAGACTGGCAGTTATAAAGAAACGATACAATGGAAAAAAGGATTGCTCTGTTCCCCGGGTCATTCGACCCGTTCACATCGGGACACCTTAACATACTGAAAAGGGCATTGACAATGTTCGACAAGGTAATAGTGGCCGTCGGGATAAACATCGACAAAAGAGGATTCTTCCCGACCGAAAAAAGACTGGAAATCATCCGCCAGGCCACGGAAGGGATGGAAGGAGTCGAAGTAATATCGTATGACAACCTTACGATAGATACCTGCAGGGAACTCGGGGTAAGACACATAGTCAGGGGTGTCAGGAACATGATTGACTTCGAGACGGAAAGATCCATAGCCGATGCCAACCGGGTGCTCGCCCCCGATATAGAGACCATCATCATCCCTACGGCCCAGGAATTCGCCCACATTTCCTCCTCGGCTGTCAGGGACATCATCAAGCACCACGGGGACACCTCGAAATTCCTTCCGGAAGGAGTACGCCTGTGATGACAGCCTCTTCATTCATAACTGCGGCCCTGCTTTTCCTTGCGGCATTCCCCGACAAGGTTTCCGGAACATGCACGCCGGGCCGAATTCCGGGACAGGACACCGTCAGCGTCAGGAATCTGGGAGGGACGAACGGACCGGAAAGTGCAACCGGACGGAACCGGAAAGGGACGGACGGACCGCGAAGCGCTGCAGTCCGGAATCAGGAAGGGCCGGACAGCACTACGGTAAAGGTACTGGAAGACCGGCTTCAGGAATATTTCGCGGCACTGGAACGTGAGCCTGCATCCGTAAAGTGCGAGGAAGCGGACTTCATCATAGGGACCTGCACCGACTCTCTGGTCCGGCAGGCTGTTACCATCCTGACCTACAAGCATTTTCTCGATTCCCCGGTAATGGGGGACGACGCCGTTGCCATCCATATCTTCGACAGATGGATAGAGGAGGGCCCCGTGAAAATGAAGAATGAAGCCGACTACTGGGCCGCCGGATTCCATGCCAGAATAAACAGACAGTCACTGATAGGCTGCAAGGCTCCGGAAATCACCCTGTACTCACCTTCCGGTACTCCGGTCACAGTTTTCGGAGAAAACCTGGAAAACCGGGACAGGCACTACGGCATACTGTATTTCTATGACACGGACTGCGCCAGATGCAAGGTCGAAAGCATCATGCTGACCAACATGCTGGAAAATGACGGATTCGATGCCGTACTTTATGCCGTCTACACGGGCAAGGACAGCGAAAAATGGGAAAGGTACAGAGAGCGTGACCTGAAAATCGGGTCTTCCGGAATCAGGACGGTCCACCTGTGGGACCCCGACATGAAATCCGGAATGGAAATGAAATACGGAATTATCCGAACCCCGAGACTGTTCCTTGTTGCCCCTTCCGGAAAAATCATCGGCAGGAACCTTGACACTCCCGCACTGGAAAGGCTGCTGACCGATGCACTGAAGGTCAGGGAAACGGAATACGGGAACGAGGAATCCGCACGTATGTACAGAGAAACCTTCAGGGCGATTGAGGACACCATGGGTTGCGAGGGAGTCGGCAGGATAGCCGGATATATCGAAAGACGGACCCTGGAAAGGAAAGATACGGCCCTGTACAGGCAGATGACAGGAGACCTGCTCTACTATCTTACCAACCAGAGGAAGGAAAACTATAAATGCGGAATCTCCGGATTTGCGGACAGGTTTATCCTTTCGAGACCTGATATATGGAACACAGCCGACGACTCCCTGAAAGTCATCGGACTGGCAAGGTTCATGACAAGTCTGGATGCCCTATGTCCCGTGGGGAAGGGGCTTCCTTCCCTTAAAATCCCTGCCACAGTGAAGTCAGGGCACAATCCGGTCAAAGAAAAAAAGACCCAGGTTGAACTGAAAAGACAGAAGAACTCCGTAATCCTGTTCCATACGGAAGGGTGCCCGGTCTGCAGGGCAGAAATCGCCGCTGTCGATTCGCTTCTGGAATGCAGGGGCACAATACCCGGACATGTCGGAAGCGGGAAGTCTGATGAAGGCAGAATCAGGAAAGCGGTCCTGGTCGACATGGATGAAATATGGAACATCCATCCGGAACTCGCGGAAAAACTGATGCAGGGCTTCGATCTGTCCTCCCTTCCCTTCATACTGGTCACCGATGGCAAAGGGAAAGTCAGCCGCAAATATATCAGTCTCCTGCCTCCTGCTCCTCCGGCGGAATGACCGGGTCTCCGAAAAATCATTCACAAAATTCACAAAAACGGCCGATTACTTGGACGTTTCAATATAAAGTGATAATTTTGAACGAAATGCGGATATGAAAATATAACCTGTTATATAAAAACGACTGAAATGAAAACACGAATCATTCTGCCGGCCGTAGCCGGTATCTGCATCATGGCTTCAGGCTGTGGCGGACCCAAGAACAACCTTTCCGGTAAAGTTGAAATCAGCGCTGACACTCTTATAGTATATGTCAGGGATGCTGAAAACGGTGACACGAGGTATTCCGACACTTTAGCGGTAACTGACGGGTATTTCGAAATGGCAATACCTGATACCGCCGCATTCTTCATCTCCCTGGCAGAGAAACCGGCTGAGGGAGAGAGGATGAGTTCATATTCCAACAGTTTCCTGTTCCTTCCGGGAGATGTCATGACTGTCGAAGGTCCGCTCGGTGACCTGGAAATTACAGGTACCGAACTGTATGATACCATGAAAAATACGGCGGAATACAGCGATCTCATTTCCAGCATGGACAGTCTCTACAATGAATGGAGGGAGACATATAGGGAAAACAAGGAGAGAGCCGACTCGATCAGGGTTCTGATGGACGAGACAGACAACGCCATCAACACGTTCATGTACGAATACGTAAAGGCCAATCCGGACAATCTGCTTTCTGGATACTTTGTCTTAAACCTTCCTGACAAGGAGAGCATAGAGGCTGAAGGCCTTCTTTCTGACAACATCAGAAACGGAAAGATGCAAGGGGTCATCGATGTCAGCATCGAAAGAAACAAGGAGATGCTTCTCATCAAGGAGAACTGGGACAAGATGAAGCCGGGCTACAAGGTGCCTGACTTCAAGTTGAAGAACCTCGATGGAGAATACATGACCCTCGATTCATTCAAAGGCAAATATGCCCTCATCGATTTCTGGGGCACATGGTGCGGATGGTGCATCAAGGGGATTCCGGACATGAAGGCATCATACGAAAAGTACAAGGACAAAATGGAAAT
>CALVAE010000098.1 GCA_944325465.1 uncultured Bacteroidales bacterium | reverse complement strand
TGACCCTCGATTCATTCAAAGGCAAATATGCCCTCATCGATTTCTGGGGCACATGGTGCGGATGGTGCATCAAGGGGATTCCGGACATGAAGGCATCATACGAAAAGTACAAGGACAAAATGGAAATTGTAGGCATTGACTGCAGGGATTCGGAGGAGAAATGGAGGGAAGGCGTAAAGAAGCATGAACTTCCATGGACCAACCTCTACAACGGGGATTCGGATGAAATCACAATAGCATACGGAGTCCAGGGATATCCTTGCAAGATCCTCATCGATCCTGAAGGGAAGGTGGTCGAAGCCTATCTCGGAGAAGATCCTGCCCTGTACAAGAAACTCGATGAAATTTTCAGATAGTCCTCACCGGGAACAGAAAACATTTTTCCTGATGACAAAAAACGGAATGACAATGATAACTGCGGCAGTAGGGACCTTACTGTCCGCAGTTTTTTTCAATGCGAAGGCAGATGAAGGCATGTGGCTGCCTTCCCTCATATCGGAACGGATAGGCGACATGCAGTCCAAAGGCTTCCGGCTTGACGCAGAGGATATCTACAGCATCAACCAGGCCTCCCTGAAGGATGCGGTCGTGCTGTTCGGACGCGGCTGCACCGGGGAACTGATCTCCGGAGAGGGACTTCTGCTGACCAACCACCACTGCGGCTATGCCCAGATACAGAAACACAGCTCGGTGGAGCACGACTACCTCAAGGACGGATTCTGGGCGATGTCCCGGGACGAAGAACTGCCTAACGAAGGTCTGACAGTAAGTTTTCTCGACAGGATGGAAGACGTCACATCCGCCGTCCTCAACGGATACGAAGAAGGAATGACAGAAGCACAGCGGGATTCCGTTGTGAAAGCCAATTCCGCCGCACTGATAGAAAAGGCGACCGCCGGGGGCAAGGGGCTGGATGCGGATGTGGAGGCCCTGTATTACGGCAACCAGTATTTCCTTTTCGTCTACAGGGTCTACAATGACATCCGTCTGGTCGGAGCGCCGCCATCATCAATAGGCAAATTCGGAGGGGATACGGACAACTGGATGTGGCCAAGACACACCGGTGACTTCTCCATATTCAGAATCTACGCCGACAAGGACAACAATCCGGCGGAATACTCGGAAGACAACGTTCCGTACAGACCGAAAAGGCACTTCAGCATATCCCTCGGTGGCGTACAGGAAGGGGATTTCACCTTCGTCTACGGATTTCCGGGCAGTACAAGGGAATACATAATGTCCGAAGGGGTAAGATACATATCCGAAATATCCGACCCCAACAAAATCGCCCTCAGGACACTGCGTCTTGAGATCCAGGACAGGTACATGTCACAGAGCCAGGACGTAAGGATCAAGTATTCATCCAAGAACGCTTCAGTGGCGAACTCCTGGAAAAAATGGCAGGGGGAAATGCGTGGGATCAGGAAAATGGGCACCGTCGGCAAAAAGCGGGAATATGAAAGGAAATTCAGAGAATGGGCCGAAGGGACCGCATATGACGGCCTTGTAGCCAGACTGGATTCACTGTACAGGATTCTGGAACCGTATTCCTATGCTTCGGACTACTATGCGGAAACTGCATGGACCGTGGAACTTGGACGGTTCGCCACCGGATATTCCGACCTGTATGCCAAAGCCGCCCTGTCATCGTCCGACACAGTCGCGGAAAAATTCCTTAAGGAAGCGGAAAGAATGGCGGCATCCTTCTACAAGGACTACTATCTTCCGATTGACAAGGAATCCTTCATCGCAGTCATGGATATGTTCGACAGGAACATGCCTGACGGGTCAAAGCCGGAATACTTTTTCAGGAACATGAAAAGATACGGATCAGTGGAAGTCTGGGCAGATTCCTTGTTCGGTAATTCGGTCTTCGCGGACAGTTCCGTCCTTTACGGGACAATTGCCGGACAGGCTCCACACGATGCCTGGATGACAATATCCTCCGACCCTGCGACGGAATTCGGAAGGGAGTTCCGCAAATGGTACAGCGAAGAGATACGTCCTTCGGCAAAAAGGATAAGCGACGAGATCAACCTGACCTACAGGGACTATATGAGGGGACAGATGGAATTCGAACCTGAACGGACATTCTATCCAGATGCCAACCTCACCTTGCGTGTCGCATACGGCTCCGTCCAGGGATACTCCCCTGCAGACGGCACATATTACTTTCCCGTATCCACCATCGAAGGCATAATGCAAAAGGACAATCCCGAAATCTTCGATTATGACGTCCCAGAAAGACTGAGGGAGATATACCGGACAAAGGACTACGGAAGATGGGCCGTTACAGGACCTGACGGCAGGAAGACCGTCCCTGTCTGCTTCATAGCCACCAACCACACTTCCGGCGGCAATTCAGGAAGCCCTGTCATCAATGCCGACGGCAATCTGATAGGAATCAACTTCGACAGGGTATGGGAAGGGACGATGAGCGACATCGTCTTCGACCCAGATCTGTGCCGCAACATAGCCCTTGACATCCGCTACGTGCTTTTCATAATAGACAAGGTAGCCGGGGCGGGCCATCTTCTCGATGAAATGACCTTTACAGAATAACCCTGAACCGTTCAGGAATTACGACGTGGTCCGGTCAGCAGGCGGGCAAGCAGAGCCAGAGCCAGCAGACCGGCCACAAAAGTACATACCCGGCCTGTAATGTCGCCGTGGGCCACAAAGAAGGTAATGTCATCATTGCGGTTGATCTTTCCGTGAAGGACGGCTTTCTGCCACCACGGAGAAGCATCATGGATTACGCCACGCTGGTCGATGAAGCATGAAATCCCGGTATTCGCGCAGCGGGCTATGCTCCTGCGGGTCTCTATCGCCCTGAGGGACGCATAACTCAAATGCTGCCTGTAGCCGGGAGTATTCCCCCACCACGCATCGTTCGTAATGATGGCCATGACCTCAGCCCCTTTCCGTACATATTCCGTATAGTATTCTCCATACACGGATTCATAGCAGATGGCACATCCGACCGCAACCGTATCCTTCGGGGAGACACAGTGAAGAACCGACACGCTGTCCTGTCCCACGCAACGGCCCATCACGCCTCCGAGCCAGTCATCCACCTTGCAGAATACGGCAGGATAAGGGGTCTTCTCCACACCCACGACAAGTTTGTTCTTGTGGAAAATCTCGGTCCTGCCCGTCCCGTCCACCATGAGGGCCGAATTATGGGATTCAAGCCACCTGCCGTCACGCAGATGACGCGCAGTATGGGAAGGACGTTCTGGAGAATCGAATATGGAATAGGACGAAGCCCCGAAGATCAGATTCACACCGGGCCTGTCCTTCAGATAGGATACGAACCTCCTCCATGTCACGCTCGAATTATAGTCTCCTACGACTATGTCGCTCGTGAAAGTCTCCGGAGTCAGCATAAGCACGGGAGCCGTCATGTCCTGCCCTTCCCCGGACTGCCGGGAAGTGAGCGGCAAGGCAGTCTCCATCTGTTCGAGTATGATGCTGTTCTGCTGCTGCTGGGTCAGAGCCTGGAATTTGTTGTACGGGTCGATATTGGGCTGGAACACACACACTTCCAGAGGGTTTTCCTCCTCCTGACGGTTGTGCCAGATGACCGCTGACCAGATGAAGGGTCCGGCGGACACCAGAAGAAGCCACGACAGGGCAGCGGTTTTTGCCTTGGCATTGAACCGGAGCCAGGTCCCGTCCGACAGGGCGACCATCATCCCGAACAGGGTTAGGTTGCAGGCCCATATCCACAGCGAACCGCCCAGTGAGCCGGTATATTCGTACCATTGGACAGAGCCCACACTCCTGGCAAAGGAATTCCCCAATACAAGCCACGGCCAGGAAATGTCAGCATCGAAATACGCCCTTTCCCAGGCAATCCAGAGCACTGCCAGGAAAATGTATGGGAGAACGCCGCCGAATCTCTTTCTGCTGAACCTGAAAAGTCCGAATATCAGGGACATCTGCAGGGAATTGGCAAGGACTGCGAAAATCCCGCCTCCGACAGTGGCGTTGCATACCCAGAATGTCGTGAAGGCATTCCAGAGGACAAAGGCAGTATAATGATAGATCCACACCCGCCTGACTCCCGACATGGAGGCAATCCTTTCCATGCAGAGAAGTGGCACAAGGCCGAAGAGGGCGAAGAATCCGCAATGCGGCACAAGGAAAGGGACAGACATCAGGACCGCAAACAGCAGCACCAGACCCCAAAGGAGCATTTTCCGGTTTTTCATAAATTTCCCAATATAAACCCGACAAAGATACGAATTTAATGATTACTTTTGTAAGATTTTTGTTAAAGCGCATAACTTTATGGAAGCATCTAAAGTCTATTTCACGGATCTGAGGACTACCCCCGGCAATGACCTGATGACCAAACTGGTCAGACTGGTAAAAAGGGCCGGCATTGAAACCATCGATTTCAAGGACAAGTTCACCGCCGTCAAGATACATTTCGGAGAACCGGGGAACCTGGCCTATATCAGGCCCAACTATGCCGCTGCAATAACCGACCTGCTGCGCGGTCTCGGAGCGAAGGTGTTTCTCACCGACAGCAACACCCTCTATTCCGGCGGAAGGTCGAATGCGGTAGACCATCTCCATGCCGCGATGAACAACGGATTCAATCCGATAGGAGTCCACTGCGACGTGATAATCGCCGACGGACTGATCGGTACTGACTACAAGGAAATCCCGGTCGGAGGGAAATACTGCCCTGCCCCTAAAATAGGTTCCGCAATAGCGAATGCCGACATCATCA
>CALVAE010000097.1 GCA_944325465.1 uncultured Bacteroidales bacterium | reverse complement strand
CGTTCCGTGACAGTGAGGTCTTCTTCATCCGGCAGGTCATCACCGGAACCGTCTTCTTCTCCCGGCTTGTCAGGATATGTCGGAATTTCTGTCTGCCCTTCATCTGTCGATCCTGTGTCTGCCGGCGAGCATCCAATGATGGCGGCGAGGATGAGCAGGAGATAGAAATGTCTTGCCAGCGTCTGCATAGTGTTTAATTTTGCGGTTCGATATCTTTTGTCTTGCAAATTTATCTATTCCTGCGCAAAATTATTAACACTCTTTAGGCAAAAATTAACACTCTTTAGGCAAAATGCAACTTTTTGCGGTCATCGGCACGGAATCTTGTCGATGCGGCGCTGGTGACGACCTCCTTCGAAGTCGGATTCGAGCCATGCTTCGGTGATCCTTATTACTTCGCTGAAGGGGATGAATCTTGCCGGCATGACGAGTATGTTTGCGTTGTTGTGCTGCTTTACGAGACGGCCGATTTCTTCGCTCCATGCCAGTCCGGCGCGGATACCCTTATGCTTGTTGAGGGTCATCGCCATTCCGTTCCCTGTACCGCAGAAAGCGATGCCCAGACCGACCTCGCCTGATTCCACGGCTTCGGCCAGCGGATGGGCCACATCCGGATAATCCATGCTGTCGGTAGAGTCAGTCCCGAAGTTCATGACTTCGTATCCTTTCTCTTCAAGATATTTCTTCAGTTCGAACTTGTATTCCACGCCTGCGTGGTCGTTGCAGATGCCTATTTTCATTGTATTCGGATGTTTTATGTCTGTATTCGGGGCGGGATGTTACAGCAGGGCGGCCTTTATGGCGGAGATCCGCCTCTCCACCTCCTTCTTGCCGATCAGGCTGACTATGTCGGCGATTCCCAGACCGCTTGATGTTCCTGCGAGGGCAAGCCTCAGGCAGTTCATGACCTTTCCCATAGGCCATTCATGACTCCGGATGAATTCTTCCATCGGACCTTCTATCTCTTCCTTGGTGAATTCGGGACCGGCAGGGCCGTGTCCTCCGTCAAATCCGGATATGAATCCGGCAACCTGGAATGCGAGAGTGTAGTTCTCCTCTTTCCAGAATTTGGCGACATCTTTCTCCGCATAGGATTCAGGTGTGACAAAAAGATAGGAGGCGATGTTCCAGAAGTCAGCCACGAATGTCGCCCTTTCCTTTATCAGAGAGACCACTTTCGTGACATAGTCCCTTGTGAATATCCTGTTGGTGAAATCAGCACCCTGGACTGAAAGTTCGGCTCCGGCCGTGATCGCGCATTTCGGACACCCGACCACCTGTATCCCGTGCTTTTCAAGTACAGGAATGAAGAGGGAAACCAGATCTTCGTCGCTTTTCATGCGGAGGTATTCCTTATTGTACCATTTGGCCTTGTCGGGATTGAATCTGGCTCCGGACTTGATGACCCTTTCAAGCGAGAATGCCTCCACAAGTTCATCAAGGGAGAAAAGTTCCCTGTCGTCACCGGGATTCCAGCCGAGCATTGCAAGCATGTTCACGAAGGCTTCGGGAAAATATCCGTCTTCCCTGTATCCTCTGGTGATTTCCCCCTCGGAATTCACCCACTGCAGCGGAAAGACCGGAAATCCGAGCCTGTCTCCGTCCCTTTTGCTCAGTTTCCCCTTGCCGTCAGGTTTCAGAAGCAGGGACAGGTGGGCGAATCTCGGCATTGTATCTGTCCACCCGAAAGCCTCATACAGAAGGTAATGCAGTGGCAGGGACGGCAGCCATTCCTCTCCGCGGATGACTTCCGTGATTTCCATCAGATGGTCGTCCACTATGTTGGCAAGATGGTATGTGGGCAGTTCGTCGGCCCTTTTCCACAGGACCTTGTCATCAAGGGTATTCGTATTCACTTCCACATGGCCTCTTATGAGGTCATCCATCTTCACTATCCTGTCTTCCGGCATCCTGAATCGGATGGTCCAGTCGGTGTGTGTGTCCAGCAGCGGCCTCCATACGCTTTCCGGCATTGACAGGGAATTGCGCAGCGACCCTCTCGTGAGATGGTTGTAGATGAAGGTCTCCTTGCGGGATTCCATTTCGGCTCTTTTTGCCGCCAGTTCTTCCGGAGTGTCGAAGGCATAGTAGGCATAGCCCGCTTCGACCAACTGTTCGGCATATTTGCGGTAGATGCCGCGCCTCTGCGACTGTCTGTAAGGTGCGTGAGGATGCTTCTCCGACGGTGTCTCCACGATTTTCCCGTCCTTGTCCACCCCTTCATCAGGAATGATGCCGCACCAGTTGAGGGCCTCTATGATATATTGTTCGGCTCCCGGGACGAATCTCTGGGAGTCCGTATCTTCTATTCTGATGACAAAATCCCCTCCGTGCTGTTTGGCATAGAGGTAATTATAAAGTGCAGTCCTGACTCCACCCATGTGGAGCGGCCCTGTAGGTGACGGCGCAAACCTTACTCTTGTCTTTCTTTCCATGATCAGTTCTGTGCTTTCTGCCGGAGACGGTTCCTGCCGGACCGGCCCGACTGTAAAAAACGCTGCAAAAATAGTAATAAACCGGAAAGTAGTCCTGGATTTTCCGAAAATTTATCTGTCAGTCTGCGGCATGCCCTGATCTTCCCCGTTCCTGGCCTGCCTTCGTATTGCGGGGATACGTTCCAGTTCGGCGAGATTCTGCCCTGACCGGACCGCCAGTACCGGCCTGTTGTCTTCGTTGTAGTCGAATTTCCTGACATTGTAGACCGTACCCGGACCTATCTTTATGCTCGGCTGGGTTTCGGGAAGTTCTATTTCTTCTCCGGCAGGTCTCTCATGGGGATTGTACTCGAAATCAGGTCCTATCATTATCAGTGACCCGCTGTTCGACGGGATCATGCTTTCCAGGGTACTCATCTTGAATCCGGTGGCTATGACGGTGATGTTTATCCTGTCCCCGAAATCCTCGTCATAGTTGTACACTATTCCCCTCTTGAACCTGTCGGCATTTCCCGTATATTTGCTTATGATGTCGTCGATATTGCTGAGTTCCTTTGCGAGCAGTCCCTTCTCGTTGTATCCGACCGTGATATTGATGAGGGTGTTTTTGGCGGTCGTAAGGTCCGAGTCATTGAGGAGGGGGGATTCTAGGGCCTGCTGTATGGCATCTTCTATCCTTTTTTCCCCTGTCCCTGTGCCGCATCCAAGCAGGGCCATCCCGCTGTCATGCATCACTGCCTTCACGTCTTCGAAGTCCACATTGACGAATCCCTTGCTCTGGATAATGTCAACCACTCCCCGGACGGCGGTTGCAAGGACCTGGTCCGCTTTCGGAAACGCTTCCTGAATCAGCAGGTCTCCGTAGAATTCATACAGTTTCTCGTTGTTGATGATCAGCAGGCTGTCCACATTCCTTTCCAGTTCATGTATCCCGGCTATCGCCTTGGACATAGATTCATTGCCCTCGTTCTTGAAGGGGAGGGTGACAACGGCGACTGTCAGGACGCCTTTCTTCTTCGCCATGGATGCGATTACCGGTGCGGCTCCGGTACCGGTACCTCCGCCCATGCCTGCCGTGATGAAAAGCATTTCCGTTTCCGGGCCGAGCACCTTCTTTTCTATTTCATCCGCGGCTTCGATGGCCGCCTTCATTCCTTTGGTAGGGTTGGTCCCTGCACCGCGTCCTGTCCCCAACTGGATTTTCAGCGGGACATTGCTGTTGGACAGAGACTGCATGTCGGTATTGCAGACTATGAATGTACATCCTTCTATGTGCTGGTTGTACATGTAGGTGACGGCATTGCAGCCTCCGCCTCCGACTCCGATGACCTTTATGATGGAATCCGTCGGAACCCAGTCCGTCGGGGTTACCATGTTGTTGCAGTTGTCTTCCATACCGTTATATGCTTTCATCGTTTATTTCGTTCACTACTTCCTTTACCTTGTTGAACAGGTTGCCTATCTTCCATGTATAGGTCTTTTTCTTGGTCTCCTCCTCATTCCCTTCTTCCTTTTTCCTTGTTTTCCTGCCGCCGCCCTGAGGCTTCGGAGGTATGTCGGCAGGATCGTCAGGGAAAAGGTCTCCCTTTCCCTGGTCGTCCAGTACCGGTTCGTCTATATTCTTGTCTCCGATTGAATTGACCTTGACACTGTCCTGTAATGAGTCATTGGCGGCGGGAACCTGTTCTTCAGCCATTTCCTGCTCTTGTGCCGAGCAGTCGATCTTTTCCGATTTGGCCATAAGGATCATCCCGATGCAGGCGGCCGCGCTGGTGTCGTTGACTGCTTCTTCGGAAGTGGAGAACGAATGCTTCGGATACCCGGTCCTGACATTATAGCCGGAAATGTCCTTGATGAGATTGTTTATATTCAGCAGGTTCGCTCCGCCTCCGGTGATTACTATCCCGCTCCTGAGCCTGTCAGCGAATCCGCTCTTCTGTATTTCATATAGGATGGCTTCGGTTATTTCCGTCGCTCTTGCGGTTATGATTTCAGAGAGATACCTGACCGTGACCTGCTTGGCCGGAACCGCATCATTGCTGTTGATAAGCAGGGTCTTGTCGCTGAGGCTCATCAGTTTCTCAGGCAGACATGCCCCGTAGGCAATCTTGATGTTCTCGGCAAGCCTTTCGGTAATGTAGCATTCTGTCTTTATGTCGGATGTGATCGCGCTGCCTCCGAAAGGGATGGCGGAGTAGTATCTCATGATGTTGCCGTAATATATGGACACTGACGTCACTCCGGCCCCGAGATCCACGAGGGCCACTCCGTTGTCCATTTCAAAATCATACAGTACGGCTTTGGCAATGGCATCCGGGGTGAAGTATTCCCTGATGACGTGCAGGTCTCCGGCGTTGTGGAACGCGAGGTTAAGGTCCTTGACGTATTTCTTCTGGCCGACGAATACCTTGAAATGGCTTTCCAGTCTTTCCGGGGCCATTCCTATCACGTCATTCTCTGCGATCTGTATGTTTTCATCGTCACCGAAGGACTGGGCCACGGCGCCGAACAGCATTTCACTGTCTTTGTTTTCAAGAGGATAGGTTTTGATGGCTTCTCCCTTGATGTCATTGATTTCCTCCTGTGAAACGCAGGTGTCGGCATCCCTGTCTACTGAAAGGGTTGCGAGATTCTGTCGTACTTCGTATTTGGGAAGGCCGGCAACCATGTCGGTGATCCTGATCCCGAGTTCCTTCTCCGCCGTGCCGACAGCCTGACGTATTGCTCCGGAAGCCTTGCTCGGATTGATGACGCGGCTGTACTTTATCCCTGCCGACGGCGTTTCCCTATAGTAGATGATCTGGACATTGTCACCCTCTACCTTGGCTACGGTGAGGGCTATTTTGGAAGTCCCGATGTCTATTGCTACCAGATGTCTTTCGTCCATGATATTGAAATTTTTGACAAAATTACGTATTCTTTCCGTATTACCTGCGGCAGATGATCTGTCCGCTGTACTTCACGTTTACCGTCGAGTAATACCCGTCTTCCCTTGACGGCTTTACCGATGTGTAATATTTTTCGATTTTCCGGAATTTCTCCTCGATATCCTCAGGCTTCCCGAAATTGAACTTTTCCTTTCCTTCCCTGGGGACCATGATTATATCGCCGTTTTTCTGTACGGAGATCTGGACGATTGCGTCCGCCCAACCGCTTTCCTGTTCCATGAAATCCATCAGGTCAAGGATTTTCCGGATCCATGCCCTTTCCTCTTCTGTTTCTGCAATTCCCTTGTATCCGTCCGGAACATCGACCGGGATGTATCCGTCTACTATCATGACATTCGGGGTATGGCTTTTCTGGAGAGGAAAGAGATATCCCTCGCTGTCGGCATAGAAGCCTGTCCTTTTCCCCTGGAACCTGATGGCCGGTTCTCTCTGTGAGACATCTATGTTCAGATAGCCGTCAGAGGTAATGAAGGCCTCGCTTTTCTTCACGGCGCTTTTCCCGTCCACCAGACTTTCTATTTCCGTAAGGTCAAGGCTGTCTGTCGGTTTTCCGGTCACCTCTCCCAATCCGCGTCTTATATGGCTCCGTATTTCATCGGCGGATACGAAACTGTTCTTCGTGCTGTCAAGTACGGTCACTCTCAATCCGGCGCATACCGTATCGTGCCGTTTCCCGGCACTGATTCCGAGGAAAACGGAGATATAGGCTGCCAGACAGAACAGCAGCAGGGCCGTGAGGATATGTCTTTTCGTGAGTTTCATGCTACTACCTTGCCGCAAGTCTTTTTTCAAGCATTTCCGTGACAGGTCCGCAGAACCTGTCTATGTTCCCGGCCCCGAATGTGGCAAGGATATCCAGGTCTTCCTTTTCGAGACAAGGCATCAGTTCTTCTTTCGTGATGAGGACTTTCTGCGGTGCAGTCACCTTGTCGAAGATGATGGATGAGGTCACTCCGGGGATAGGTTCTTCCCTTGCCGGATAGATGTCCAGAAGGATAAGTTTGTCGACCTTGCTCAGGGCCGCTGCGAAGTCATCGGCAAAATCGCGGGTCCGCGTGTACAGATGAGGCTGGAATACCGCCGTGAGTTTCCTTCCGGGGAACATCCCGCGGATGGAACTGATGGCGCTTTCAAGTTCTTTCGGATGGTGGGCATAATCATCGATGTATGAGCAGTGTGGGGTATTGACATGGATGTCGAATCTTCTCCTGACACCGCTGAAGGATGCAAGGGCTTCCCTGATCTTTTCAGGGGCGGTCCCGTAGCAGAGGGCAACCGCGGCTGCGGCTATGCTGTTCTCGACGTTTACCCATCCCGGAATGCCGCATCTGCAGTCATGTATCACTCCGTCCGGATAGTTGAGGTCGAATGTGAAATAGCCGCAATCGTCTTTTCTGATATTCCCGGCGTAGAAATCCGCTCTTGCGTCATCGAAGGAGTATCTGAGTATCGCGGCCTTTGTCATTGTAGAGGTTATGTCGAGTCCGAGTCTCGTGATGACGGTCCCGGTCACCTGTGAGGCAAACTGCCGGAAAGCCTCCCGGACATGGTCCAGGTCGGAATAGATATCCAGATGGTCGGCGTCCATGGCGGTGATTGCCGCGATTTCAGGATGCAGTTGCAGGAAGGATCTGTCGAATTCATCCGCTTCCGCGACCATGACAGAAGTATGGCTCATCAGAAGGTTGGTCCCGTAATTCTTCGAAATCCCTCCGAGAAAGGCGGAACATCCGGTTCCTGATACGGTCAGGATATGGGCAAGCAGGGTACTGGTCGTGGTCTTGCCGTGGGTCCCGGCGATGGCAAGACAATGCTGTCCTCCGGCAATTCCCCCGAGCATTTCCGACCTTTTGATGACCTTGTAGCCGTGCTCCCTGACGTACACCAGTTCTTTCATGTCGTGCGGTATTGCCGGAGTGTATATGACAAGGGTCGAGTCCGGATTCCCCGGTATGCGGGCAATGTCGTCCTCGTAATGTATGCCGATGCCTTCCTTTTCCAGTTCCGCTGTGAGGTCGGACGGGGTCCTGTCATAGCCGGTTACCCTGTATCCCTTGAAATTGCAGTATCTGGCTATGGCACTCATCCCGATGCCTCCTATCCCGATGAAGTATATGTCCGTATATGTCATTCTTATGTAAGATTTCCTGTTTTATCCGAGCAATCCGTATATTTCGTCCACTATCGCGCCGGCGGCGTCCCTGTGTGCAAGTGCGGCGATGTTCCTTTCCATTTCCGATATCCGTTCCGGACTGTGGACCAGCCTGCAGGCGGTTTCCATCAGGGTCTGCTCTGCCTCGCTGTCCTTGATGACAATGGCTGCCCCCTTTTCCGCAAGGGCCATGGCATTGTGCGTCTGATGGTCCTCAGTGACATTCGGTGAAGGGACGAAAATGACTGCCTTGTGCGCCGCACAGAGTTCGGATACGGAACTTGCCCCTGATCTGGATACCACAAGGTCCGCCGCCGCGTAGGCCAGGTCCATCCTTGCTATGAAGTCCGAATGGCGGATACCTGCAGTGCGGTCCCTGTGCCTGTCCATGAAGCCGTCCGTCTCTGACTTGTAGTATTTTCCGCATTGCCAGATTATTTCCACGTCTTCCCCTCCCGGACATCCGTTCTCTATCCATGTCATCACTGACCGGTTAAGGGTCCTGCTTCCGAGACTGCCTCCCACAATGAAGATATGTCTTTTCCCGGGATCGAGATCATAGAACTTCATCGCTTCGGCCTTCATCTGTCCTGAGGCAGGGACTATATCCTTTCTGATAGGGTTCCCGGTGAGGACAATCCTGTCTGCCGGAAAGAATCTTTCCATCCCTTCGTATGCCGTACAGATGCGGCGGGCCCTTTTCCCGAGTATCCTGTTCGCAAGTCCCGCATATCCGTTCTGTTCCTGGATCAGGGTCGGAATCCCTTTGCGGGAGGCCATCCAGAGCAGGGGAGCGCTGGCATATCCTCCTACCCCCACGGCAATGTCCGGCCTGAAGGAATCTATTATCTTTCCTGCCATGGTCAGGCTTTTCATCAGTTTGAAAGGCAGGGCAAGGTTGGCCAGGGTCATTTTCCGCTGGAGACCGGCCACCGGGAGCCCTATTATCCTGTATCCGGCGGCAGGAACCTTTTCCATTTCCATTTTCCCCTCGGCCCCGACAAAAAGGATTTCATTGTCCGGGTCCGCCTCTTTCAGCCTGTCCGCAATCGAAAGGGCAGGGAAGATGTGGCCTCCTGTCCCGCCTCCGCTGATTATTACACGTATTTTCCTGTATCCCTCCATATTCTCACAATCATTTTTCTTCATGGCTCTCGAATTCATCCAGATCGTCAAGTCCGTCCTTGATTTCATCGCTGCGGACTATCAGCGGAGCGGCGGCCATGGCGGCCTGCTCGACTTTCTTCTTGGCCATCCTGCTTATCGACAGCAGGATTCCGAAAGCGATGCTGAATGCTATGAACGAACTGTTGCCGTGACTGATCAACGGCAGGGTCTGTCCTGTCAGCGGCCCGAGTCCTACGTTGATGAACATGTGCATCATGGCCTGGGCGCTGATGACCAGGGTCAGCCCGGCAATCACGGTCTTCGCATATTCATTGTCGCAGTATCTTACCAGCAGCGAGCCTTTGGCAAGCAGGCTCAGATACAGGATGAGCAGGGGAACCGCCCCGAATACCAGCCCGTATTCCTCGATGATGAAACTGAACATGTAGTCGCTGAAAATCAAGGCTACGGAGTATTTCTGCGTGCTGTTGCCCGGGCCTTTGCCGAACAGCCCCCCTTCCTTTATGGCAAGTTTCGCCCCTTCGGGCTGTCTGATCTCATCCACATGGTTCTGCCAGGCAACCGTGCCGGGTTCGATGCTGTCCGTGTCCTGAGGATTCACGAGCCTGCCTATCCTGCCTTCCACCGTGCTCCAGCGGCTGGCCATTACCTGTTCCCCGGAAATCTTGTATATCGAATAACTCCCTCCTATGGCCAGGACTACGATAGAGGCAAGTATCAGGATATCCTTTATCGGTATTCCGCCTATCAGGATTGTCGCTATCATGATTATCCCTATGAACATGGCACTTGAGAAGCCGCCTTTCATGATGCACAGGGTGACGAAGATAATGGGGAAATAGATGTAGATGACCCTTTTCCATCCCGCTTTCGCAAGGAATGAAAGTCTCTTCGATGCTTTTGAAAGCAGGTTTGCGATAAGAAATGAATCGGTCTTGTAAGCGTGGATAGCCCACGCAAGATAGACTATCATGAAAATCTTGACGAATTCGTAGACATTCAATTGCAGCCCGCCGATCTTTATGATCCTGACGGCGCCGTTGATTTCGACGGTGCCGATTTCAAATACAAGCATCAGCAGCAGGACTGCGGAAACAGCGAAACCGAACTGGGACAGTACCCTTATCCATCCGATCCTCATCACGAAATAACAGAAAAACACTATCGCCATTCCGATTCCCACGGTGACTATCTGTTCCATGAAAATGTCCAGCCTGCTTACTTCCGCGCTGGCCAGTTGGGAGGTTGCGGAGAATATGGTGACTGTGGAATACAGGATGAGCAGGATGAAGACCATCCAGATGACCTTGTCTCCCTCGATCCTGTCAATCCAGTTCCATATTCCTCCTTTTTCTGTCTTTTCCTTTGCCATTGTATCTTCAGTTATTTGCACGGTTCTGCCGTTGCGCTGTACTTGCCGTCACAGATTGCGCACGGCTTCCTTGAATTTCCTGCCCCTGTCTTCGTAGTTCCTGAAAAGGTCGAAACTGGCGCAGCAAGGCGAGAGCAGTACCACATCTCCTGCCTTTGCTATCCGGCTGGCCAGCCTGACGGCATCTTCCGCCGAAGTGACATCGTGGATTTCAGGGACCACGCCCTTGAATGATTCATGGAATTTCCTGTTGTCCAGCCCCATGCATATCATCGCCTTTACCTTCTCCCTGGCGAGGTCGAGCAGTACGGAATAGTCGTTGCCCTTGTCCGTACCTCCCACAATCCATACGACAGGCCGGTCCTGGCACTCGAGCGCGTACCATGCGGCGTCCACGTTTGTCGCCTTGGAGTCGTTGATATAGAGCACGTCCTTTATGCTCATGACCTTCTCCAGCCTGTGTTCCACTGCCTGGAATGAGGAGAGGCTCCTGCGGATGTCATCATTGTCGATATCCATTACCTTGCCGGCTATTGCGGCGGCCATTGAATTGTAGACATTGTGTTTCCCTCCGAGGGCCAGTTCCTTGAGGAACATGTCGCATTCATCGTCTCCGACCCTTACGACCATCCTGTCCCCTCTGAGGAAGGCGCCTTCCTTAACCTCCTTTTTCTGGGAGAACGGCAGCATCCTGGCCTTGATGATGATCTGGTCCAGATGCCTGATGGTGATTTCGTCATCAGAGCAGAAGATAAAGCAGTCGTCCTTGTCCATGTTCTGCGTAATGCGGAATTTGGCCATGGCGTATTTTTCCAGGCTGTGGTCGTATCTGTCGAGATGGTCCGGGGTGATGTTGGTTATAATGGCGATGTCCGCCTTGAAGTCGTACATGTTGTCCAACTGGAAACTGCTGATTTCAAGGACATAGATGTCGTGGTGCTCTGTGGCTACCTGCATCGCGTAACTTTTCCCTATATTGCCTCCGAGCCCGACATTCAGCCCAGCCTGCTGCAGAAGATAGTAGATCAGGGATGTGGTCGTGGTCTTCCCGTTGCTTCCGGTAATGCAGATTTTCCTTGCGGAATCGTATCTTCCGGCGAATTCTATTTCCGAGATGATGTGGATGCCTGCATCGCTGATTTTCCTTACGATGGGAGCGGTGAGGGGGATTCCGGGACTTTTTATTATTTCATCGGCATTCAGTATCTTCTCTTCCGAATGCTTCCCGCTTTCATAAGGGATGTCCCATTTGTCGAGAATCTCCGTATATTCGGGAGCGATTTCCCCCTTGTCTGAGAGAAACACATCGAATCCTTTGACCTTGGCGAGGACGGCGGCTCCCGTGCCGCTTTCCCCTCCGCCCAGTATTACAATCCTAGACATCTTATCGTTGTTTTTAATCATTCGTTACTCTTCTGCGGCTGCGTTATCTGATTTTCAGCATCGCTATCGTCATGACGGCGAGTATGATTCCTATGATCCAGAACCTGACCACGATCTTGGCTTCAGGCAGGGCCTTTGACGGAGCCTGGATCAGGGCCGGTATGCCCTCCTTCTGGAAATGATGGTGCAGCGGTGCCATCTTGAATATCCTTTTCCCGGTGCCGTATTTCCTTTTCGTGTACTTGAAGTAGAATCTCTGCATCAGGACCGAAAGGCTTTCCACGAAGAACACCCCGCACAGGATCGGCAGCAGAAGTTCCTTTCTGATCAGGATGGCGCAGACTCCGATGATGCCTCCGATTGCCAGCGAACCGGTATCCCCCATGAATACCTGTGCAGGGAACGAGTTGTACCAGAGGAATCCTATCAGGGCCCCGACAAAGGATGCCATGAAGACCGCGATTTCTCCTGCTCCCGGTATGTACATTATATTCAGGTAATCCGAATTGATGATGTTGCCTGACATCCAGGCGAATATTCCCAGCACTACGCCGGCGATCGCCGAGGTCCCCGTGGAAAGTCCGTCCATCCCGTCCGTGAGGTTGGTGCCGTTTGAACACGCGGTGATCACTAACACTATCATCACCACGTATATCGCCCATTTGCAGTACCATCCCCAGGTGCCCTTGAACGGAGACAGCCACTTGTAGTCGAATTCGTGGTTCTTGACGAACGGTATGGTGGTCTTGGTGCTCTTGACCACGTCATGCTCTTCGGGAGAGCCGGGTGCCGTTCCGGATGCTCCGTCTTCACTTACGGCGGTTATCACATCCCGGGAATCATTTCCTGCGGCTTCACGGTCCACCTTTTCCCTTACCACGATGTCCCCGCTGAAGCAGACTGTGATGCCGATTGCCAGCCCGAGCATTATCTGGGCTATGAGTTTCCCCTTTTCGCTGAGCCCTTCCTTGTTGTGTCTGAATACCTTTATGTAGTCATCCGTGAATCCGAGACCGCCGAGCCAGAGCGTGGTGATGAGAAGCAGGATAATGTATATGTTCGTCAGGTCTGCGAACAGGAGCACCCCGCTCAGAATCGAGATGATGATGATGATGCCTCCCATGGTGGGCGTGCCCTTTTTCTGCATCTGCCCTTCGAGTCCGAGGTCGCGTATCTCTTCGCCTATCTGCTTCTTCTGCAGCCACCCTATGATGCGCCTGCCTGCGAATACGGCGACAAGCATTGCGGTGATGCTGGCGAGTATGGCCCTGAAGGACAGGTAGGTGAAAAGTCCCTGTCCGGGAATGTCATAATCTTTGAGATATTGGAATAAATGGTATATCATGATTCAGTCAGTTCCTGTAAAAAGTTGTCTCTCCTGCCTCGTCGAATATCTTCCTGACGATTTCCTTTTCGTCAAAATGCCTTTTTTCGGACCCTATGATCTGGTAGGTTTCATGCCCCTTTCCGGCAAGCAGTATCGTCGAATTGTCCGGGGCGGTCAGGATGGCTGTCCTTATAGCCTGTTCCCTGTCTTCGATCAGAAGGCTCTTCGCCTTGCCCGCTGGCGACATCCCGCTGCAGATTTCCGCTATGATGTCCGATGTCCTTTCCGTGCGGCTGTTGTCTGAAGTGACGATGATCCGGTCGGCTGTCTTTTCCGCGATCTGCCCCATTTCCGGCCTTTTGCTTCTGTCCCTGTCTCCTCCGCAGCCGAATACGCATATCAGCGTCCTCTCGGGTGCGATATCCCTGAGAGTCTTCAGGACGTTTTCCAGTGCGTCCGGAGTGTGGGCGTAGTCGATGACTGCCGACAGGCCGCGCGGCCCGCGGATGTTTTCCAGTCTTCCCGGAGCGGATTTCAACCTGCTGACCGCCACGAGGGCTTCGTCCGGATCCGTTCCGAGAGTCACCGCCGTCGTGTAGATGGCAAGTATGTTATAGGCGTTGTGCTGCCCGATGAGGTTTGTCCAGGTCTCCTTCCCGTCGATTTTCAGCAGCATGCCGTCAAAACTTTCCTCCATTATCCTGGCATTGTGGTCTGCGATGCTCCTGCAGGAATATGTCACGACCCGGGCCCTTGTATTCTGGACCATTACCATCCCGTTCCGGTCATCCGTATTGGTAATGGCAAATGCGTCTTCGTCAAGATTGTCGAAAAAGAGTTTCTTGCACCTGAGATATTCCGCAAAGGTCTTGTGATAATCCAGGTGGTCATGCGTGAGGTTTGAAAA
>CALVAE010000096.1 GCA_944325465.1 uncultured Bacteroidales bacterium | reverse complement strand
TCGTTCAAGGACTATGTGGCATCCCAGACTCTGGCGAAAAATGTCGCGGTCGCTTCTCTCGCGGAGGCAGGGGAGGCCAGGGAAGTCGAGTGGAATGATTCATCCATCAGGATCAGTGTCTCCCGACTTTGAGTTAACCTGAATCGCTTTGAGTCAACTTGAGTCGCTTTGAGTTAATCGGAGTTGCTCTTTGTCAACCGGAGTCTTTCAGTTGTCATCCAGAGTCACTCTGTTGTCATCCTGAGCGAAGGATCTGAAAAAGAAAGATAATTACTAACATAAAACAATAAAATTATGGCTGAAGAAAAGAATGTTGTCGAACCTAAGGTTCGTTACAGCGATGAAGAACTGCAGGAATTCAAGGAGATAATCCTTGGAATGCTGGAGAAGGCCAAAAAGGAGTATAAGACCCTCAGGGATGTCGTTACCCACGGATCAAGTAACGACATCGAAGATACCTCCCCTACATTCAAGGTAATGGAGGAAGGCGCTACGACCCTTTCCAAGGAGGAGGCGGGACAACTTGCCCAGAGACAGTACAAGTTTATACAGAATCTGGAGGCTGCCCTTGTAAGAATAGAGAACAAGACATACGGAGTATGCAGGGTTACGGGGAAACTCATCCCTAAGGAAAGACTTCGTCTTGTGCCTCATGCGACCCTGACCGTTGAGGCGAAAGAAATGCTGAACAAGAACAAATAGTATGAAGATTTCCAGAGGCACGCAGTTGCTGATACTCGGGATCGTGCTGGTCGTCATCGATCAGGTGATCAAGGTATTGGTCAAGACCAACATGACTTTGGGAGAAAGTTTCAATGTCCTTGGAGACTGGTTCCGGATCTATTTCATCGAGAATGAAGGAATGGCGTTCGGAATGAAATTTGGCGGGGCAGTGGGCAAATTCCTCCTGTCAGTTCTCCGGATAGGCCTTTTCGCGGCCCTCGTGTGGTGGATTTCCCGTCTGCTGAAGAAGCCGTCTGTCCCGACAGGGGTCGTAGTGGGTCTGACCCTGATCACTGCCGGGGCTTTGGGAAACATCATCGACTGTCTGTTCTACGGTCTTGTGTTTTCCGAATCGACACCGTGGGAAACGGCATATCTCGGCGGCAGTTATGCACCGTTCATGTTCGGCAAGGTGGTCGACATGTTCTATTTCCCCATAATAGATACCACATTCCCTGAATGGGTACCTTTTGTCGGAGGTAATCCGTTCCGTTTTTTCGCTCCGGTATTCAACTTCGCCGACAGTTGCGTCACCTGCGGAGCGCTCTATCTTATCGCGTTCCAGTACCGTTTCTTCCTGACTGAAGACAAAAAGACGGACGGGGATAAGGCGGACAAAAGGAAGCGGAAATAAGGGAATCGGTTCCAGCCATCCTCACTCTCAATACCTTGCATTTTTTATCAATTCTAACACACCGAAAGGATGGTGACTCAAAAGGAGGAATTTCAAGGCTTGCGAATCAAGCGTAACGCAGAAAGTACCCTTTTGAGTTACCCTCTTGTGTATTTTGTCGTATTTTTTCAGGGAAGGTCATCCGGCTTTCAAAAATCAATAAATCATGCCAATCAGCCAAAGAGGCAATTTGTTACCCGAAACAAATTCAATCCTGTCGGCCAGTATGTACGAATTTTCAATTCCTGCTATTTGCCTGAAGGTCTTGTCCGGACCGCCGACTTCAAAAGTGTATCGACCGTCTACCACAAAATCACCTGCCGACCTGCCGTATTCCACTTCATGGCCGGATGACGACAACTGATTGATGACAAATGTTTCCCGGATTGTCCCGATATGCACATTCCCGGATACTATGGCATTCAGGAGATTGGTATTCTGTATATATATCTTGTCCGGCTTCTGCATTTTTTTAATGGACATCAAGTCTGAATACAGCAATTTAATCAATTCAGCCTTGTCAAGATTCTGCAGATACGCTATTACGGAGTTTCTGGCCAGTCCGATGGTTTTCGCCAACTTGGTTATATCTATTTCAAACGGTACTGATGAAGCGATGATACTCAACAATGCCTTGATTTTTCGCGAATAAGCCGGGTCGGTACCGCACAGAGACGGGAGTTCCTGCTCTGTTATATAATTGACCACATTCTCAATGGCTATATAATAGTCTTCCTTATTTCCATCGAAAAACGGATAATATCCACATTGGAGATATTCTTCGAACAACGGCTGTGGCCTGCATTTGTCGTTGACTTCCAGACATATCTCATTCGCATCCCTGAGGAGTCCTTCCAATTCGCACACGGGAACATTCATGCCTTTGTAAAATTTCAGAAACTCTCTGAATGACAGGCCTGGCATATAGTAGGGGCGGCATCTCCTCGATAAATCCGCATCGGCATTGAGCAGGTTCAATAGAGATGATCCGGTAAATACAATCTGCAGGGAAGGATACATGTCATAGATTTCCTTTATTTCCTTGCTCCAAGTCGGATACTTATGCACTTCGTCCAAAAACAGCCTTTTCCCGCCCATCAGATAGAAATTCTCGGCCAGTTCCAGTAGGGTATGATTGCTGAAATACATGCTGTCAAGACTGCAGTACAGGACTTCCCTGCTTCCGGCAGGGTAATTGAGTTTTATGAACTGCTTCAGGAGTGTAGTTTTTCCTACACCGCGCGAGCCCCTTATCGCTATCAGTCTCTTGTCCCAATGTATCCGGTTTATCGTATCCCTGACAATATCCGTCTGTGTCTGGGCCAGCAGACGTTCCTGCTTCTGAAAAAGACTTTCCATGACAATACTGTTTCAACACGCAAATATACATAAAATGTTCAGAGCATTGAGCAAATTTCGAAAAATTTGCTCAATGCTCTGAACACGACCTTTAGCAGATCTCAAAATTATGCGTCATTTCCTGTATCCGAACAGGAAACTGGCTGCGTATCCTGTTATGAAACAGGACACGAGTCCGATGAATCCGTACAGGACGACTGAAACGTGAGAATATCTGTTGCATAGCAGCAGTACGACAATACTTCCGGCAAAACCTGTGAGGGCGCTTCTGGTGCCTATCCGCTTCGTGAAGATACCCATCATGAACAATCCTCCGAGTCCGCTGGTAAGCAGTCCGAGGAAAAAGTTGAACTGATCCCACAAGGAGGTGATGTCGAATGTGGCAAGCATAACGGCCATTATAATGCCTGATACGCCTATGATGACCCCGCTCCATCTGGCGAAATGCATCCTTGACCGGTCTGTGGCATTCTTGCACAACCTTGAGTAGAAATCCTCTGTCATTACCGTCGAGGTGGAATTGATGTTTGCGGAAAGGGTGGACATGGCCGCAGCGAATATCGCGGCAATGAGAAGCCCTGCAATTCCTGCCGGCAGTTCGCACATGATGAAATGAGGGAAAATCGAGTCCGTGTTGTCCATTCCGACATTCAGCAGTTCGGGATGTGTCTTGAAAAAGGCATAAAGCCCGGTACCTATCATAAAGAAGACAATCGTAACCGGGACGCTGAGTATTCCGTTGAGCCATAACCCCTTTTTCGTTCCCGCAGTATCCTTTACCGTAATATACCTCTGGACGACAGACTGGTCGCTGGTGTATGTGAGGAGTTGGTTCGCTATGCCGCCCAGAAGGGTGACCCAGAATACAGGCCTGGTCCAGTCGAAGGAAAAGTCCAGTATGTTGAATTTATGATCATCGATTGATATCCGCATGACCGTATCCAGACCCCCGTCTGTTCCGGCTATCAGGTATATCAGTGATATTATGGCTCCGCCGACAAGGATGATTCCTTGTATTACATCTCCCCAGACTACGGCTTCCATTCCTCCCATGGTGCAGTATGCTATGGTGACCAGACCCATAAGCAGTATGCAGGCATATACGTCAAGTCCGGTCACGGCATTGAGGGCCAGCGACGGCAGGAAAAGGACGATGGCTATTCTGGCGAACATGAACAGACAGAAGAACAGGGACGCCAGATATCTTACCGGAGAACTGAACCGTTCTTCGAGATACTGGTAGGCGGATGCCACATTGAGTTTCCTGAAGAAAGGAAGATAAAAACGGATTACTACGGGGACTATTATCAGGATGGCCATGTTGAACATGAACATTCCCCAGTCCGCCATGTAGGCTTTTGCGGGAATCGATAGGAAAGTGATGGCACTGAGTGCCGTGGCGAAAATGCTTATACCTGCCGCCCACCATGGAATCCTGCTTCCTCCCTTGAAGAACTGCTCGGTATTCCGGGCCTTTCTCGAGAAGTAAAAGCCCACTCCCATCATGCCGAGAAGGTACAGTATGATGACGGCATAGTTTATCCAGGCAAACGAAACGTGGTCCGATATCCTGACTTCCAGGATTTCCCCGCTTTTCACTCCCGGACGGATTTCTCCGGAGGCCATGATGACCCTGTCGCCTGTCCTCACAACCGACGCCGCCACGGGCAGGGGAATGGAAGAAGAGGCCGCTTCTGTCCATGTGCCGGTAATGGTATGGTAGGCGAAGATCTTATCCGAAAATCCGGATAATCCGGTGTCCCCTCCGAAAACCAGGATATGCGCGGCCCCGTATTGTACCGCGCCCGAATGCATGAGAGGGGACTTCTTCCCGTCTACGGTGATGTCGGCCTTTCTGTTCCATGAATCATGTACGGGCAGGTATTCCCAGACTGAGGAAGAGAGATAGATGCCGTCCTTGTCCGTGCCCTTGCCTCCTATAAGGTACAGGGCATCTTCCCTGCCGTTATGCTGGTACACGAGAGGGGCGCCTTCGGATATGGTCCTGTCCGGACAGCCTTTGAGTTCTTTCCATTTCATCGAATTCGCGGAAAGGCTGTAGAACACATTCTTCCCCTTCCTGGTCCCGTGTATGTAGATTTCCCCCTTGTGATAAGTTGCCGATACGGGGACAAATCCGTCGGGGATTGCCGCTATTGAATCCACCTGGATGCCAGAACCTGCATATTTTATCTCATATACGGCCCTGCTTCTGCGTCTTTCGTTGTGCCCGCCGATGCAGAAGAGCCATGCCCCGTCAGATGCAGAACATCCGTCTCCGAGATCTACAGGCAGTCCGGTGGAGGAAAGACTGCATTCGTATCTGCCGTCATGCAGCGTTATTGTGTAGATGTCATTATGATATCTTTTCCCTTGTCCGTCATCCTGGCAATCGGAGCCCCCGGCGATGATTACGGAGTTGCCCAGATATCCTGAAAAGGCTCCGGAGATTCCAGCATGCCCGGTTATCGGCAGGGTCGCTGCAGGCTTTATCATGTAGTCGGTACCGGCTGCCGTAACGGACAGGACAAGCAGGTATATGATTGCTGACAGTGTTATTATTATGCGGCCGGTTTTCATCTTGTCTATCTGTTTGTGGTGGCGGTGTTCTCAAGTATCGATTCCATGTTGTCAAACTGGGTCTTCAGGTGGAGCCTCATTCCCATCCTGAAAGCGTCTGCCGTTCCGGTACGCAGGATATTGAACAGGCTTACGTGCGAGACTAGGGTCCTGGAATGCCAGTCTGTCTTGACCTTCGGATAGTAGAGGGTGAAGAGGTGCCTGAGGATATACTGGAAGTCTATCAGACTTTTGTTCCCAGTCATCTCGAACAGTTTGCTGTGGAACCTGACGTCCACGGCAGTCAGTTCGCGGGCGATTGCGTATTTCTCTTCTTCCGTTTCCGCCATGCTCATCCTGGCGTTCAGGTCCACTTCTTCGGAGACTATTCCATCCAGTTCCTGCATCTGGCTCTCTGTTTTGTTCATATAGACGAAGTCGGACATGCCGATTTCCAGCATCAGCCTGAGTTGGTAAAGGTCTCTCAAGGTATCCTTATCGAGCAGTCCGGTCGCGATTATCGATTTGAGGACTCCGAAGACCTCGGGAACGACGACGGTTGTCCCCTTCTTGCGTTTCGTCTCTATTATTCCCATTGCCCTCAAGCGGCTCAAGGCCTCTCTTACCACAACTCTGCTGACCCCGAGCAGTTCAACCAATTCCTGCTCTTTGGGCAGTTTCGAGTTCTCTCCGCTTTGGGATATGTATTTCAGTATATCTCTTTGTGCCTGTTCGACCAGAGTGATCTCTTCTTTCATACTCATTATTTTTCTTGCAAACATAAAATAATAAAATAAATATTACAAATAAAACTAAATAAGTATTATTTAATATGGCCAAATTAGAGATATTTCTCGAAAAATTTGCAAAAATTCCATTAATAAGTATTGCATTATTATTAATAATTAATATATTTGTGCACTGAACGATCAGAAATGTATTATAAAACATATTGTCGTTAACCACTAATTAATAAGATGAAGAGAATAACAGGAATGATCGTAGCGCCTTTTACCGGGTTCGATGAAAACGGTGAGGTGGATTTGTCCAAAGTTGTTTTGCAGCAGGAGTTCTATAAAAACAACGGGATGTCCGGCGCTTTCATTTGCGGAACGACAGGAGAAGGGTCTGCCCTGTCGATGGCGGAAAAGAAAGCGTTGTTCAGGGAATGGGCGAAGTACAGGGATGAAAGATTCTCCGTCATCGCGTTCCTTGGAGGAACCAGTCTGAAGGAATGTACCGAATTGGCTCTTTATGCCGAAGAATGCGGTCTCGATGCAGTGGCAGTGACCGCACCGTATTATCAGAAGCCGGCTGATGTGGATGACCTGTGCGGATTCTGCCGTCAGGTGGCCTTGTCGGTCCCTTCAATGCCTTTCTATTATTATCATATCCCGTGTCTGAACGGTGTGTTTTTCTCCATGTACGACCTGCTCCGGAAGATGGACGGTACAATACCGAATCTTGCTGGAATCAAGTACACCTACGAAGACATGATGGATTATCAGTTGTGTCTTGATTTCAGGGAGCGGAAATATGACATCATGTGGGGGAGGGACGAGATGCTGCTCCCGGCTCTTTCGATCGGGGCGAAGGCCTATGTCGGCAGCACCTACGGCTATCATGCTCCCGTGTATAACGAAATGGTCAGGCTGTTCCGGGAGGGCAGGATTCCGGAGGCGGCGGAACTCCAACTCGCGGCGAACCGGCTTATCGGACTGCTCGGAAAATACGGGAACGGTTGCGGCAAGGCATTCATGAAAGCTGCCGGTCTTGATCTCGGGCCTTGCAGGCCTCCGCTTCATACACTCGATGATGCAGCGTACGCTTCCTTGCTCAAGGACCTTTCCGACCTGTCGTTTGAGAGATGGAAAAACAGATTCTGACACGAAAACCATATTGAGTCAACATAAACTATTAATTGCTATGAAGAATATATTATTTTCAATTGCCGTGCTTTTCCTTTTCTCTGTCGGCAATATCATGGCTCAGGATATAGATGTGCATGGGCAGGTGGTTGACCCCGGAGGTACTTCCCTGCCTGGTGTAGCGGTTCTAATCAAGGGGACCACAGAAGGCACCGTGACTGATGCGGAGGGAAAATATTTCTTATCCGTACCAGACGGGACGGTCCTGGAATTTTCCAGTATGGGCTATCAGAGCCAGGAAATCGAAGTCAACGGCAAGGCCGTGATAAATGTGGTCCTGTCAGAGACTTCTTATGCCCTGGACGATCTGGTAGTCGTGGCCTACGGAACCCAGTCGAAAAGAACCTCTACCACTTCCGTTACAAAACTTAATAACGATGAAATCGCAAATATTCCGATGAATACCATAGGAGACGCTCTGAAGGGGAAATTGGCCGGAGCGCGGATTTACAATTCGTCGGGCGCTCCGGGTGAAACACCGGATATAATTATCAGGGGTGGGTCTTCCATCAACAAAAGTAATTCGCCTCTGATTCTCGTAGATGGTTTTGAGACTCAATTGTCAGCAGTCAATCCTGCGGATATCGAGTCTGTCCAGATTCTGAAAGATGCTGCATCAACGGCCTTGTACGGATCAAGGGCCTCCAATGGTATAGTAGTGATTACTACCAAATCTGGGTCTGATTCAGCACCGAAGGTTACTTTCTCGGCGGACTGGTCTGTTGCAACGGTAGAAAGATACTATGATCTGCTGAATGCAGAGGAATTCCTCTCTATCATAAGACCGAGTGCAGCAAGAAGTCCGAATCCGCAATGGAATTCAAGGGATAATTCATCATATGGAACGGGTAATACGGAAGGATCTCCTTATTCCACCAGATATCTGCAGGAAGGCGAAACCATACCGGAAGGTTATAAATCAATGCCTGACCCTCTGGATCCGACCAAGACTCTTATTTTTCAGGATAATGATATGATGAAGGCGACATTCCGTCCTGCACTGAGACAGAACTATTATCTGTCGGTAGAGGGAGGAAACCGTAATGTAAAATATGCGTCATCTGTCGGCTATACTCATGATAAGGGAGTGGCGATAACGACAAAATGGGAAAGGTTCACTACGAATCATCAGGTCAGTTACAGAATCAGGGATAATCTTTCCATATTCGGAAGGCTGAATTATTCCAGGGCGAACAATCATCAGGTCAGTGACCAGAGACTTGCTATAACGAGGGCGCTGTATCTGCCTTTTACCCAGAAACTGTATGATGAAAACGGTCTTCCGATGAAAGGGCAGAGCGCTACCGGATCCCCTCTCCTGTGGTGGACCGATGTGCATATGAATGACGTTACGGTAAACAGAGCCAATATCCAGGGCGGGCTTGATTGGAACATTACTGACCATCTTACTTTTTCAGCGACAGGAACTACTTTCTACCAGGGATCGGAGACAGATAAATTCGATAAGGCAAATGCCTGGAATTCAAAGCGTACCGCCACTTCTTCATACAGCAAGGTCATACGTACGCAGGCTGAAGCCCTTTTGAAATATTCAAGAACAATATCCAGAGATCATCATTTGTCAGGGCTGCTCGGTTTTTCCTATATGGAGGTCAAGAACAAGTCATTAAGCGCTTCTGCTTACGGGGCCTCATCCGATGCCATCCATACTCTCAATGCTGCTCCTATTCCAAGTTCGGCATCATCTTCCATCACAAAAGAGCGGCTTATAGGTATGTTCGCTCAGTTGCAATATAATTACAAGAACAAGTATATAGTTTCAGCGTCAGTTCGCAGGGACGGCAGTTCAAGGTTCGGGGCAAACCACAGATGGGCATATTTTCCGGGTGCTTCTGTCGGCTGGGTCGCGTCTGAAGAAAAATTCCTGAAGGGCAACAATACCTTGTCATTCCTGAAATTGAGGGCAAGTATAGGCCAGACAGGTAACAATGCAGTCGGACTGTATGAGGCGCAGGGAGTATATTCTGCCGATTATCAGTTTAATTTCAATGCGGGAGTGGTGAATACAGATATGCCTAACCCGAATCTTACATGGGAGACCACTACCCAGACCGACATAGGAATTGACCTTGGATTATGCAAGGACAGGGTGATGATTACACTTGACGGATTCAACAAACTGACAGAAAATCTTCTGTTTTCAAAGCCTCTTCCGAATACTTCCGGTTTTTCAGATGTTACAACCAATATAGGTTCTGTAAGGTTTTACGGATTCGATCTGGAAATATCTTCAACCAATATCAAGAAGAAGGATTTTGCCTGGGAAACATCATTTACCTGGAGTTTTGTGAAAAACAAGGTGGTGAAACTTCCTGACAACGGGGAGGACAAGAACAGAATCGGTGGTATTGCCATTGATGATAAGGGGACACTCGTAGGAGGAATCGCCGAAGGAGAGCCGTTGTACAGGTTCTATGGATATAAAATCGCTTATCTGATCGATAACGACGAACAGGCTGCGAATGCAATGTATGATGATATGGCGGTCGGCTATGACTACAGGACCGGGAAGAAGACAAAAGGTCAGAAGTTTGCGGGAGACTATGAGTGGTGTGACCTTAACGGTGACGGGAAAATCACGGCACAGGATGCGGGCTATGAACTTGGAGTGACTGTTCCTCATTCTACGGGTGGTCTGACGAATACCTTTACCTATAAAGGATTGTCGTTGAGAATCGGTCTGGACTGGGCTTTGGGACATTCCATAAATGATACGCACTGGAGGTACCACATGATGTCAACATGGAACGGAAATGCGAACCTGCTCAGGGAAGCACAGAGTGCATGGACACAACCCGGGGATGCTGCGAAGACAAAATACGCGAGGATTGCTGTCCATGACAGCCAGGAGAACTGGAACTACCGTAGGGAAAGCGATATAGGCGTATTCAAGGCAGATTATCTGTGTATCAGGGATGTGACATTGAGTTACAAGTTTCCTGCAAGGCTTATAGAAAAAATGAAGATAGGAGGACTGACCCTGTATTTGTCCGGTAATAATCTTCATTATTTTACAGCGGTCCAGGCCCAGAGTCCGGAAGTAGGATCAGTCAATAATGATGCAGATTCCGGGACCGGATATCCGCCGGTACGTAGAGTGACATTTGGCGTTAACCTTCAATTTTAGAGAAACATGAAAAAATCTTATATTCTTGTTCTGGCCATGGCATGCCTGTCAGGTACGGGCTGCGATTCTTGGTTGAACCTGACGCCGGAAAGTTCCCTTACGGCGAATTCCATGTGGCAGAGTGAAGCCGATGCGACAGCCGCGTTGAACGGTGCGTTTGCCCGCTTCAGAACGATTTACGACAAGAACTTATTCTTGTGGGGCGACATGAGGACAGGTTTTTACGGTAATAATTATGCTAACGGATATGTAAATTACGGAATGCTGTGGGACAATCAGGTTACTCCGACGACTCAGGGAACGGATTGGAGCAGTCTTTATAATAATATAAATGACTTGAACCTTATTCTCAAATATGTGCCTGGTATTCCTAATATGTCCAAATCAGGGATGGATAATGTATTGGGCAGTGCCTATTTCCTGAGGGCTTTCAATTATTTTTTCATAGCCAAGGTCTGGGGGGACGCTCCGGTGGTAACGGTGCCGACAGAGTCTGATACTCAGGAAGGATTGTATCCTTCAAGAGACCCGGTTGAAACGGTCCTTGCCAGGGTGGAGGCGGATCTGACTGCAGCCGAGCCTTTGCTGGAATCATCTCCGGGTGCTGCTCCTTTTTATGCCAGCCTCAATGCGTTGTATATGCTTGAAACCGACTTTTACCTTTGGATGTATAAGGTACAAGGGGTAGAAGAGGCTCTGTCAAAAGCCAAAGCGGCGATAGACAAGGTCACTGGAGGAACGAACATGACCGTCTATTCGAAAGCATTTGATGCCGAGACGGATGACAGTTGCAGGGAAATTCTGTTTTCAATACCGTTCGTGCAGGATGAGAAGGTCAGCAGTTTTGCCGGTAATTTCCTGCTGTCCCTGGCAGATGTAAGTGCAGACTATCAGAATAATCCGGTCCCTATCGGAGGTGGAGGCTGGATGACCTTTACTGATGAGCATTATGCGTTTCTGCATTCGGATCCGCGAGACACAAGAGCGGATATCAACGTCCAGGAACTTGTTACCGAGCAGGAAACCTACAGGTGGATAAACAAGTACGTAGGACATTATCTGAACGGGACACGGGTTTTCGATACGGATTACAGAATATACAGGTGGGCTGAAGCCAATCTGTTCAGAGCGGAAATAGCCGTAGAGCAGGACGATTTCACGACTGCATTGTCAGAATTGAACAAAGTTGCCAAAAGGGCTTACGGAGTTTCAAAATTCTATAACGGAACCTATACGAAGGACGAATTGCGGAAAATCATATTGGAAGAGCGGCTTAAGGAATTCGCGACAGAGGGCAAGGCCTGGTTCGATCTTATCCGTTTCGGAAAATCATTTGAGTATATCCCGTCTTTGAAAGGAAGGGAAGACGAGCAGGATATATTGTTGTGGCCGGTAAATCAGACAACAATTAATAAAAATACCAATATAGAGCAGACGGAAGGGTATAAGTAGATATTGTTAAAGGAATGACTGGTATGAGAGTAAATTTTCTGCTTGCCGTATTTCTGATATTGCTGCAGTCTTGTTCGGCATCGGTGAATCGGGATGCCGGTGCCGAGGCAGGACTGCGTTTTTCCGGGCAGGACGAGTGCGCTTTGCCGGGACCGGGAATGAAGGGAATGTATTCGGCAGCGATTGATGACGATGTCATGGTCGCAGGCGGAGTCGTCATTGATTCTTCGGGAGAAGAGAGGTTGTCCGATAAGGTTTTCCGGTATCAGGACGGAGAATGGTCTGAAATAGGGACCCTGGATTATGCGGTTGCCAATGGGGCAAGCGTGCAGATGCAGGGAGGCCTGGTCTGTATCGGGGGCATGACGGATTCAGGGGTCTCTTCGGATGTTGTCAGGCTCCGTAACGATAACGGGAAACTGTCGGTCAGGAAACTTCCTTCCTTGCCGCATGCCTGTATCCCTGTCTCTGCAACAGCGAAAAACGATGTGCTGTATGCGGTATTGCCGGATTCCGGGACCGGAAGTGACTGCCTGTATGCCTTGGATCTGAAAAAGGATTCTGCAGGTTGGGAAAGGCTTGCGGCTTTGCCGGAGAAGCCTGTCAGCGGCGGGGTCCTGTCCGTTCATTTTGACGGGACATCGGATGTGCTGTATTTTATGGGCGGAGAGAGGGACGGCGTCCTGATCAAGGAGAACTGGGCCTACAGACTGGACGGGCACAGGAACGAATGGTTCAGGCGGGCCGATCTTCCTGATCCTGTTGCCGGGGCAAGTGCCTTGACCCAAGGATATTCCGGATTGATCCTCCTGGGAGGCAAGACACAGGACGGGAATAACGGCAATGTGTATGTCTATTATCCTGTTACGGATGCATGGGCTCCGGGAGGGAATCTCCGGCCGGATGTCCTGTACCGGGCTGCCCTTCAGGGCAGGAGTTCAATAAGGCTGATTACTTCGGAAAGCATGGTCACGTGCAGGATAGAGGCTCCTGAAACAGGCGGTTTTACCACCCTTGACTTTATCGCGTTGGGCTTGTATCTGTTTGTAATAGTATTCATTGCCAAATATTTCTCAAACAAGACCAAATCCTCGAAAGACTTTTTCCTCGGAGGCAGGAAGATTCCTTTCTGGGCTGCCGGCCTGAGCATGATGGCCGCCCAGGTCAGTGCCATCGGTTTCATGTCCATACCTGCAAAGTCATTCATGACGAACTGGAGTTATTTCGGGGGAGTGCTGACGTGGTTCGTGGTTGTCCCGATAGTGATATATGCCTTTGTCCCTTTCTATCGCAGGCTGAATGTGACAAGTGCATACGAATATCTCGAATTTCGCTTCAACAAGGCTGTCAGGAAATTCATCGCTGGCCTTTATCTGGTTTTCCAGCTTATCGGCCGGTCCAGTGTTGTCATTTTCCTTCCTGCCATAGCCTTGTCCGCCGTTACGGGTTTGAGTCCGGTTGTCTGTATCCTGATTATAGGCGGTCTGGCGACTCTTTATACCACCATGGGCGGGATGAAGGCCGTTATCTGGGTGGACGTAATCCAGACATTCGTCTTGTTCGGAGCGATATTTCTGTGCATAGGCTTCGTGTTTGCCAAGATGGACATGGGGTTCCAGGATGTCCTGAAGGTAGCCGTCACGGACAGCAAGTTCAGTTTCGGACGGATGGACTGGGATGCTACGGCTCCGGTATTCTGGATAATAGTCATAGGAAACATTTTCAACAGGGTAGGCACGAATGCCACGGATCAGTCCGTGGTCCAGAGATATCTGACCACCAAGGATGAAAAAGCCACTGCAAAGGCTTTGTGGACGGATGCTCTGGTGTCTATCCCGTGGGCACTTTGTGTCTTCGGGCTGGGAACGGCCTTGTATGTATTCTACAAGACCAATCCGCAGATGCTGACCCCGATGGTGACGAATGATGAGATTGTGCCTTTTTTCATTGCGCAGAATCTCCCGGCAGGAATAAGCGGAATCGTGATTGCCGGAATCTTTGCAGCGGCGATTTCAACCGTGGACAGTTCCATACATAGTTCGACGACCGTGATAATGAGGGATTTTATGGGAAAATACCTTGGGGTTGCGAGCGAAGCCCGGCAGGTAAGGACGGCGCGTATCATTACCGTTGCGATAGGTCTTTTGGGAACGGTGGCGGCGATAGCCATGACTTTCTTTGATATTCAATCGGTCTGGGATGTCGTGCTGGAGATTGCCAGCCTGTTTACAGGGGCGATGACCGGAGTATTCCTGCTTGGAATCTTCTCGGAAAGGACGAGCGGGAAGGGCGTCCTTATCGGTGCCGTAAGCAGCGCGGTCATATTGTTCCTGGTCAAGACCTATACTCCGTTGAATTTCTTCCTGTACAGCGGAATTGGCATTATCAGTTGTGTCGTTATCGGTTATCTGGCCAGTCTGGTCTTCAGGTCGGAAAAGTCGACATGGGGACTGACTATCTATACTGTCAAGGAAGCATCTAAAAACAACAAGGCATGAAATTTTCGCAGGATATTCCAATTAAGGCGGACTATGATGTAGTGGTCTGCGGTGCCGGTCCGGCCGGATGTGCGGCGGCTCTGTCCGCTGCCAGGGAAGGCTTGTCCGTGTTGCTGGTGGAGTCGGCATCGCAGTTGGGTGGAATGGCTGTCACAGGGCATGTGTCCCATTGGCTGGGAGGCAGGACCCAGGAAGGGGAGTGGGTCGTAGGCGGTCTGTTCAGGCAGATGGCATGGGAAACGGCCGAAAAAGGCTATTCCGTGATCCCCCATCTTGACGAAACGCAGGAGTATCATCCTTACGGTTGGTTCAACTGGTTTATACACGGAGTTCCTCTGGATCCGTATTCGGTTGATTATTATTTGGATACGAAAATGCAGGAAAGCAATGTCGATGTCCTTCTCGATACTGATTTCGTTTCTGCAGAGGTAAGGGACGGGGCTGTGTCCTATCTGATACTTCATAACTGTGAAGGCCTGGTGGCGGTTGGGGCAAAGGCTGTCATAGATTCGACGGGGAATGCGGAAGTCGCATTCAAATGCGGCTGTCCGACCGTAAAGGGCAGGCCGGAAGACGGCAAACTTGCTCCGGCATCCCTGATCTTCCATGTGTACAATGTCGATACGGACAAGTTGACACGTGCCATTGAGCGGAACAGGGACCCGAAGTTCAGGGCCTTGATACGGGATCTGAGGGACAGGAATATATGGAAGTTCCCGTATGACATATTCATTTGCACAAAATTGACGGCGGAAGGGGAATATTACATCAATACGGACAGGCTGACCGGGATTGACCCGACGGATGCGATGTCCCTGTCCAAGGGATACAGACAGGGGAGGAGCGAAATTCATGAACTGATGGATATTTTCAGAAAATACTTCCCGGGTTTTGAGAATGTGCGGCTGAAATCCATAGCCCCACGTATGGGAATAAGGGAGTCGAGGCGTATTATGGGTGATTTCGTGATGACGGAAAAGGATCTGGTCGAGTCTCGTCGGTTCGATGATACCATCGGTTTCAGCATGTACGGATGGGATCTGCCCGATCCGGACAGACCGAGCGTACAGCCGTTTGCAAACGACACCCCGAAAGGATATATCCCGAAGAAGGAAAAATCGCTTTATACTCCTCTCCCGTACCGGATAATGATACCTCATGGCATAAGGAACCTGATATGTCCGGGAAAATCCGTAAGCGTGCAGGGACAGGTTCTCGGGCCAGTCAGGGTGATGGCTCCTTGTATGGCTATGGGCGAGGCTGCCGGGGCGGCATCTGCCGAAGTGGTGGAAAGGTCCGTGTCTTATAATGATGTGGACATTTCCCGGTTGAAGGAGAAACTCCGTGGATACGGATGTATTGTCGATTATGAGGCATTGCCCGTAATATATCCGAGAAAGGATCAGATTTAGTCAATCATTTAATTTTTTGTAGAGTAATATGAAAACCGATAAGATACTGTTACTGTTTGCATTCGCCTGTCTTGTCTCCTGCAGGGCACCAGAAGGATTCGTTTCGTCAATCGAGCCGACCATAGATCTTTCTTCACGGAAGGATATGAGAAGTGTGGTTGCCGCAGGGACCGAAGATATATATCAGGGACATCCCACCACGACCTTGCTGGATGACGGGACCGTGCTGTGTGTGTGGACGTTGGGGCATGGCGGGCCTTGTGGGCCTATGGCTGAAAGCCGGGACGGTGGGAAATCCTGGAGCATGATCGATACTCCGGATGACTGGTCAGGCATGGAGAACTGTCCGGCGATTTACCGCCTTACGGACCCTGAAGGCAAGGAAAGGCTTTTTATCTACGGCTCCGAACCGCAGACTGGTTATACTTACAGTGAGGACAACGGGAAGACATGGTCTCCGGTAAAAAGTCTTGGAATACCGTCGGTAATGCCGTTCTGCAGCATTATCCGGCTTAAGGATGGAAGTTATCTCGGCATGTCCAACCGGCGTCCGGAAGGCAAGACCATTCCGGATAACGAGGTGTACCAGGCTATCTCGAGAGATGGAGGATTTACATGGGAGGATATCCGGACAGTGGTTCCGATGAGTGAGGACGATATCCCTTGCGAACCGTTTGTTTTCCGCTCTCCGGACGGGAACCGGCTATGTTGTCTGATAAGGGATAACAAGAGGGGCGGCCATTCGCTGGTGATGTTTTCCGATGATGAGGCAAAGACGTGGACGGAGCCTGTCGAGACCATTTGGGGGCTGACCGGAGACAGGCATGTGGGCAAGTATGCTCCGGACGGGAGGCTGGTCTTCGTTTTCAGGGATATGGCGCCTTTGAGTCCGACAAAAGGCCATTTTGTCGCGTGGGTCGGCGATTACGATGATATCGTCAACGGCACGCCCGGAGATTACAGAGTGAAATTGCTCCACAGTTACAAAGGAAGTGACTGCGGATACCCTGGTCTGGAATTGCTCCCGGACGGGACTTTCCTTGCCACTACCTATATCAAACTGCATAATACGGCAGAAAAGAATTCTGTCGTTTCCGTGAGATTTACGTTGGATGAAATTGAAAAGACATTAAGATTGAAATGAAAACCGGTTTTACGTTGACTTTGTTGTTTGTCTCATTGGTCTCATGTGCCAAGGAGGGAGTCCGGACAGTTCCTGTCGTGCCTGTTGTCGAGGATCCTATACCGACAGTGGATATCGCATCGTTGCCGGACCATACCTATCTGATAAAGGAAGGAACCGAAACCGTAAAACAGGGCTTGCCGACGGCTGTGCTTCTTGCAGACGGAAGGACAATCCTGTGTGTCTATCCGTCGGAAGGGAAAACCAGAATGTCAAAAAGTTCCGATGGCGGAAAGACCTGGTCCGACATCGATACTCCATCGGATTGGTCGGGTCTGCTCCATTGTCCGGCCATTTACCGGACAACGGATCCTGCCGGAAAGGAACGGCTGGTGGTTTATTCCGCATCGCATAATACGAATATGACGTATAGTGAAGACGAAGGGAAAACCTGGTCTGCCGTTACCAGTCTGGGTATTCCTACGGTTATGGCTTTCACTACATTGCACCAGTTGTCCGACGGTACTTATTTAGGTATGTCAAACAGGAGACCCGAAGGTATGGAAATGCCTCATAATGAAGTGTATGCCGCAATTTCTCCTGACGGGGGACTGTCATGGGGGAATACCTGGACATGTATCCCTGAAACGGATGACAATATTCCTTGTGAACCGTGCATCATTCCCTCTCCGGACGGGAAGAAACTGGCAGTGGTCTGCAGGGACAACAAGAGGGACGGCTATTCTGTGGTCTCTTTTTCGGAAGATAACGGCAGGACGTGGACTGTTCCGGTAGAAACTCCCTGGGGTGTGACCGGAGACCGTCATACCTACCAGTATGCCCCGGACGGCAGGTTGGTCATTGTCTGTGAAGATATGTCAAAGGGCAAGACACGTGAGAATCTGGTGGCATGGGTAGGAACTTTCAATGATCTGGAAACAGGCGGGGATGGCGAGTATAAAATAAGGTTGCTGGATAATTTCGGTACAGGGGATTCCAATTATCCAGGGCTCGTGTTATTGCCGGACGGTACGTTTGTGGCCGTCACTTCCGTTACCTACGAGCCTGGTAATCTGAAAAATTCAATTGTCTGTTCCAGATTCACTCTTGAGGAGACAGATGCAATGGTCGCAGAATGAAGGAATTGAAAGGAAATTGGGCGACCTTGCTGTTGGCCACTGACGAGACCGGAAATCTTGATTTTTCCAGATTGTCGGATGAAATTGATGTTCTCATATCGTCTTGTCCGGACGGGATCTATTCAAACGGGACGGCCTGTGAATTCTATTCGCAGACCATGGATGAGTTCTACAGGATAAGTGAGATGCTGGCTGATAAATGCAGGACTTCAGGAGTC
>CALVAE010000095.1 GCA_944325465.1 uncultured Bacteroidales bacterium | reverse complement strand
TCCTTGACTCCATAACCCGTCTTGCCCGCGCGTACAATACCGTACAGCCGGCTTCTGGCAAGGTCCTTTCCGGTGGTGTGGATGCGAATGCCCTGCACAAGCCTAAGAGGTTTTTCGGTGCGGCAAGGAACATAGAAGGAGGCGGGTCACTCACTATCCTGGCGACTGCCCTGACCGATACTGGCTCAAAGATGGATGACGTAATCTATGAGGAATTCAAGGGGACAGGAAACATGGAACTCCAACTTGACCGGAGACTCAGCAACAAGAGACTCTTCCCGGCAGTGGATGTGACACTGTCAAGCACGCGCCGCGATGACCTGCTCTACAATCCTGAACTTGCCAACCGTATCTGGATTGCCAGAAAATTCCTGGCGGATATGACCCCTATCGAGGCAATGGAACTGCTTCAGCAACGGATGGCCAAATATCCTACCAACGAGGCCTTCCTCCAGAACATGGACAAGGACGAAGACTATTGACCTGTTGGTTTTCAGAAACTGAATCCCTCCCACGCCTACGGCGCGGGTCCCTCCCGTTCACGAGGCCACGGGCGGCCACGGTTTCGGAAAGCCAAAGTCCAATACAGCAAGAGACGAGGATGTCTGTACTCGCCACGACGGCTTGACAGACATCCTTTCTGTATCACTCGAAATCCCGGTCCATACCGGCTCATCGGGAAAAGTATACGGTTTTAACTTTGTTGTTCCTGACGGATTGATACCCAGACCGACAACGTGTCTTGTCATGAACTTGACTCTGTCATCCTGAACGAAAACGTCTTTGTCATCTAAGGGAACGGAGCCGCTTGTGTCATCCTGAACGGAGCCGCAGGCGGAGTGAAGGATCTGTCGTACCAGATCGGTTCTCCTCTTCGGCATCTGGCGGTGATTATATGCTTGCTTCTTCCCCTTCCTCTCATTCCACACACCTTACGTGCCTGTCATGTAGAGGGTCGAAGCGTATGTCTCTTGAGAAATCAGATTCTTCGCTGGCGCTCAAAATTGCAATACAGAAAATCATCAGAAAGATAATGCAGAAAAATGCTCGGACAGACGTATACCGTGCCCGGAAGGTCAGGTTGAGACTTGCTTCATGCTAGTAGCAAAGGGGGCCGATGATCTTCTTTCCTATTAGAAAAGATATCCTACTCCGACAGTGACCTGATTATTGTGTGCAATATTGGACATGACATTTTTTGTCCTGTTCATCAAACCATAGTCATAACCCAAACAGATTTTATAATGCTCGCGAATCTCCACTCCGACATTGAATCCCAATAAAAGATCAAACCGATGATAGGCTTTATCGATTCCGGTATATTCATCCATATAATCGAAAAAATTCACTGTCTGCATTGCTCCTCTGATTTGAGAACTTAAGCCTATATGAAATTTAGGCCCACCTCCGACTAGAATTCTTATATTTCTGCCTACATCGAATCCAAATCTTAAATCTATCGGGATTTTAAGATAATGTTCCTGCCACTTTACCCCATACGCCCCGACATAATTCATTATATTCTGTCCTCCTTCCATGAACTCGTAATAGATTCCGGGAACAACAGAAAATATCTTACCACACCTGATTCCGAAGTCCATTCCTGCATATAACCCATGAAAAGCAGTGTGGTCGCCTATCGAACTTCCTTTTATCTTTTCATTCAGGTTCTGGTATAGATATCCTGCACCTACAGAAATCTGAGCGGAAGATATATTGCCCGATATAATCATCGACAGAAAAAGTAAGAGAATATGTAAGCGTTTCATAGACTAATTTGAATTATTTTCCATTACCTAAATATCGTCAATTTTGTATTTTATCAAATGAAAATATTCAATAATCGCCTGTAAATCGATTTTTAATTCGTAGTCAGACAATTCATTATATTTCAACAATCTTTTCCTGTAAGCATATGTCTTTCCTATATTCATCGCAAAATCATTAGTCACATTCACTCCCAAAACCATAAGATCATCGTGCCTAACAATTAAATCATTATACACGTTGTATGTTTTATCTCGATGTAACACAAAGTAACTATTTCGTTTATCATAGACTGGATTACCAGATACAAGATCTGGTAATGTTTCAGTCTCATCGTTCTTCTTAAGAAAATTATAATAGTTTATCTTGTAAAATTTTCCTGCGTTCGATATATTGTCAGTCTTAAGTTCATTAATGGACCTAGCATCAGATGTCTCGATTTCTATGATTTTTATACCTGATTTCGTCTTTTCTTCCGTACATGGATGCGTGACGCAAACTTCCAGGAAATACACGTCTTTATTATTTTCTTCTATCAATATATCTGGTCTGAAAGTTTCATATTCTTTTTCCTTTAAAACGACTGCTTGTCCATTGTGTATTTCATGATTAGGACATATAATTTTAAATTGTTCGTCTGTGCACAATCGGTCGTACAAAAGTTGAACTAACTTTTTGTGCAACCATCCATCATGATTACAGTTAGTAGAATTTTCCTTATGTCTGAAATGCCATTCCCGTTCCTGTCCTTGTATTGGAATCATTGGCTGGCCACAGTTTACACAGGTATATTCGTGACCTTTCTGAGCATAATCAATACTGACTTCCTGGTCATTACTATCTAAAGCAATTGTAAATTCAGCCATTTCCCTTCAATGTGATTATTCTACTTCAAATCTATACAACTCAGCCGTTACATTATAACACGTACTATAAGAATCTGGTTCTCGTACCTTAACCAAATAGATAAGTTGCGCTCCTACCTGTCTGGCTTCTGCTTCTATTATCTTTATACATTCTTCATAGGAACATTTTGATGAAGATGTAAATCCACTCTCACCTACTACAATGGAACCTATCCTATAAATTTTATCAGGTAATGGATGATTGGTCTGTATCATTGGAATATATCCTGTAGTAGGTGAATAATAACTACTCACGGATACAGCTTTTTTCACCCCGCAACAAGTGAAAAACAGAAGGCAAATAACAAGGAATAACTGAATTTTCAATGTGTTACAAAACAACTTTTTCATAATGTAATACAATTATGCTATCTGTTACAAGATAAGCAATCACTGGACTTAACCTTATTCAAGGAAACACTTACAATTTCCATATTTATATCCTCTGAAAACAGTCGGATATAAATATAGTGATATTTCATCAAAATCAGATACAAGATTCAGAAAGATATTGCACTTTTCAGTTCAAATTAAGGTAGCACGACTGCGTTAGAGCAGCATAACCGACTAATATATACGAAAATAATCTTTTAACTGAAAACTTATACGTTTCCGATGATCTTAAATCCCTTACGGGAGAGGGGCTTAATAAATTAAATAAGACCGACTCAAAGTACTGAATCGGTCTTTTATGGAGTGTTCTGATGTCGGATCGACTGGTCGTCACTTACGGACAAGGGTGAGTACTGCAGTTCCGGTGGAGTCCCGCAGTTCAATCTTATCTGAAGATACAGCCTTTACCGTCCTTGTCGAGCCGAGTGCCTCGATTATTTCACGCTCTGCCTTCATCCATTCGTCCGGGCCGGCCATCATTGTCGACATCGCCTGACCGATTTCCAGATTCTTTCCATCCAAAGTATATGTGGAATTGATAATGTTGACCCCGGTATTGCCATGCAATCTGTTTTCCGCCGGGTCGAAATTGAGGAAAGGCGCTTCCTGGCCTTCCCACAGATCCGGAAGTATATTTCCGCCTACTTCCTTGACAGTCCACTCCCCTGCAAGGTCAACAGGCTGACTGCAAGAGGATAAGGCAAATATTCCGGCTGCCGCCGCCAATGCAATAATGATCTTTTTCATTGTATTTTCCTTTATAAATAATATACAGATTCTTCGCTTCGTTCAGAATGACAATCAATACTGATCCCATGACTTGATCTGGATCTCATCTCTTGTCATGCTGCAGAAGGCCCTGATAAAGGCTGTAGCAAGACGGGCATTGGTGATAAGAGGGATATTGAAATCCACCGCTGCACGTCTGATCATATAACCGTTCTTGAGTTCCACAGGAGTAAAGTTCTTCGGAACATTGATGACAAGGTCAATCTCCTTGTCCTGCAACATTTTCAGAGCGGAAGAGTAATGCCCTTTCAGTTCCGGAACCTCCTCTTCGCTCGGCCAGAGCACCCGTTCGGCAGGAATATCATTCTCTATCAGGTATTTATATGAGCCGCCCGTCGCATAGATGGTATATCCGTTCTTTGCAAGAAGACGGCATGCCCCGAGAAGGTCAGCCTTGTTGAGAGCGTCTCCTGAAGACAGAAGAATATTTCTTGAAGGTATGTCATAGCCGACTGAAAGTATCGATTTGAGAAGGGCTTCATTGAAATCGTCTCCAAGACAGCCGACTTCACCTGTGGAAGCCATATCCACTCCGAGCACGGGATCAGCCTGCTGGAGTCGAGAGAAAGAGAACTGCGATGCCTTGATTCCGACATAGTCAAGATCGAACGCACTCTTGCGCGGAGGTGCCGGCTTAAGGCCGAGCATGACTTTGGTCGCCAGTTCTATCAAATTAATCTTCAAGACCTTGGAAACAAAAGGAAAACTCCTTGAAGCCCTGAGATTGCACTCTATGACCTTGATGGCATTCTCCTTGGCAAGGAACTGTATGTTGAAAGGTCCCGAAATCTCCAAAGCCGATGCTATCTTTTTGGCAATCTTCTTGATACGGCGGACTGTCTCGATATAGAGTTTCTGAGGCGGGAACTGTATGGTAGCATCGCCCGAATGCACTCCGGCAAACTCTATATGCTCGGAAATCGCATAGGCAATGACCTCTCCGTGATCGGCAACGGCATCGAACTCTATTTCCTTGCATCTCTGCATGAATTCGCTTACCACAACAGGATGCTTCTGCGAGACTTCTGCTGCCATCGCAAGGAAACGTCTCAATTCATCTTCATTGTAGCAGACATTCATGGCGGCTCCGGAAAGCACATACGAAGGACGTACGAGTACCGGGAAACCTACCTCACCGATGAACGCATTGATGTCATCTATCGTGGTCAGTTCCTTCCATTTCGGCTGGTCAATGCCCAGGGCGTCGACTATGGAAGAGAACTTGTGCCTGTCTTCCGCCTTGTCGATGCTGGTAGCCTCGGTCCCAAGAATATTCACTCCGCTTTCATCCAGCCTGAGAGCCAAGTTGTTAGGGATCTGTCCTCCGACGGATACAATCACACCGTGAGGCTGTTCCATCTCATAGATGTCCATTACCCTCTCGTATGTGAGTTCATCAAAGTAGAGCCTGTCGCACATATCATAGTCCGTGGACACCGTTTCCGGATTGTAGTTGATCATCACTCCCCTGTAACCTTCGTTACGGATCGTCTGCAGTGCATTGACAGAACACCAGTCGAATTCTACCGAACTGCCTATACGGTAGGCACCGGATCCAAGCACAATCACTGATTTCCGGTCATGCTCATATTTGATGTCATTGTAGTTACCGTTATAAGTCAGATAAAGATAGTTGGTCGCAGCAGGGAATTCGGCTGCCAGAGTATCTATCTGTTTGACGACAGGAAGGATACCGTGAGCCTTACGGAACAGGCGCACAATCTTCTGCGCGTCCTCCACATCCATATTCCTGTACACTGCACGTGCGATCTGGAAATCAGAGAAGCCCTGCTGTTTCGCTGTCCTGAGAAGTTCGAGAGGGACTTTCTCGCAGACATCGTATGTCTGGAGGGCCTTGTATGTCGCCACTATATTCTCGAGCTTGTCCAGGAACCATTTGTCTATCCTTGTGAGCTGATGAATCTGGTCTACGGTGTATCCTGCGAGCATTGCCTTCGCTATCACGAAGATACGTCTGTCTGTCGGTTCCCTGAGCGCCTCATCCACATCAGCGACCTTGAATTCCTTGTTGCCGATGAATCCGTGCGCTCCCTGGCCTATCATCCTGAGTCCTTTCTGAATAGCCTCCTCGAATGAACGCCCGATCGCCATCACTTCGCCCACACTCTTCATTGAAGAACCGATCTTGCGGGATACTCCGTGGAATTTTGAAAGGTCCCAACGCGGAATCTTGCAGACAATATAGTCAAGAGCGGGCTCGAAGAATGCCGGAGTGGTCTTTGTAACGGAATTTTTGAGATCGAAAAGTCCGTATCCGAGACCCAGTTTGGCAGCGACGAAAGCAAGAGGATAGCCGGTAGCCTTTGACGCCAGGGCGGACGAACGGCTGAGTCTGGCGTTGACCTCGATGACCCTGTAGTCCATGGCGTCCGGATTGAATGCATACTGCACATTACACTCACCGACAATCCCTATGTGGCGGACTATCCTGATGGAAAGTTCCCTTAAATAGTGGTATTCCGCATTTGTAAGGGTCTGAGACGGAGCGACTACGATACTTTCTCCGGTATGGATACCGAGCGGGTCGAAATTCTCCATATTGCAGACTGTAATGCAATTGTCATATTTATCCCTTACAACCTCATATTCAATCTCTTTCCATCCCTTGAGAGACTTTTCCACAAGTACCTGGGGCGAGAACGAGAAAGCCTTTTCGCAGGTTTCTTCCAACTCAGTCTCGTTGTCACAGAAGCCGGATCCCAAACCGCCCAGGGCGTATGCTGCCCTGATTATCACCGGGTATCCCAGGGCGGCTGCGGCGGCCTTCGCCTCGTCAAGAGTCTGTGCAGCATGGGACTTTATCGTCTTTACATTGATCTGGTCGAGTTTTTCCACGAACAGTTCCCTGTCCTCCGTGTCGATGATAGCCTGGACCGGTGTTCCGAGAACCTTGACGTTGTTGTCCCTGAGCACCCCGCTCCTGTAGAGTTCTACTCCGCAGTTCAGGGCCGTCTGGCCTCCGAAAGCGAGAAGGATTCCCTGAGGCTGCTCTTTCCTTATCACCTTTTCGACAAAATAAGGAGTGACCGGCAGGAAATATATCTTGTCCGCCACCTGGTCCGAGGTCTGGACCGTCGCTATGTTAGGATTGATCAGGACTGTCTCTATCCCTTCCTCTTTCAGAGCCTTCAAAGCCTGGGAACCTGAATAGTCGAACTCTCCGGCCTCACCTATCTTCAGCGCACCGGAACCGAGGATCACCACTTTCTTTATATTGCTGTCTATCATAATTCAGTCTTTATAAGTTGGATATAAACTCGTCGAAAAGGAATTCAGTGTCAGTCGGACCGCTTGAGGCCTCCGGGTGGAACTGCGCCGAGAAGAAAGGAAGCGACTTGTGTCTGATACCTTCGTTGGTATCGTCGTTCATATTGATGAAGAGAGGCTCCCAGTCCTTGCCGAGAGTCCTGTTGTCCACTGCGAAACCGTGGTTCTGGGAAGTGATGAAACATTTGTTGGTACCCACCATCCGCACAGGCTGGTTATGGCCGCGGTGCCCGTATTTCAGTTTGTATGTCCTGGCGCCCCCCGCCTTGCAGAGCAACTGGTTGCCCATGCATATACCGAAAATAGGCTTGCCCTTTGTCATTGCCTCCCGTATGTGGCTGACAGTTATGTCGCAGAATTCCGGATTGCCCGGTCCGTTGGAAATGAACAGGCCGTCATAGTCAAGCGTATTGAAATCATAGTCCCACGGGACACGGATAAGTTCCACTCCCCTTCTGATGAAACAGCGCAGGATATTGTGTTTCACGCCGCAGTCGACCAGCACTACTTTCTTGTCACCCTTGCCATAGCGGATCACTTCCTTGCAACTGACAACCGCGACCCGGTTCTCCTGGTTCGGATCAGGAACAGGGAAATTCTTCGTCTCTCCTTCAATGACTATCATGCCGAGCATTGAGCCGTTCTCCCTGAGGACTTTGGTAAGTTCTCTCGTATCAATTCCATAGATTCCGGGGATTTTCTGATCCTTGAGCCAGTCTCCAAGGCTCCGGACTGCATCCCAATGGCTGTACTTTTCAGAGTAGTCGGAAATGACAAGCCCTCTGACGTGGATTTTCCCGGATTCGAAATTCTTTGAAATCCCCCACTCGTCCACACCTTCATCCGGAACACCGTAATTACCGATAAGAGGGTAGGTTACACACAAGATCTGTCCTGAATAGGAAGGGTCAGTGAGGCTTTCGGGATATCCGACCATTGCAGTAGAGAAAACCACCTCGCCGTCACAGGAATGCTCGTAGCCGAAAGAATAGCCTTTGAATTCCATTCCATTCTCCAGCCGGAGCGTAGCGCCAAGTTTTTTATCCATAGTGTCTGATATGTTTACAGATTCAACATTTCAGGTTGCGAAGATAGTGAAATTTCCCGATTTTTCAGAATTATCAGGAAATAAGTCCGAAATGACGCAAAGCCTTCGCAACCCCGTCTTCATCGACCGTGTCCGTCACGTAATCGGCCGCCATGCGGACTTCCTCCGAAGCATTGCCCATCGCTATTCCCGTACCTGCCGCCTTGAGCATGGGAATGTCATTACCCCCGTCTCCGAACGACATCGTATCGCTGATTGCAAAGCCGTAATATTCAGCGAATCCTGCTATTCCCCTTCCTTTGTCCACTCCTTTCACGTTGATATCCGCATATATCGGATACCATCTGGCAGACGCAAGTCCGGGTATCCGGGACAGCACTTTCTTCTCAGTTCCGGTATCACAATAGAAACATAACTGACAGCACGGACCGGAACGGAATGCCTCCACAAGGTCCACGACTTGCGGCAGAGGGTGGGCCACGAGGCCGGCAAGAGTCGTGACAGTCTCGTCAATCCGGTTTACCAGCACCCCTCCCGTAGTCTCAAGTCCCATCGGAAAACCGTATTGTTCTGACAATTTGAGAGCCTTGAGGAAATCCTCTTCCGGAATCCGGCATTGGGATACGGGGGTCCCGTCACGAAGGACACATTCCGCACCGTTCAGCGACACGACCGCATCATACGGGACTTCCGCAATTTCCCTAAGGTCCGTATAGGTCCGCCCTGTCGCTATTATGACCCTTACCCCTGAACGGCGGACATATTCCAGCGCCTTTACCGCCGATTCCGGAACCTTGTGTGTCCTGAAACTGAGCAGTGTCCCGTCAACATCCAGGAAAACCGCCTTTATCTTTCCGTATTCCATAATATTCTTCCGTTTGTTCATTAAATTGCCTGTCCAGAAAATCCTTTCCCAGTCATCACGGCTGCAAATATAATAAATCCGGTTTTTATGAAGAATTAACCAACTTCTTCGTAATTTTGCAGGTCACAATTCAAAACAACGGCAATAAGGAAACATGTTTACCGACCATAACGGAGATACCATATTCGCTCCTGCAACCATTCCGGGGACCGGAGCCATTTCAATAATAAGGATCAGCGGTCCGAATGCCATCCGCACTGCAGCTGCCATTGTCAGACCGGCGGCCCTGCCGTCCATGGACAATCCCGAAGTCCTCGAATCCGGCGGCATGCGGGAAATGTCCCAGATGAAAACAGAGTCCGAAGAGGGCAAATCTTCAACGGCCGACATCTTGACAAACGGACAAGATGCAGGTACAACCGCCCAGAACGGTACCGGCACGGACGACAACAGCAGATGTGACTGTACACGGGAAGCCCTTAATCAGCGAATAATGTCATCCAAAGGATACAGGATCCATTTCGGCCGCATTGCAGGTCCGGACAATAAGATACTGGATGAAGTGCTGGTCAGCGTCTTCCGTTCTCCGCATTCATATACTGGAGAAGATTCCGTCGAAATCTCCTGCCATGCATCCTCATACATTGTCAGTGAAATATCCTCGTTGCTGGTCAGGCACGGACTCAGACCTGCCGGACCTGGAGAGTTCACAAGACGGGCCTTCCTTAACGGTAAGATGGACCTCACGCAAGCCGAGGCGGTCGCCGACGTGATTTCAGCCCAAAGTGCTGCGGCACACAGGGTCGCCATCAGTCAGATGAAAGGAGGATTTTCCTTGGAACTGAAGTCGATGCGGGACAAACTACTTGAAATAGTTTCACTTATGGAACTAGAACTGGATTTCAGCGATGAGGAGGTCGAATTTGCGGACCGTAGCCGGCTCGACTCTCTAGTCAACGATGTTCTGTCCCATATTCACAGACTGACCGATTCATTCCGGCTGGGCAATGCAATCAGGAACGGCATTCCTGTCGCCATCGTCGGAGCGACCAACGTCGGGAAAAGCACTCTTCTCAATGCTCTTCTCGGAGAGGACCGGGCCATAGTCTCCGACATACACGGCACGACCAGGGATACTATAGAGGAGACCCTGAATATTGACGGGATACTTTTTCGCTTTATAGACACGGCGGGCCTGCGTGAAACGACTGAAACAGTTGAAAGAATCGGAATAGAAAGGTCATACAGGAAACTCCATGATGCAAGGATAGTACTCGGCATCGTTGATGCGACGCGACCGTACGAAGAAATCAGGAAGGACCTTTCGGAAATCCTTGCTAATGTCGACCCCACGTCTCAGGATATCTTCATAGTCATCAATAAGTGTGATGCCGTCAGCAAGTCAGATTACGAATCCGGACATCCTTACCCTAAAGATTCATCCGGAAGAGGCTGCAAATTTATCTATAACAAAAATGTTATAGACATAAACAAAATAGTTTCATCTATTGATAACAAGAACATTATCGTAATACCGATTTCTGCCAAGGAAGAGATGGGGCTTGATGCTCTAAAATCCTCCCTGGCCTCATCGCAAAAGGATATTCTGGCCAATTCCGATGCAGTCCTTGTCACCAATATCCGGCATTTTGAGGCTTTATCCTCCGCGGCTGCCGCACTCGGAAGAGTCAGATCCGGCCTGAAAGCCGGTGTTCCCACAGACCTGATTTCGCAGGACATCCGCGAAGCCCTCTACCACCTCGGATCCATACTCGGCGAAATCTCCACCGACGAAATCCTCGGCAATATCTTCCGGAATTTTTGCATCGGCAAATGACGGCTTGTAAACAACCGTAACCAACCATAACCATTTAGGATGAAGTCGCTGTATATCAGCGACTTTTGTTTTTATGTGCTTTCCAGACCGTATTTGGAAGTAACGGTTTTTATCCATATTTTTCATACGTATTTCTACCGTGACAGAAATTCACGGTTTGCCCAA
>CALVAE010000094.1 GCA_944325465.1 uncultured Bacteroidales bacterium | reverse complement strand
CAGGCGCTCCGAGAAGCGAGGAACACCATTTCCCGCATCGAGAGGACGCTCCAGAACACGCCGCAGGTTATCCTCGGCCACATATACGACAGGATCGGCTTCGGGGCAGTCGGGGACAGTATCCTGCGCCATCTTGTCATCGCGAGGGTATGCCAGCCACAGAGCAAGGTCGCGGCAGTGGAGTACCTGAAGTCCTATTTCGACGAGGACGTCCGGTTGCACGACATCTACCGCTACATGGACAGGCTGTACAACACTCAGCGGGAGAAGGTCCAGCAGATAAGTGTGGAGCATACGATTAGGATTCTCGGCGGGCGGATAGGGGTCGTCTTCTACGACGTGACCACGCTATACTTCGAGTCCGCACCGGATCCGGACGACGAGCTTCGTCAGGCTGGCTTCTCAAAGGACGGCAAGACTGCAGAATCACAGATAGTCCTCGGACTGCTGGTGAGCTAGGACGGCTACCCGATGTCCTACTCCATCTTCAACGGCAGCCAGTACGAGGGACGCACGATAATACCCGTAATCGATGACTTTGTCCGGCGGTTCAAGCTGACAGACTTCATAGTTGTGGCCGATTCGGGGCTTATGAGCACAAGGAATGTGGAACTGCTGGAATCCGCCGGCTACCGGTACATCCTCGGGGCGAGAATACAGAACGAGTCCCAGAGGATAAAAGACTGGATCCTGGAAACCGACAGGACGGACGGGAACATAATGCACTTCCTCTTCAACGTCCGAAAATCTGATACAAGTCTCAAATCCTTCACTCCGGCTCCGTTAAGGATGACAGGAAGGTGAAGTTATCCATCATCACTGGCTGCCGACGGTCCGCACCGGTGCGGGGTATCGATTTCTCCGCGACAACAGCGTCAAAAACTTATTCTTTTACCGGTGATCCACCGAACCGTGAAACATACGCAGTTGATCAGTAAATGAATCCGAACATCCAGACAGGAATATTCCGGCCTGCCACATACTCTATATTGTCTTTAACGATATATCCATTCTCAACATCTTTTAACTGTTTTCCTTTCTTGTTCTTGCCGCCTACCTCAAATGTGATGTCTCCTATCTCAAAGTCGGAGATTTTAGATGCATTGATCAAATGCCTTTCCTTTGTCCATGTCAGGAACATGGTTTCCCGGATAGTGCCTTCATCCGCATTGTCGAGGCCGAGAGCATAGATGATATTCGAATTGTCGAGATATAGTTTCTCTACTTTCTGCAACAGGCCGTCTCCTGTGGATTTTTCACGCAATGCATTGAACAGTCCGGATTTCTCCAGATATTCAATATAGTCAGGAAGAATGTTCCTGCTGATATCCAGATCTCTGGCGAGCATTGTATGGTTCGGCTTATACGGCACGGACCGGGCAAGCATATACATAAGTTTCTTCAGTTTTGCTGCGGCTGCCACTGTCATCTCCGCATACTTGGGAATATCATCTTCTACGGCTGCATTAACAGACTGTTTCAGCTTTATCAAAAAGTCCTCTTCAGTAAAATAAGGATAGCAACCGTAATGCAGGTAGTCCTGATAATATTTTATAGGTCTGTATTCTCCGTATGGGAAATCCACTTTCCCCTCCAGGATATCATTCAACGGAGAAGGTTTGAGATTCCACCCTTGAGAAATATTAAGATATTCCCTGAATGAAAGTACAGGCATTGTATATTCTACCGCTCTTCTGCTCAGGTCCGCCTTGCCGCCTTTTTTCAGATCAAGGATTGAACTGCCGGAATACACAACCTGCAGGAGCGGCAACTGATCATATATCATCTTGATTTCAGTTGTCCATCCTCTATATTTGTGTATCTCGTCAATGTACAGTTTCTTGCCTCCGCGCTGAAAGAATGCCATTGCAAGATCATATATCCTATGGCCTGCAAAATAGAAATCATCGGCCTGTACATACAGCGACTCCTCGATATTGTCATATAGTTTGATGTGTTGGAGAATCATTGTCGATTTTCCGACTCCTTTCTGCCCCAATATACCTATCAGCCTGTTTTTCCAGTTGACAGTATCATGAAACGACCTGACATAACCGACAGGAGTCAAGTCCAGCCTGATCCGGTATGACTGCAATAATGTATCCATGGCTCTTGCTTCTTTCTCAAAGCAAATATACAAAATTGCACTAAAGTCAGTGCGATTTCACACAAAATATGCACTGTTTTATATGCAATACCGACTAAAACCGCATAAGTATTTCAGTCAGAATGAAAAACGTATGGTATCGCCCTGTTTCACAGAATACATGACACGGGCCGCACCTTGCTGAATCATTGAAATGCACAGTCTGTTTTCCGACAACCTCACGACCTCAATGTCAAAATCCTTGTCGAATGCCCTGATATGCCTTAATGCCATACTGTCCCATTCTGACGGCATGGATACCGTAAGGTCAAAACTGTCAAAGCCGGTCGGACGTATGCCGAAAAGCCCTTCAGTGACAATTCTGCAATACAGACCGCTTTCAGCGGAAAGATGGCGCTGGCTCCCCTCCGGCCATGCCTCTACCGGATAAGGGACATGATCTCCAAGGAGACGTCTTTCCGAAAAGCGGTGCAGGACATCCAGAGCCCTGTCAGGGCAGCCCGCGCAGAATATCCCGCGCAAGGCATAAAGGGTAGCCCTGTCCCAGAAGGTACTGTCTCCCTGCTCGGTAAGCAAACCGTTATCAGTCATCAGTTCAGGACCGAGCAAAGCATCAACGGTCCCGTCAGCATGATGGTCAAGACCTGTCACAAGAGGAAGGCATATCCAAGACCTGAGTACGGTATTTCCATCATAATAACGCCATGTCTCATATCCCGACACTTCCGCTCCGAAATATCTTTCCATGGACTGTCTCAATCTGGCAGCCTGTTTTGTATAGGATAATGAAACCTTATTCTGAAGTCCCAGTCCGTCCGCAAGATACGAGGCCGATATAAGAGCATCATAATAAAGCGACGAGGTGCTGAGGTTCGCAGTCCCCGCCGGGAAACGCCCTTCAAGTTCATCGGAATCCGATGCCACGACACCATCCTCGGTAAGATTCCTTCTGCAATATTCCAGACACCATTCGACCAGAGGCCACAACTCCTCCGCCTCCTGCCTTGAAGCCCTTGCCAAAAGATACCGGGAAGCGCCATAGGCTATCATGGCAGCATCCCCCCTGTCTCCTGCCCCGGCCCAGATGTCAGTCCCTTCTGCGATTATGGAACTCGGAAGAGGACGGTATTTCTCGTTCATGAACCGTGCAAAATGCCTGTAACAATTCAGCGCAGACTTGTTCCCTATGTCATATCCGAGGAAGGGAAAGAAAGGACTGACGTATTCCGCCTGGTCATTCGCCCACAAGGCTGCATAAAACACTTCCCCTCCCGGAGCATGCATATATCCGTTCTTCGTCCGTATTATACTTTCAGAAGCCCTTATCTTTGCGAATCTAAATTCCGTATCCAAAATGCTGTCCGGAGTCTCAAGTACCAGATTTTTGTCCATATCATCATGGATGAATTCCATCCGGTGCAAATACTCTTCTTCCGCATCCGGTTCCAGAGACCGCTCCCCGGAACGGTATGCCTGAAAGACAGCACTGAATGACATGGTATCTCCCGGAGAAAGGTCGAACCGACCTGCCCCTGTAACAGAGCAATCTATAACATAACTTCCTGTCACTCCCCTGGTCGGATCCGTTTTGTAGCGGACATCCGTTTCCGGTACTGTTACCTTCAAAGTTCTCCTTCCGATATTCACCAACCGGTAGATTTCACACATCAAAGGTTTATCCACAGACGGAAATATTGTTCTTGACATCTCTATCTCCGGAAAATTACCTGCCTTACTGTCCGTTCCTGAATATGTCCATCCGACATTCCACAGACTGCGGACATTCAAGGCCCCGTCTATCGACACCTCCTGCACCTTCTCCCCACACAAGGTCATTCCGTTGACTGAAAGAACAGATGGAATATCAATTGCCGTCCTGTACACCAGACTGGCATGGGTATCATTGGGAATTGTCCTGAGCAGCGGAAAAACAAGCGAGCGTTCACATTCAAAAGTTCTTGAAGCATCCACTCCCCACTTGAGAACAAAAGCCATCTCCTCCCCACTCATCTCGATATGGTCGTAATGAGGAATATCCGATATGGACGGAGTCCATACTATTTTTCTGTCATCATCGGCAATGTTCCACCTTTTCAGGGAGTCTGCATGGACCTGAACGGACATAAGGAAAAGGCAGATACAACCGATGCCACGAAAACCTATCCATGAGCTATTCCGAATCATTTCCAGACAGTAAATTCAAATTCATCATACGGTGCGGTCCTCCATGCATTCCGGGCCGTTATCCTTGAAAGAGCAAAAAGAGGAGAAAAAGTCCTGACCCCGATTGTCCTGCCATCCGGCTTGAACTCGAGAATCCGCAACCAGCAGTCCCCTCCATTCCCGAACCAGCTTCCGTCCCCGGCCTGTGAATTGAACATCATCTGAGGTACCTTATGGCCATCTTCCGCCTTGTCCATTCGGAAAGCGGAACAGGTACTGTAATCGATATCTGTAACATCGCAGGCAGATCCGTCGGCCGCTATCTGCGGTGGTTCCCCAGTATGCCCACAAAGTACAAGGACGATATTCTTTGAAGGATAAACCAGTTTCTGCCAGACATTTTCAGGCCAGTTGCATGGAGAAAGTCCATAACCTTCTGTCTTTTTCCTTTCTCCGTTAGTGTCCAAAAACGAATGTGTCAATACAATGACCCTGTAGTCCTTGTATCTGTCAGATTCAATAAGGGTCCTGGCCCATTCCAGGACTTCGTCCCTCGGGGCAAACTCGAAGGTAATCACCAGAAGGTCTCCCCATCTGTCATCATGAAACTCATACGCGGAATTCTCCAGTGTCATTTTACCGGAATAATTCTTTCCCGTTGACGTCAAATGATTAACAATCAAAGGATTTCTGTCCGGATAGATATACAACGGCATATCGGATAACCTGTTTTCCGCAGCAACATATCCTACATCGTGATTACCCTGCGCAACAATATAGGGAACCCTGCCGTCCAACCGTGACAAACCTCTTGAAACAGCCTCCCACTGCTGACGTGAAGTCTGGTCTCCATTGTGGAAATGTCCGGGATCACCTCCTGTCACCATACCGTTCTGCTCAACCATGTCCCCGGTAAACAGAGCGGCACGGATATCAAGCCTCTCTATGTTCTGTGCCACCCAGGCCGTCATCAGTTCAAAAAGCGGTTGGTTTGCAGCGAACTTGATCTGGCTCTGCGGGTCAGGTATCATTATCATAGAAAAGGATTCCTCATCAATGGACGGATATACAGGAATCTGTGGTTCTCCCCGCTGCACCTGCGCAAAGAGAGAGAAAGAAGCCGGCAAAAGCAAAGCGGCAATGACGAATCTTTTCATCTGTCGATACTCCGAAAGATTTATGTAAAATATTCTATAATGACAGTTTGTGCCTGCGGGGATAACTGAAGGTGTTGTCAAGCATCCATCTTGCCTTGTAGACCTTGAAATAATCCGGCCCGTCATAAATGACATTGCCTTCAATGTCCCGGAGCGTATCCGACCACCAGGAAACCGTAGGCCGGAGTACCATTACGGGCCAGCCTTCAGGCCCGGATGAGACACTTTTCAGGAATTCCAGTCCGTCAACCACATCTGTTTTTTCAAAACTTCTGCGGACAGGATCAAAAATGAACAGGTTGTCTGAAGTCGTCAGCCAAAGTTTCCTCTGTCCATGGACAGGAAACATATCATGAGGATCTTCTGCGCCTTCGGGCAAAGGTATGCAATCCTTCAGAATAAATGAAGGCCTGCCTCCTTCCGTTGAATAGACATAACTGTTGAGAGTCGTATATGCCGTTGCCCACAGAAGCCTGTTCTTCCTGTCCCACACCACATTGTGTCCCGATTTGAGAGGATAGGAAGCCGCCGGTTCCAATTCAGGGAAATTATTATAGTCCACGGTATAGATTTTCAACTTGTCACCTGCCGGAGTCCCGCTGGAACTGCAGGCCACCGCAACGTTGCCGTCAGGAAGCAACTCGGCCGAATGGGGGAACCCGCCGCCGCTTGCAGCATACCATACAACCTTATGGTCCGATATCCGCACAAGAGCTATCCCCCCGTTGGACACGACCAGAATGATATCCCCACCGTAGACCGGCTTGACCTCAGTAGGACAATTGAACCAGGAACGGTGCTCTTCCGGCAGTCCGGACCTGGTGACATCCCAGGTCCAGACCAAATCTCCGGTATCCGTATCCACAATCGCTATATAATGCCTGGCCTGCTCGGCGAGCACGGCCAGACGCTTTCCGTCTTTCCTGCCTTCTGCCGCCAGTGCGGTGAACATAAGACAGCACAGACATACAGCCAACCTTACCTTTTTTCCCATTGTGTTATGCTAAAGTTCGGTTACACGTACCCAATCGACTTCCATATATGAAGGGACATCGTCATCAGAGATCTCGCCCCTTCCGGCAGGTCCTACACTCAAAATGAGGTAATACCCTCCACTGAACGGCCATTGTTTCAGTTCAGGCTCATTGTCAAGACGAAGGTTAGGATACCTTATCCTCTCGACATCATTGCAGTAAATGACTATCTCGCTTTCCGTAATGTCTGCCGAATACACATTGTACTGCCCCTCGTTATATCCGGTATCCCATCCACTGTATTCCCGATCATAATGGTCAGTATTATGTCCAGTATATGTATCGATATAGTGTGAATGAAGTGTATGCTGGACATAATCATGCTCATAGGAATGCTCCATGATGTCTATCTCCCCTCCATCCGGCCATCCGGGATATACCTGATACGCAGGTTCCGGCATCATCCATACAGCCTGCCCGACCGTAGGCCCGTCGTTGACAAACCTTGCACAGACCTCAACCTTGAAATTTCCCTGGAACCACACCTTGCTCTGGGTCTTAATCCCCCCTGTCAGGCTGGTCCCATCCTTCCTGTCTATTACAAGGACGAGCCTGCCATCCTCTACGTATGACTGGTCCGGACTTCCGGACATGGATACCTGCCAGGCGGCAGTACCTTTCGGTACATAATCCCAACTGTCCATATCAAGACCTTCCGGACTGTCAAAATCATCATAAAAGAGGATTTTTCCTTCAGCCCCGGGGAACTTCCCCTTATATGCCGTAAGGATGACAGTATAGACTGTCTCCCTGCCATCGGAAACCACTGTGAATTCCTGTCTTTCAGGCCAGTCTCCTACAAAGGTCTGGGGATCAGGAGTGACTGTTGCACCGGAAGCAACACTTACCTTTACTCCTGAAACCTGTCCTCCGTACTGGATCTGACCGATTGTCACCGTCTTCTCCTGCTGGTCTACAGTCCCATGATAGATGTTGTTTCCTACCTGCAAGGCAAACCGCTCCAGAGGATACCCGACTGCCGTATCCGGCCCCTCAACAGAACATCCTGACATGACAAGGGCCACGGCCGCTGTAAAAAAAGTAATCATTCCTATCTTCATTTTTCCTTGTTTTTCAATTCCATTCTATCTCGTCAAACGGTATCTTGTAATCCATATAGTCATATTCTACCGTTCCTCTTGTCGCTCCTACGTGAAGTACCAGAGTTTTCCTATCCAGAAGAGGCCCTCCATCCTGACCGTCCGCTATAGTGCTGCCAAGAGACTCCCCGTCCAGAATCCATTCAAACCGCAGGTAACCTGCTTCTGTCCTGGAGATATCAAGAGCCAGTTCATGCGGTATCCCGGGATCAAACGAGACATTGTTTATCTCGTCCGTTGTCTTGTCCGGTCTGGTACTGCATTCCGTCATCCTCGTCTGGGCATTCAGATGCCATCTTATCTCATTGTTGCCGGAAAGGAAATATATAATCGAATAGGCATCCGATGACATGGAGGCTATACGGAATATATACTGGCCTTCCGCCTTGAGTTCGTTGGTTCCGGAACAGATAAATCTGTTGTCTCCGTTGAATATCGCATTATCCCCGTTGAATGTGATTGTTCCCGTACGTCCCGAGGTCGGATCAGACCACCATGACCACTGGTCGAACTGTGTCCTGTCCGCAGGAGGATCCATTGCCTGCTGCAAGGTTATCTGCCGTCTGACAGGCGTTATGCCTTCCGCCACTGCAGTTGTTTCAAGGGTGAACGTTGCAGTCCTTATCGATGCCCCCTGGTTCTCATCAATGTCTATAACAAGTTCACCGTTGCCGTTGAATGAGGTGCCGGCAAAAGAATACCAGGTCATATTAGGGTCATCCTTGACAACCGTCCATTCCGCATTGGACACTACCGCCACCCTGTATTCCTTTGCCTTGTAGTCCGTCCTTATGAGAATCTCCTCAGGATCAAGTTGCATTCCGTCCTGGGTGACAGTCACCGTGGCATACTCCTCATCATGCCTGTCATACACAACCAATTCGGCATATCTCATCTCTCCCTTGTTCTCCGGAGCGGAAAAAGAAACGGTCCCATCCCCGTCCCCTTCCATGCTTCCGTTGACTGTAAGCCATTCGGAGCCGCTCCGCAGATATATCCGCCATTTCTGGTTGGATTTGATGCCGAATGATCCGTCTCCTCCTTCCTGAGGCAGGAGAATATCCTCCGACCCCTCAAAATCAAGATATGCCGTACCATGCTGGAACACTTTCACCCACTTTCCTATCCAGTAGTCGCTTTGGATAATGAGAGTGTCTATCCTGTCATCCAGTTCCGTATTGTCGGTATATGTGACAGTGACCTCGAACAACTCGTCAGGCCCTCCCTCGGAAGGCAAAATGGTACACCATCCATCATGCTGTCCATATACTATCCACGGATCAGTGGACTTGACCTGCAGGACAATCGGTTCCGGATCAGAAGCGGTTAGTTCATAACTGTCTTCCGCCAGGAACCTCAGGTCCACCCAATTCATCGGTTCCTCCCCGTTGCATCCGGTCAGCAGTAGAGGAAACAACAATGCCGGAAGCACCTTTCCGATGCTTCGGACCGCATAACCGTATCTTTCGTATAATTTCATGGATATTACTCTGTATAAGGAATATATTCAAAAGAATCTATGGTCATTGTCCCGACTCCTGACTCTATGCCGAAAAGGTAGTTGAATCCGACCTGCGTACTGCCGGGAGCCCAAATATCGCCTACATTCACTCCTTCATCCGAGACAAGGACATCATTTATGTACACTTTTCTGGAAATGCCCCTGTAAGTCCCGGCCCTGTCGATAGGTTCCATCGTCAGTCTGAGAGTCTTCATTTCACTGACGGAAGAAGGATAATCGGAGAACTGGACCGTATTGTTCCAAAGTCCGCCCCAGCCGTTATCAAAACCGAAACATACATTCTGTCCGTTTATGTTTGCCGTCCCTCCGGCCCCCAACTGATGGGTGTCCGCCCCGAATCTTATCATGAGATAGCAACTGCCAGCCCAGTTGTTGACAGTGAAATATCCTGACTGAAGGTCAATATCAGAGAATGTCCAGATAAATGTCCCATACTTGAAGGCATCACGGGTGGAAACCCTTGCATTTCCGGACACTGACGTGGAAAGTGTGGCACCGACAAGAGACACCGCATCATTCTCCTTTTTCACACAGGACCCCTGAATGACGGTCATGGTCTTCGGATCAAGCGGAAGACCCGGGTCTTCAGGAGAAAGGGTGATTACTGTCTCCTTGTCATAAATATATCTGGAATAAGGAAGTTGTACCGTAAAGGAAGACTCGTCTACCTTTGTCAGGACAGCATCTTCATTGTCGGAAGTCACCGTCCATCCGACATTGGCCTCCACGCTGTAGGTCCTGATTTCTCCTGCATAGCCGAAGATAAGATCCGTTTCCGGATTTTCAAGGGCCCCGAATTCAAGCGACACGCCTTCCTGGACCACATCAAAGGATCTGGTCTCGAAACCGTTCTCCACAGTCACAGTGACCGTTCTCCTTGCCCCTTCACTCAACACTGCGGTTGCGGTAACCTCTACAGGTTCTCCGGTGCCGTCCCCCCTGTCCGGAGTCAGTGTCAGCCATGTGGCTGATGGCGTGGCTGTCCACGGTTTGTTGGAACTTACTATGAATGTCCTGGATCCTCCTTCCTGCGGTAGAGGTTCCACGAATGGAATTACGGAAAGAACTCCTTTGGCTTCCTGCACCACCTTTACCGTAATACTGCCTTCCACATCCTCTGCCGTTATGGTGAGAGTGGCTGTTCTTGATGTTTCATCAGGATTGTCCTCTATGTTCACGGTTATCTCTTCCACGAGAGAACTTGATGCACTCATGGCAGGATCAGGAATACACCATTGGGAATCAGTCTCTATATTCCAAGGAGTATTTGAACTTATATTAAAAACTATGGCTCTGGGAGACGTGGCGATGACAGTATATTCCGCCAGGGCATCTGTCCTTATCTGTGGAGCCTGCTCCGGCTGGGAATCTATTTCCGGTGCCATTATGCACCCGTGTGCCATAAATGAGACAAGGACAGTTGTCCACAATGCGGCAATGAATCTGTTATTTTTCATGATTATCGGATATTAGTCGTTCTGTCTACCAGCCCTGGTTTTGGGGATTAAGGCTGGAATTCTTATAAAGTTCTGATTGCGGTATAGGATACAGGTACATTCTTTCCGACCAGGTTCTGGTCTCGTACAAATCCCTGTGGAATGCGAGATTTCCTCCTTCAAGACGTTCTATTCTCACTCCGTAGATATCCCTCTGGGTGTCCTCGGCTATCCTCCATCTTCTGACATCCCAGAAGCGATGGTCTTCAAAGGCAAACTCCACCCTCCATTCATTCCTCAAGGCCTCGATGAATCCATCCTTGTCTTTCACCTCGACAGAAGGCATACCGGCATTTGCCCTCACCGAATTCAAGGCCCAGGCAGCCGAATACGGATATTCCGCATCCGTATAGTCCGGATCTCCGAAAGCCTCTATCATGGATTCGGCGTATGTCAGCAAAGTCTCCGCATACCGGTAGATAATCCAGTGATGTCTGGCTGATACCGGATTGTCCGGAGAAAAACTTGTGGATTCCTGTATGTATTTGCGGAGGAAATATCCGGTAGGAGACCCGCCCTGGGTAACTGTCGCGTCATCCTCACCTCCCGCGTAGGAAGCAATCTGAGACCCCTTGAAAGGATTTCCGTTTGCAAGTACAGCCCTGGCAAAGCGGGGATCGCGGTTGTCATACGGTCTCTGGGGATTGAATGCAGGATCATCACATTCCCATCCGAATTCTCCGAGGACCACCGGATAGCCGTTCACCGTCTGGAAGGCATCCACCAGATTTTGAGTAGGGAATGTCGCCGTAGCGGGCTGTGATCTGGAGCCCTCCGTGAACCTTATCGGGAAATTGTTCAGTTCGAATGAAGAAGAAGCATCGTTCATCCTAAGGAGTACAGTCTCCGGAGAAGATATGTTGTTGCACTTGTCCCCTGGATCAAGAGCATATAGCCCGGTCTCTATAAGGTCAAGCGCCGCCTTCGCGGATTCCTTCCATTTCTCCGTATCCATAGACGGATTATGGAGTTCGCTGGCGGCATACAGAAGAGCCTTGGACTTGAGAGCCATGGCAAAACCTTTCGTTATCCTTCCTGTCTCGTTATTGGGTTCGCCCCTGTATGTATCCGGCAGGTTTCCGGCACATTCATCACACTCCGACACAATGTATCCGACCACATCGTCAAAGGAAGTCTTGCCTATGCTGTTTGCCTCTTCGATGGTGAGTTTCTTCAACGGCATTGCAATGTCCCCGTATCTTCTTGCTAGTTCAAAGAAAAAGAACGCCCTGAGCACCCTGGCCTCATACGGGAAATATCTCAACTGCTTCTCCCAGTTTTCATACGACGGATCGTTTTCGAACCTCGAAAAATCAGTGGACGCGAATGATTCAAGGAACTCATTGGCCGCCCTTACCCCATTGTACAGGGACCAGTAACTGTCTACCGTATTGAGAGCCGACCAACTCCCGTTGTTCATCCACTGTATCTGACCGCCTGTATTCCCATATTCCGCATCATCGCAGCCGCAGTCACGCATTGCGCCCCCTACCGCGCCGAAATCCTGAGGTATATACGAATACACGTTGGTCAGCACCTGTTTTGTCTCATCGAAATATGAATAGACATCCGAATAGGTCCTGAGGCCGTTGGTTTCATCAAATTCAAGATAGTTGCAGGAAACGGCAGATACGGCCGCTGCAAATATTACCGCTGTCCTTATTGCTTTCTTCATATCATCTACCGTTAAAAGTTGAACTTCAGTCCGACCCAGTATGACCTCAAGGCAGGATAAGTGGCGCCGAGTTGTTCCGGATCGATTATCTTCAGACCGTCTATGCAGAACAGGTTTGTCCCTGTAACATAAATCTTCATATCAGCGAATTTCAGCAGGCTTTCAGGGAAGGTATATGAAAGGGTGAGGTTACGCAGCTTCAGGAATGACCCGTCCCTGTACCAGAGGGAATTGTTCCTGTAATTGTTTTCGTTGGCAAGAGTCGTGAGACGCGGCATCGTTGCCTTGCCTGCCGTCTCCGGTGTCCACGGAATCTCATGGTCAAGAAGGGTCTGTGAGACTGTTCCGTTATTTACAAGAGGCATGTATAGAGGTGAATTCAGCAGATTGACCGTCACACCGGTCATTCCCTGGAAATCAGCGGATATCCCCAAACCCCTGTAACCGAATTCAAGTCCGAAACCGAAATAGAATTCAGGGACAGTGGAACCATACATCCTTACCACATCCTGACTGTCAATGATATTGTCTCCGTTCTGGTCCTTGTATTTCAGATCTCCCGGCCTTACGGTCGAGAATGTCTGGACAGGGCTGTTGTTGATTTCCATCTGATTCCGGAAAATTCCCGTGACTTCAAGTCCGTAACACTGGCCCACCGGATTGCCCTTGTGGTACAGATAGTCATAGGCCTGGAATTCCTGGTTGTCGTTGACGACTTCACTAGCAAGGAAGGATCCGTTAGCATAAAGCCCGTATGAAAAATCCCCGGCCCTGTCTTTCCAGGAGATGGAAGCATCCACCCCCCCGTATTTCTGGATTCCCGCACTCTGCCGGCCTACCCCTATGCCTATTATGCCTGAAACAGAGGAAGAGGCAACCAGTATATTACTCCTTTCTTCAAAGAACCCTTCTGCATAGATATCCAACCTGTTACCGAAAGCCCTGAATTCTGTACCGAACGTCACCTTCCGTGATTTCTCAGGCTGGAGATTCTCGACCGGAAGAGTTCCTTCCGCCAAGCCATAGAAATGACTGGTATTGTCCGTAAAGTAATATGAATTTCCTCCTACATACGACTGCCTGTACAGGTCATGGGACAGATTCCCATCCCAGCCTGAAATTCCGCAGGAAGCGAAAATCTTGAACAGGTCAATCCATTCCGCGTTCCGCATGAAATCCTCTCCGGAAATGATCCATGCCGCATTTGCTGCAGGATAGAACCGGAAAGCGTTACCCGAAGGAAGGTATGCCGTTCCTGACCAGTTTGCCACTATACCTGCCGCATACCTGCCACCGTATGAGTAGGATGCCGTGACTATAGCCGACTGCCTCTTATTGGAGATGTTCTGTCTGTTACCTATATAGGACTGCTGGTCATAGATGGCTGCAGCGGAGACATAATGTTTTCCGAAAGTCCTGGTCCAGTCTATCTTCCCTTGAAAATCAGCGGTCATTTCAAGGGAATAGAATGCATTGGAGTGTCCGAGTACCCTTGAATCAATACCGTAAATGACAGGCGATGTGATCAGTGTCCCGTCATCCGCGATTGAAGGTCTGGCATCTTCATACCGGTATTCCTTTGATGTCTGGTCATACATCCTTCCAAGATTGTCAAAGGAAATCCGTATCTCGGCTACAAGCCCTTCTGTCACGGCCTTCAAATCCTGCCTGATGGACATATCGGCCATCAAAAGGCCTGCGGTCTGCCTGTAATTCCCAGTATCTGCCAGCAAAGCCACGGGATTGTCAGCCCCATACACATCACTGCCTCCATATATGCCATCCTCGGTCTTCACCGGAAAGGCGGCAGAAGGGGTCCTGTAGAGGACACTGTAGATATTACCGTAATTGGCCCTGTTCATCTCCCATATCCTTCCCATTATGCCCAGTTTCAGTTTTGTGGTCCTAGTGACAGTGACATCGAAATTGGCCCTGACATTGAGCCTGACATCCGAAGGGACAGTGGAATATCGGGAATCCGTATTCAGATTGCGGAACATTCCTATATCGTACATGTAGTCAATCACCGAATAATATCTGAACTTTTCCGACCCTCCTTCAAACGTAAGCCCGAGCCTGTAATTGGATGTACGTGGCTTATAGACTTCATTCCACCAGTCCACGTCCGGATACTGGGAAGGATACATTCCCGTCCTGAATGCCTCAAGTTCGCTTGCGCTGTATCTTGGGGAAAGTCCGTCAAGTTCAAGGGCCGTGTTCAAGGTATTCGCATACGTATAGGAATCGGCAAATTCCGGAGAGCGGAACTGCGAATTGATACCGTACCTGAAATCTGCATTCACCCGCAGTTTACCCGGAGCGCCCCGCTTCGTTGTCACAAGGACAACCCCATTGGCCCCTCTGATTCCATAAAGGGCGGCAGACGCGGCATCCTTGAGGACGGTGACGGATTCTATCTCCGTTGTCGTCAGATCCCTGAAGTTTCTGGGAAAACCATCAACCAGGACAAGAGGGCTCTTCCCGTGTACGGATAGGGAAACCATATTGTCGAAAGTGGAACCTGCTCCCTGATAGACATTCAGTCCGGCAATCTTCCCGTACAATGCCTTGCCCGCATCAATGTCCGGAGCCTTCTCGAATGTGCTCCTGCCTGTCCCTATCCGGATATATGCACTTGACCGGGAATCCGCGGTCATTCCGTAACCGAGGCTTATCTCATCAAGCCCGCTGTCTGAAACTGTAGTATCTCTCTGGACTGCAATGGCAGGCAAAGACACTAAAGCAGACAAAACCATTGTTATGTATATTCTTTTCATTTTCCTTTATCTGTAATCTTGCTACCATCCTGGATTCTGCACCAGTCCATATCCCTTGTTTATCTCCGTCTGTGGAAACGGTGCCAGATACCATTTCGTATCCCATGAATATGACCACTGGCGCTGCTGGAGTTCCACTACCTCAAAGGTGAATGAAGTCGGGTTGTTCTGGTCATTCCCCACTGAAGAAAGGCCGTAAAGCCTTTTCCTGAAATCATCTTCCCTTCCCCATCTTACAAGGTCGAACCATCTGACTTCCTCATATCCGAACTCCAGGGCACGCTCCCTCAGAAGAGCCTCCCGGAACTCTTCCTGCGAAAGGCCTTCAGGAAGGGAAGGCAAACCGACCCTTGCCCTGATGTCATTGACCATACCGTATGCCGTATTATCCGGACCGCCGTTATACTCATTTATCGCTTCGGCATAGGAGAGCATCACTTCAGGAAGCCTTAGATATGGCCACTGCACAGGACGTCCGTCCCTGTCACTTCCATACTGCAGGATGAATTTCATCTGGAAGAATCCCGTACATAATGAATACATAGGCGAATTTATATGAAGAGGAGCCACTGTGCCGTCATAATAGACCTCTCCCGGGACCGTACAGTTCTCATAAAGACGCGGGTCCCTTGTAGGATTGCCGTCCGCATCGAAAAACGGCTGGCGCGAAGGGTTCTCCCAGTCAAAATCATCCGGAAAGTCAGTCCCGTCATCCCAGGAAAACATATTCACATAGTTCAAGGTCGGACCGGAATACCTTCTCTCACGGAAGAATGCATCGGTAATAGAACTGCTGTATCCTCTTCTTGTGGAAATAAGAATCTCAGTGCCTCCCCTATCGTAATATCCGGACCGGTAGGCCTGCCTCCTTGCCTGAGGAGTGTCATCTGAAGGCATTGTCAGTGAAAACAGTCCTTCCTCGGCCAATTCATCAAAAAATGCCTTCCCGGCATCCTGCGCTCTCTTCCATCTTTCGATATCGAAATTGCCATAACAGGTATATTCATCCGCCTCAGGATGCCACGGGATATCGGAATTGAACGTAGGGCTGGCTGCAAAAAGAAGAACCCTGAGTTTCAGGCCCATTGCACCTGCCCTGCTCATCCTCCCGTCCTCTGTCCCGGAATTCTTCCAGTTAAGGTAAGGTATAGCCTCATCAAGAAGTTGTACAATGTAGTCCACTGTCTCGGAGAAGGTGTTTCTCGGGAAATACATTTCCTCATTGACATCCACCGAATGTCTGATGAGAGGGACTCCTCCCATGTAACGCAGGAGTTCCGAATAGGCAAGCGCTATTATCATCTTGGCCTCGGCTATCTTCCTGTTCCTGTCAATAGAGGAAATATCCGGTATCCTGTCCGCATTTTCTATGAATATCCAGGCGTAACGTATGGCCATATATTCAAGTTCAGTCCCGAACCTGTAGGCTTCCGAACCGGCAAGTGTGGAACTTATATTGCTTCCGAGGGCGCCGTTATAGTAGAGATTCATAGGACCGTCATTGATATTGTTTCTGGTACTCTGATGAAGGTCAGTCAGTGCCTCCAGTATATTTACTCCGAGTTTGTCATAAGCATCACCTCCGTTGGTAGGCAGACCGTAAGGCAGATACGTATATGCCTTGGTCAGGACTCTGTCTGCATTGGTAGCGGAATTGAACATGGTATCCAGGGTCGCTCCGGAACTCTCCGGATGCTCACCGAGAAAGGCATCCCCGAATTTCAGGTCATAGCAGGAAAATGTCAGAAGACATCCTGAAGCAAGAACTGCCAATAGTGATATATAATGTCTCATAGTTGTCATATTAGAATGTGAGATTCAGACCGAGACTGTAGACCTTGACAAGCGGATAGGCTCCGTTGTTGTTGGTGAGTGATTCAGGGTCGATGAAATCAAGGCCGGTGAATGTAAGAAGATTATATCCTGAAAATGAAAGGTTCAGGGATTTGACCCCTACTTTTCCGAGCCAGCCCGCCCCGGAAAACGTATAACCTAGTGTCAATGTCTTTAGACGCAGATACGAAGCATCCCTGAGCCAGAGGGTTGAAGGTTCGGAATTCCAGGTCTCGGATGTCTCCGCAGCCCTCGGAAGAGTCCCTGACTGGTTTTCATCCGTCCAGCAGTTCTCATAAAAATATTTCAGAAGACCTCTTCCTCCGGCATTCGTGAACGGGATACGGTATTCTATATCCATCATCTTGTTCACATTGGTCGCTCCGGTCCACTGCATCGAGAAATTGAAGCCCTTGTAGTTGAAACCTGCATTGAATCCGAACACGTATTCAGGAATGGTGGAAAATCCGGTAACCATTCTGTCATCACCGTCTATACGCTTATCACCGCTAAGGTCAGCATACATTGCATCACCGGGATATACGGTCACATCAGGCTGTGGCAGATCCGGATTCAGCACCAGACTGCCATCCGGCTTCTCTATGAAATCACTGTACTGGTAAAGCCTTTCAAATTTGTACAGGCCAGTATATCTGCCGACCTGCCCTCCTGTCTGGTTCTGGTACGGAAATTCGCTCCTGATCTCGTCCATATAGATTATCCTGTTCCGGGCAAAGGAGACATTTGCCGCAGCGAAATACTCAAATCCGCCTTTCGTCCTGTCATTCCATCCGAGAGACAGTTCATATCCACTGTTGCTGACTTCACCAATATTGAGGGAAGGAAGAGTCATCGCCACTATCGACGGTGTATTGTTAGGAGTAAGCAGAATGCCTGTCCTGTGCTCGAAGAACAGGTCAAGATTCAATGAAAGCCTGCTTTGGAGGAATTCGGCATCGATACCGTAATTCTGTTTCACAGCCGTCTCCCATGTAACCTCATTATTGCCGAGAGTCCCTTCCCCATATGCCTCAGACGCATTCGGGTTGTTTTCTCCGAAACTGTATGAACCGTTGGAAGACCAGATACTCGGCATGTACATGAATCTGGAATTGCTTATGTCATTGCCGACTTTTCCCAATGACGCCCTCAACTTGAGATATGATATGAAATTCTGGCGCTTCATGAAATTTTCCTCACTGATCACCCATCCTACGGATGCCGAAGGAAAGGTCCCGTAACGTGTCTTGCCCGGAGCGAAATTCTCCGACCCGTTATAGCCCATATTCACATCCAGCAGATACTTGTTCCGATAATTGTATGTTGCGCGCCAGACGAACCCGACATAACTGTGCGGGATATACTGGTACGCCAGCAGTTGCCCCGAATTGTTGGTCGGATAATAGTCTCTGGACTGGTTGTAGAGGAACATTGCCGATACCTTATGCTCACCGGAACGGCCGAAAGACCTGTCCCAACTGATTTTCCCTTCAATGTACCAGTTTCTGTCCCTTCCGTTGGATTCATTGTAGGACAAAGGATAGTCTTTCCCTTCAGGAACGAATATTATGGTCTTGTCATAATCCGGGTCGGTCGGCAACTTGGTCACATCATCATAGAAGGACCTGTAATATGCCCGCTGGAACTCGTCTCCCCAGGATTCACGCCTTTTGTTGATGGTGAAGTCGTTATCATACGCCCCCTTGAGAGTCAGACAGAGACCATCCGTTATGAAATCAAGCCTCTGGCTTATCTCGACATCTATATTAAGCGATGTCCTGTACTGCTGCTCATATCCGTAACCGTAGAATGTGCTGTAGCCGTCCCTGAGTTCAATGTTGGAAGGGATGAAACCTTGTGGAATGATGGTCCTCTTCCCGTTTATGAATCCTGGACCGGACATAGGCACAGCCCAGATTGTGGCATATACCCACTCATTCTCATCCGCTACGGTCAAAGGAGACTGCGCCTTGCCGACATAGCCTCCTATATTCAGTTTCATGGTCGTCAGGGGAGACAGTTCAAAATCGAGATTTGCCCTGTAATTGTATCTGTTATAACTGTAATTGTTGTTGTACGGAAGCGTCTCGAGCTGCTTCACCACTCCATTCTGGTACAGATATCCGAGAGAGACGAAATACCTGACCTTGTCTCCGCCTCCGGATATGTTGACGTTATTCTTTGACTGGAGAAACACATCATTGAACATCAGTTTCTTCCAGTTAATATTAGGATACATTATCGGGTCGGACCCTGTACGGTATGACTCGATTGCCTCTCGCGTGAAATATTCGGACATGTCCGTAATTCCGTCGTTTGCCTTCTTTATGTTCCAGAATCGGGCATATTCATAACTTCCCACCTGATCTACCATCGAGCAGGGCTGCTGGAGACCCGTATTGGTGCTTACTGAAATTGACGGCTTGCCCTCCTCTCCACGCCTGGTAGTGATAAGGATGACTCCATTCGCTCCTCTGACTCCGAACACAGCTGTAGAAGCCGCATCCTTCAATATGGAGAAATTCTCTATCTCGTTAGGGTCAATCTGAGAGAAGTCCCTTTCCACCCCGTCCACCAACACCAGCGGGCGCGAGGAAGCGCTTGAAAGCGAACCTATGCCCCTGATATATATCTGCGCTGCATCTGAACCAGGCTGCCCCGTAGTCTGCACCGATGCCACTCCCGGTACGGCACCTGCAAGGACATTGGTAATACTCGCTACAGGTGCAGCCTTCAATTCTTCGGTATCGACAATGGAAAGAGCCCCCGTAACCGTCGCCCTTGTCTGCGTTCCATAGCCTATCACCACTACATCATCCAGTTTCTGCATATCCTCTACCATAGTGACAACTATGTCCTGACTTATTCCGGGCTGCAGTTCCTGCCCCCTGAATCCAAGACATGAAACCACTATATATGCATCGGGACTGCTCAGGTTGACAGACCAATTCCCCTCGAAATCCGTGGCGATCCCATTTGTTGTCCCTTTCTCCAATACAAAGGCACCGACGACAGGATTCCCGTCCGTGTCCCTTACGGTACCGCTCACCGTATATTTTTCTGGAACAGACTTGTCATCGGTTTTTTCTTTTTCATGCCTTTTCAGGAAAATCGTCACCTGCATATTGTTTACCTCAAATCCCGTATTGTCATCCAGAATAAGGGCAAGCACCTGTTCTACAGTGACATCCGTTACCGATACGCTCACCTTGCGTGTAAGATCTATGGCATCATCCCTGTAAAGGAACATATAGCCGTAGTCATTTTCAATCTGCTCTAATACTTCACCGAGAGGAATCTCTTCGATATGCAGCGTGATATCTCTTGACTGCGCATACATTCCGTATGGTATCAGGAATATCAGTGCTGCAGATAATATCGCAAACCAGATATGCCTGCGATACGCTTTGTGTGTCTGCATACTGCTATTGGTTATTTTATCTGTATATATGGTCATTAAAGAATTTCTGCCGGACTTGTTGAAGCCCGACAGAAATAAGTTCCTCCATGCAGCCATAACCCTAAACGGCCTTCATGCTATTTTTCCTTAATACCGCTCATTCGGATACCATACTGACAACTATCGAACCGTCTTCAGAACCGGAATACCTTATATCCAGCAA
>CALVAE010000093.1 GCA_944325465.1 uncultured Bacteroidales bacterium | reverse complement strand
CCGACATGCTTCAGGGAGTAGCACCACTTGTCCGCCATGCTCCTGCACTCCTCCAGCGGCTTGTCGAAGCGGTCCAACTCGACAAAGGTAAGAAAAATAGTCTCATCCACGACCTCATGGGTGATTTTTTCCCGGAATGTATATTCGGACACATACCTGTCACCCCAGACCGCACCGTCACTCCTGTCGAATTTCGGCACTCCTGTGTTCAGCAGTCCGACAAAATACACCGGTGCAATGTCATATTCATGCCCGTCCCCACGTTCGGAACCGCTGTCATAGACCTTCGCGGCATATTCCACGCACCTACTGAAGAAATTCGCCTGCCTGTAGCATTGCATCTCCACGATGAACTGCGTCCCGTCCTCTCCCGTACACCGGAGGTCCAGCCTCACGCTCTTGTTCGTCATCGTTATGCCCGGTATCTCCGTAGTGGAGTATGTCAGGTCCCTGACCCTGCGGTGTGCCGGAAGCACGACATTCAGCAGGTCCATCAACACATCCTTGTTCCTCTCCACCCCGAAGACGGCCTTGAAGCCCGCTTCCGTAAGGATGTCCACATATCTCTGTGCGGACGTCCGCCTGTCTGTCTCTCCTGTCATGACGCAAATTTTTTTGCGCTAAAGTATGGGGCCTCCTGGAACCGGTCAATACCGAGGTCACGGATTTATACGAATCATGACATGATTTTTCCGTTTTTTACAGTCTTTTCTTTTTTCGTGATGTGTTTTTGAATATTTACCTCATGATATCAACGGGGACACAATTGCGATGAAAAGGGAGCAGGCTACCGGATACGGTCAAGCCAACGGCCACGGATGAGCCGGAAGAGGAAAATCGCCCCGCGGAAACAGAGTTCTATGCACATTGCAATCCATACCCCCTTAAGCCCGAGCATCGGAGCAAGGACAGCGGCAAAACTCAGTCTCACCACCCATATGCTGAAGAAATTCATGCAACTCGGAATCAGTGTGTCTCCGGTCCCTATGAATGCACAGTAGGCCACAATGGAAGCCGCATACATCGGCTCCGCAAAAGCCTCGATCCTCAAGACCGACACACCGAGATCCCTTATCTCTGCCACAGGGGTCATTATCCCCATCATCAGCGGAGCGCCGAAATACATCACTGTCCCCATAACCGTCATCACCACCATTCCCAGCGCCACGGACATATTCGCGAACTTCCTTGTCAGATCCTTTCGACAGGCCCCAACACTCTGTCCTACCAGAGTAGTGGCCGCATCTCCTATACCCTGTCCTGGCATATAGCACAGGCTCTCTGCCGTCACTGCGAACGAATTGGCCGCAATGGCGATATTTCCCAACGGAGCCACGATGATAGTAGAAGCGATCTGCGCCCCGCACATTATCGTATGTTCCAGACCTATGGGAGCCCCTATCTGGAATGCCTTCTTCAATGTACCCCCCTGCATCCTCAACTTCACTTTCTCTTGAGTCAGAGACAGTTCCTTTGACTTGAAACACAGATACGAAGACATCAGGAAAGAAGTGACGGCTATCGCAAGGGCTGTTCCGAGAGCCGCACCGGCCACTTCCATGCCTGCTCCGTACATTGTAAAGGACATTCCGAGGAAAGACACCTCCCTGGTAGGGAAGATGAATATGGTATTGAATATCACGTCAAGAATACACATGAACACATTCAGCAGACTCGGCACCTTCATATTGCCGCTGCTCTGGAGCATGCTTCCCGACAATCTGTTCAACTGCATGAAAGGAAGGGAGAAAGCGAATATCATAAAATATTCGGATGCCATGCCTGTTATGGATTCATCCCCTCCGAGCCATCCGGGAAGAAACGGACTGATTGCACATGCAATGCACATGGCACCGGCACCGAATACCGACGTTGCCGCCAGGGCCTGTCTGAGGACATCCCTGGCCCTTCTGAACTCTCCTGCACCGATAAGATGGGCCACCTGCACGCTGAATCCGACAGAAGCAGCCGACAGGATACCTCCGAACAGCCAGGTGCTGGTAGACATCAGTCCGATAGCCGCAGAAGCCTCGGCTCCGAGACTCCCTACCATCGAGGCATCGATATATACCATCACGATATAGGACAACTGGGCCAGCATGGACGGAATGCTCAACCGCACAATAAGGGACAGCCTCTGTCTCCAGAACAGCGGCATCCCGTTTCTGACCATCTCCAACAATACCGTTTCTGTTTTCATCGCAACGAAAATCGCGGGACAAAGATAATCATAATAAATTTCATTATTTTTGCCAGACCTTTTCAGGATGATATGGAGATATTTTATTCTAAAGACATAGACGGAGACATCTGCAGGCTCGACACCGATGAATCAACCCATTGCATCAAGGTCCTGAGACACCGGACCGGAGATGACATATCGGTGATAGACGGAACCGGAAATCTGATGAAATGCCGTCTTGTCTCGGATTCTCCCAAAAAGGCCGAAGCCAGGATCCTGGAAACCGTTCACGGCTGGGGACGACACCCGTACCGGCTGCATCTGGCAGTCAGCCCTACCAAAAACAATGACCGGTACGAATGGTTCGCAGAAAAAGCCTGTGAGATAGGGGTTGATACGATAATACCGATTATCAGTGAACATTCCGAGCGCAGGATATTCAAGACCGGAAGAATCGCAAAGATACTTGTTTCAGCGGCAAAGCAATCGCTTAAAGGGGCAGTACCTGAAATACTCGAACCTGTAACTGTGCGGGATTTCATCCTGTCCAATGAAATCACATCAGGCCCTGATTCAGGAATCAGGCCACTGAAACTGATCGCATACTGTTTCGAAGACGGCTCGCATCCCCGGATATCGATAAAGGAAGCCTTGAATGGGGCATGCAGACCGGACGGACAGGATTCTGACCTTCTGCAGGACATCTGCATCATGATCGGGCCGGAAGGTGATTTCTCACAGGAAGAGGCCCGCCTTGCATACGGGGAAGGCTTCATCCCCGTACATCTGGGAACATCCCGGCTCCGCACGGAAACAGCTGCCGTCACTGCTGCGGAAGCCGTCTATTTCCACTATATGTGATTGTCCAGACAGCCCAGATGAATTTCCGGGAGGACTACCTGGATTTCCCTGTCCATGTCTTCACCTTTCCACCAGACAATGAAATTGACCTTTGCCTCTGCAATCGAATAGCCCTTGCTTCTGAATCCTGCCAGTTTGCTTCTGAAACCGCTGGAAAACTTCAGGACGGTTTGTCCCTTGTCGTTCCTGCACTCATTTTCATCCGCATACAGACTATCTCCGCTCCTGAGGCCGGAAATCACACTCTGCCTCCAGCTAGAATCGCCCAGCCAGACATCCTTCAGGGTCAGTTGCAGGGTCCTCTCTCCAGATGAGCCGTACAGTCTTGTATCATTGTATTTTTCAAGTCCGTCAACCATAATCCTGTCAAGAATGGAGGAATTCAGATGTATCAAAAGATTATTCTTCGCTCTGGTCATGGCAACGTACAGCAAACGCCTGTCACTGTCATCTTTCTGCTGGAAATCGTTAAGAAGCAGAAAGACCGTGTCAAATTCCTTTCCTTTTACCTTATGCATAGTAGAGACGATAACAGAGGAAAGGTCTGCGGAAACGAAGTCTTCCAGGCAGGACTCCTTCACAAACGTCTCGAAATCCGTCTTATATTTTGTCTTGCGGTTAACCGACTCGAACGCCTTGATAAGGTTGTCGCAGATATCCAGTTTGTCGCTCCTGCTGAATGTGGTATAAAGGCCGGTCTTGGCACTCTTCCAATCTTCATCAGCGATCACCGCGCCTTCATCACGGATATGAAGCATGTCCATAAAATATCTGATTTCCGCCATTGCGGAAAGGTTGAATCCGTCATTTGTCTGTATCAATTTTGCCGGGACATCCCGTTTCAGAAGAAGATCCAGGATTTCAAGGGCTTCATCATTTGTCCTCGTCAATACGGCCACAGAACCGTGAAACCGGTCTTTTACAAGGGATTTCAATACCGAATCTGACACAGGCACTGCAAGATTCCGTCCGGAATAACGGGCCAGGACAAGTCTGCCCGCATCCTTACGGACAGGAACAATATCATATTTCTTCAATCTACGACTTATGGAGGCTGCATATTGATTGGAGAATCCGACCAGATTGCGCGCGCTGCGGAAATTTTCCACCAGTTCATACCTGCAGGCTCCCTCCGTATCCAGCAATTCCTCCATATACCTAGAATCAGAACCACGGAACGAATATATGTTCTGGTCATCGTCTCCGACAGCAATAACCCTCATATCCTCATTGTGATCCATCAAAGCCCTGACCAATGAATATTCATCATCATCCATATCCTGAGCCTCATCTATCACCAGCACCGTCTTGGTTATCCTCCCGACATCCACCTCACCGTCCCTGATTTTCCTGACAGCCTGACTGACGATCTTTCCGGCACCGTCAAGACTTCCTACTCTTCCGAGCAGATCAAAACAGTACGAATGGAATGTCTTAATCTCGACAAATGCTGCAGCATTGTCTATCAGTCCATACAGTCTCTGCTTGAATTCAGACGCAGCCGCTCTGGAAAAAGTCAGCATAAGCAACTGGTCATGCTTGACATCTTCCATCAGCAGCAAGGAAGCCAGTTTGTGTACCAAGACCCTTGTCTTGCCGCTACCCGGCCCTGCCGCCACCACTATGACCCTGCTGTTGTTGTCTTTTATTATATTCAGTTGAGAGGCTGACAGTTCTCCGAATATCCGTCTGAATTTGGAAGGAGTAATGTTCCGCGAAATTTCAGTCCTGCGTCCTTTGAAATATTTCTCGAGAAAGAAAGGATACCCCATCTGGAAATAATCCTCCACAAACTGCAATGCCCCCTTATAGTCATCTATCATCTTCTTTGCATACTCCCCTACTATATGGATCTGCTGTATCCTGTTTTCATAGAATCTGCCAAGATTCCTGTATTCCTCAAGCCTGTACTTTTTCCGGTTGTCCATTTCAAGGCGTTCCAGTTTCATGCTGTTGTATATGACAAGGAAGCCGCCTTCAATCTTGACCGCCCCTATCCGGGAAAGATAGAACAAGGCATCTTCCACATCATCGGAGGATACTGTCTCTGAAAAACCGGGCAACGACCTTTCGTATGCATCCTTGAGAGCGAGTTCCGAAAATTCGACCGATATCTCGTCCCTGTCGGAGGCCGCAGCCTCTGCATTTTCATAAAGATAGTCTATGATAAACACTGAAAGCGCCTGCCGTCTCCCGATCTTTTCCCGGAGGCTGTCCTTGGGAACAATGCACTGCACCGGCACCTGGTTTCTGGAAGCAGACAAATGTTTCCTGTGTACCCAGCCCTTTATCGCCCAGAAATTGAGTATGGTCATTATCCTGCTGACATTAACATTCCCGAGACCCTTCTCTGCAGCAGCACCGTTCATTTCCTTAAGGTCAAATACCGTTCCCGTCTCATCCAGATACGGATACAGGAAGTCCTCGACTTCGTTGAAAGCCTTCAATATCCGTTTCGATTTGCTTCCGGTATCGCCCTTGTATATATAGGCCGTGATATCCTTTGAATCCGCAAGAATCTTTTCCTCCCTGAGAAGGTTTATCGTACGGATGACCTCTTCTTTAGGGATACCCAGCCGGTCGCTCAGATAATCGACTCTGGACTCGGCCTCGTCCTGCCCCTGTTGCCGGCTCCGGCTCGATATCAGACTCCTGATTATACGAACTGCCCGTGTCTTGCCGTCATTATCGAATCTTTCCGATGAATTTATCCGGTCTATAGCCTCCTGGGCTGTTCTGACAAGGATTCCCGTAGCATAGACCCGAGGCATATTCTGGCCTCTCTTCAGATATCCCGCCTGTTCAAGAGAGGCGATAGCTGTTCTCACCCTTGTCTCGATATCCGCGACACCGTCATCCCAACCGGCCCGCCTTGCAATTTCAAGGGCTGAAGCAGAAAAGGAAGCCCGCAATTTCGACATACCCTTGACCGCCTGCCATACCTGCTGTATTTCCTTGACGGTTATCTTCGTCTGGTTCAGCAATATGAAATGCTTTGACAAATCCTCTTCATTGAACAGCACATAACAGTCAGCTTCAATACTCTCATCCCTTCCTGCCCTTCCTGCCTCCTGTACATAATTCTCCAGAGAATCCGAAATCTGATAATGTACAACCAGTCCCACATCGCTCTTGTCCACTCCCATCCCGAATGCCGAGGTCGCGACGATTATGCGGACTTCTCCTGCCATAAAGGCATTCTGGTTCCTGATCTTCTCGTCAGGATCCATCTTTCCATGATATGGTCTGGCGGCAAAACCGTCCATTCTCAATCGATCAGCCAGTTGCTCCGCCCTGCGTGTTCTGGTCACATACACGATAGCCGGGCAGGTCCTTTCTTCCAGAAGTCTCCTTAAAGCCTGATATTTTGCTTCATCATTCTCTTCCGGAAGAACGGTATAATGCAGGTTCGGCCTCGACACGGCAGCAGTGAACAGTTCCAGATCAAGAAAGAGCCTGTTCCTGAAATATCCCCTTATATCTTCTATTACCTGTGGCTTCGCCGTTGCCGTGAAACAGGATACCGGAATATTCCACTGAAGATTCTTCTTCTCCTGGATCTTCTTTATGAAATCGGCGATATAGAGATAGTCGACCCTGAAGTCCTGACCCCACGAAGACAGACAGTGTGCCTCATCTATGACAAATCTGGCTATCTTCCGCCCGAGAATAAGTTTTTCGATAGATCTGGACCGCAAGGATTCGGGAGAAATATAGAGAATGGAAGCAGTCCCGTTTTCCACCCTTTCAAACGCTTTCGCCCGCTCTATCGGATCCAAAAGGCCGTTTATAGTTGCTGATTCCGTAATTCCCTTCTTTTCAAGATTGTCCACCTGATCCTTCATCAGGGATTGGAGAGGGGATATGACAACCGTAAGCGCACCGGCATTTTCTCCTGCCATAAGCGCCGGCACCTGGAAGGCCAGCGATTTGCCGCCGCCTGTCGGGAAGACAGCAAGCAGAGACCTGTTCTCTACCGCTGTCCGCACAGCCCTCTCCTGCAAAGGCTCACCACCATAACTTCTGAACGAAGTGAAACCGAACCATCTCTTCAAGGCTTCATGGATATCAAGTGACCTGTTACAGTACGGACATCCGTCAGGACATGGCGTACTGCGGAGACGGAACATCATCTGTTCTACCTGAGGGTAGTTATGCAAGACCCATGACGGAGTAACGGAACGGACAGACCTGTCACTCTCAATGGCCGTTATCAGCGCCAGACAGTATGCCAGAGCCACCGGCTGATCCGTCAACATCCGCTCTATACCCGCATGGATACAGATATCATCCCTGAAAAAGGCCCTGACAAGATTGCATGCAGACACCGTTTCCCTGCTGTATCGCGGAGTATCCCGTCTGAACATTGACAGCAGACCTCTGATTCCCGGCTGCGGACTCTCAGGTAGCGGCAATTCCCCCTGATATCCCGTATAACTGAAAAAGGCCCTGAATTCCTCCGTGTCCTTCAGAAGGCACCAATATATTGTCTTCAACCTGTCATCAAGGCGGGAAAAGGCTGCAATCTCATCGTTGAAAAGATCGCGCGCCTTGACGGAATCATTCAGCGGATTGTTAAGTTCATCCGACTGCAGTTTGTCATCCTTCAGAAGTTTATGATACGGCTTTTTCGGAAACAGCAACGGAGACAGATACAATGTATCCAATGCCTTGTCCCGACCAATACCCGCCTTATCAAGGGCATTCCCGAGATACTTGAAATCGTGGTTCAGGATATTGTGCCCGCAGACATATTCCGCTCCTTGCAGGAATACGGCAAAGTCCGCCATTGACGGACCGTGGAATCGGGATCCGTCCGACCTGACAGCCCCCATATCCAGCACCTTGCCGGTTCTGGGATCGACTTCAGCATCTATGAATGCGACTACAGACATAAAAACCGGGCACTATCTTGCAACTATCGTATTCAGTCCGCCTTTGAGACGGTATGTACGGCCTTTCCAGACAAATGTACCCGACACTGTCTCAGGGATGGAAATTTCTGCAGACAGCCGGCCGTCTCCGGAAACGGAATACGAGACAGAGACCTTGCCGTCAGGATGAGGTATCTCCCCTGATGCCTTCTTCAGAACGCCGGGATACGGAGCGATTACCACCTCACTGAACCCAGGGGCGGCACTCTCTATCCCGAGCACGGTGCGGAAGAATTCCACATTCAGGCTCGAACTCCAGGCATGGCAGTCAGACCGTGACGGCTCCGGTTTTTCCGCCCATGTCGTCAGGCCGAGAGCGAGTTGGTCCCGCCACGGCTGAAGTTCATCATAAATCATATCACCCCTGCCGGACAGTTTCATCGCCCGCAACAGATAATATCTGTAATACAAGGTACACTGCCATATCGACTTGTCTTTCAAGAGTCTGTCAAACAGGATTCCTTCCTCCTTCCCGGAAACCACTCCGGACAGGATAGCCAATATGTTACCGTGCTGGGAAAAACTTTCATGGCTGAAAGTATCTGCGAAAAGCCCTTTGGCATTGTCCCAGTATTTGTCTTTCACAGTCCTTCTGACAGCATCCGCCGTCTCCGAATAGTGTCTTGCCAACGCCGGCTGCCCAAACGCCTCCTCCATCTCTGCCGCAGCGGAAAGGGCCAGCACATACTGGAGATCCTGAATGATTGAATTGCCGTCCTTTTCCCTGACAGGTTCCCCGTTGGAAGTCCCGCACCAGTCCATAAAGAACCAGAACGGAATCCGATCAAGGCTCATATCCGGCCTGAGAAAAGTCTCGTACCACGAGAGAATCGAACGGGTTGCAGGAAGCATGGACTTCAGGAATGCCGGGTCACCCCTATACATCCAGTAGTCATGGCACATGCATATCCACCACAGGGAGAACGGTGGAATGAACTGATGAAGGGAAGACGGATACCGGCTCATCGTTATTCCATCCGGAACCATCGACCTGAACCCTTGCTCTATGGCATACCGGACCATCTCATCGTTCCTCGTGTTGTACATAGTGATCATCGCCTGTATCCTCGTATCCCCGAAATACTGGAGTTGCTCATAATAAGGACAATCCATATAGGTATCGGCGGCACACAGGCGCGCGGTTCTCCATCCTGTCTCTATCATTCTGCCGGCATCGGCAAGTTCCGGTGCGGAAAAGACCGACTCGCAGTGCAAAGGATACATGGAAGACACCCCATACAGGTCATCAATCACAACAGGCTCCGTTTCTGTCCTTACCGTAAGCAGCAGATATCTCCAGGTCCTCCACCAGAGAGGGGAGAAAGACCTGGACTGCCCGCCATCCGCAACTATTCTGTCGGCATATCCGATAAAATGCTTTCCCTCCACCTCATTTCTGTTCCCCTTGTCATTCCAACTCCCGTTCATATACAGGGATTCGGCGTATTTCAGTCCTATCTCGGCCCCTGCACCGCCGCTGAAGACCACGGTAGGATAACCGGTCACAAGGACCGTATTGTCAATCAGTATTTCGGCCTCCGTATGCGGAGGAATCACCAGAGGCCCTGTCCCGTCAAGGAATCCGGCCGGAACTTCCATCTTGTCCGTCCTATCCGCATCAGCCGGACGGACAGTGCTCCGGCGCACTTCCGGCATCCGGAAAAGTTCCATTTCCATCTGCCGCACCGGTGACGGGACCAACTGCCATCCGGGATAATCCCTTGCGCCTTTGGCCGCACCCTGGATCAGTACCCTCGCCTTCTGCCATGCGGAATCATCATAATCAGGCCTTTCCCAGCCCCAGGGATATTCGGACGATATGAACTGCTCGCAGGCTCCGGCCGCAAAATAGCCGGACACAGGTTGCCTGTAAGGAGAATATGCCTTGTCGTGAAAACAGAGCCATGACCCGTCTGTGTTGACTATGTCTTCCGCACCGGTATTTCCCTGCATTATGAACCCTGTTTTCCCGAAACTCATCTGGGCGAGAGGCCTGTCTGAGGCAAAATTCCACACTACCGCCGCCACGGTGTTCTTTCCCGGCCTGAGAAACGGGCCGATATCATACGTGGAATAATTCCAGTTATAGACATCTCCATATTCCGGTCCGAGACCGACAGGATTTCCGTTCACGTAAAGTTTATACCTGTTGTCAGCAGAAACATGGACTATGAAAGAGTCAGGAACAGCATTAATGGCAAATGTCTTTCTGAAATGGCATACCGTGTACTCATTCTCCACCATATCCGGCACTGCAATCCATCCGGCAGGCCACCGGCCTTCATGTAGTCTGGAATCAATCCTGTCCGCATCCCAGCCTTCCAGTCTGGCCTGTCCTTCGGACCGGAAACCGACAGCAGCAAGCAACAATGCCGCCATCACAAATATTTTATGTCTCATAAGCAATCCCGTTTCCAGACAAATATACGATTTTTTCCTATCTTTGGACGGCTGTGCCGGTATGGCGGGGCCATAACTTTTCACCCTGGCCGGCCACAAAACCATTTTACAAGAAAATGTCACTGAAAACAAGACAATTACTTGCAATTACCGTATGCGGCATCCTTATATTGCAGATGGCCGCCGCTGCTTCACCGTCTGCCGGAATCCATGAAAAAGTACGGCTGACAACCGCAGACAGCAGCCTGTCCGTAACAATCGGTCTCGATTAAGGATGCAGAATCGAAAAGATGGAAATACAAGGGATAGGCAACATCCTCTCTCAGGAAGGGACCTATACGGGAGCGGTCGTCAGTGACGGGCGGCTCTCATCTTGCGATGCCCGTGACGTGCGCGTCACACACAAAGGCAATTCTCTTACAGTCAAGGGTATCAAATACGGGAACGGGACACTGGAAGTGGAGGAAAACTGGCATTTCGCGGCCGAAATCGAGGAGACGTTCTTTCCGCCCAACGCTACGGACGGACCACTCAAGCATGGATAGGATATGACCTCCTGTCCGGGATGTGTACAAGTATCACCGCCCTATACCGCGATATCTACGGAATACAGCCGCAATGGGACAGATTCTGCCTTGTCCCCCACCTTGACAACTCATTGGGCGGCACTTCATTCTCCTATACATTACGGGGAATCCGCCTCCATATCTATCGAAGATACTGACGGTAATCCCGTTCTGAAGATCCGTCAGGACGGGAAAAGGCACATCAGGCAGACCCAGGATCGGGGAATCTGGATTTCAGGCTTCAGTGAGAATCAGAGAGCCTCGACCTCTTCCAGAGAAAGTCCGGTAGCAGTTGCTATCGTCTCTACCGCAACTCCTTGTTCTTTCAGGGACCTTGCTATCCGGATCCTGCCTTCGGCAAGGCCTTCCCTGCGCCCTTCAGCGCGACCTTCAGCCTTTCCCCGCCGGGCGGCAGTGTCGATGATGTTCCAATAGTCACGTTCCGTTATCATATCCTTCTCGTATGTCAGTCTTCTATCCTTGTCGAACCGCGCTATCTCACACGCCCGGAACAAACGCTTGAACGCATCCGTCCTCAGGTCCTCCGGCAGCGAATCAAGTGTCCCTACCCTCTTCAATGCATAGCACCACTTGTCCTCATTACTCCGGCATTCTTCCAGTTCCTTCCTGAAACGGTTCAACTCCACGAAGATACAAAAAATTGTCTCTGCCGGTAATCTCCATAAGTTTTTCCTCTGCGCAGATCCTCACTAAAATGCGGGATGTGCGCAGTCAACCCTCGATATATGCTCTGAGAGGCACTTCCGCTGCGCAGATCCTCACTAAAAAACCGCGATACGTTATCATTCTGACAGACATGATCCAATCATACGGAATGACAGGAACCAATTGCTAATCAGATAAGCGGGATACCGGAATCAGCACAGGCTCTGCGCATCCCGTCAGGCCAGATACTAGCCTGTATCTCCCCGATATGGGCCTTGCGGAGAAGCAGCATACACAGCCGCGACTGCCCGATCCCGCCTCCGATGGACAGCGGCAGGGTACCGTCCATCAACCGTCTGTGATAATACAGATTGAGACGTTCTTCCTGACCTGTCTCTTTCAACTGTCGCAGAAGTGCGGTCCTGTCAACACGGATTCCCATGGAAGAAACCTCGAAAGACCTTTTGAGTACATCATTCCACACCAGCAGATCTCCGTTCAGACCGGCAAGTTTTGCACCGGAAACGGTAGAAAATCTGTCGGCAACAGGGATGGCACCGGAGGAAGCAGGGGAATCCGCCGCGACTGTGGACCAGTCATCATAATCCGCTGCCCTGCCATCATGTCGTGTTCCGTCACCCAAACGCCCGCCTATGCCGATAATGAATACCGCCCCGTATTCCCGGGTAATCCGGTCCTCCCTTTCTTTCGGGGACAGATCCGGATAACGTTGTCTTAACTGCTCCGAATGGATGAACAGCAGACCGTCTTCAGACGGCAGCATCGGGGTTATCTGCGGATACATTTCACATACCATATATTCCGTCCTGACCATGGAAGCATATATGCTGCGGACCGTTTTCTCCAGAAAGGCGATATTACGGTCATTCTCCGTAATCACCTTTTCCCAATCCCATTGGTCGACATACAGGGAATGCAGATTGCCCAGTTCTTCGTCCGCCCTGATGGCATTCATATCCGTATAGATGCCGTATCCTGGCCCGATCCTGTACTCGGCAAGAGTCAGCCTTTTCCATTTGGCGAGCGAATGCACGATTTCCGCCTCCGCATCTTCCATATCCTTGATTCCGAATGTCACCGGACGCTCCACTCCATTGAGGTCATCATTGATACCCATCCCCTTGAGCACGAACAACGGGGCGGTCACCCTCCGAAGCCTGAGTTCCGAGGAAAGATTCAACTGGAAGAAATCCTTTATTTGTTTAATGGCCAGTTCAGTCTGGCGCTGGTCAAGCAGAGGGCGATATCCCTCAGGTCTGATAAGGTAACTCATATAAGCCCGTTTTATATCATACAAAGTCAATTCAAATCAAATTCAGCCAGGACAGGATAATGGTCCGAAACGTATCTTACACCGTAACCGTCCCTTATGACACTGTAAGTCAGAGGTGTCGCATTCCTATAGAAAACATGGTCGATCTTCAGCGGATTGGAGTCGATACCGAAACCATTGTACGTATGTCCCTTATCGGTCAGGGGCGCATCTTCACAAGCCTCGTGCATCCATTCCCTTATGGGAGCCATTGACGGATGGGAAGAATCCATATTGAAATCTCCGCACACAAAGACAGGCACTCCTTCACCTGCAATTTCCTTCATCCTCGCAGCAATGAGAAGAGCCTCCTGACGCCTCGCCTCGATGCCCTTATGATCGAAATGAGTATCAAAGAAATAGAGTTCCTGTCCGGTATCCTTCTCCTTGAGCCGGACCCAAACCGTGACCCTGCGGCACATTGCATCCCAGCCTCTGGAGACCACGTCAGGAGTCGGACTCATCCAGAACGACCCGCTATCCGCCAGATAATACTTTTCCGTGAGATACATTATCATCAGATGCTCTCCCCCGTCCGGACTTGCGCCCTGGTCTCTGCCGAGTTCGACATGACCGTATTCCGGCAGTCCCGACACCAGGAAATCCACCTGAGCCTTTCTCGGTTCCTGAAAACCTATCACGTCAGGCCTCTTGTCCCTTAACAGTTCCAACACCGGTCCTTTTCTTGCCTCCCAGTTTGTCTGCCCGGTATCTATAGTCTCGTTTATATACCTGACATTGAAAGACATCATCCTGAAATCCGGAGAACTCTCCGAGCAGGAGACCATGACCGACAAGACAAGTGCAGCCAGCAGACTGCACATTGCCCAGATAATATTCTTACCCATATTCTGAATCATAAATCGATTTTATCAAAACATTTCCGTACCGTCCTCCGCGACCCTGCCGATGATCCTGTCCGCTACAGGAAGCACCTCCCCGTATGAATAGCCTCTGCCGACGGCAAATCTGACCAGCCTGTCCCGAATCCTGTCCGCAGAGGAGGACCGAAGGCTTCTGAATTTCGTCTCCAGCAGTTTTTCAAGCCGGGCCGAAGCCCTCGATCCATCGATTTCCTCCAATGCCGCTGCTATTATGTCCTTATCAATTCCCTTTGCCGACAGGGCATACCGTATCTTCACGCTCCCCCATCCCGAAATGGAAGCCTTGTCCCTTGCAAATGCCGCTGCATACCGTCGGTCCGAAAGGTACCCGTCCTCTATCAGGGAGGCAATGACCCTTGACTCAATATCATCGGCGGAAGACATCCGGATATCAGCGGCAGAAACTGTCTGCCGACCCGCCCCATCTGGACCGGCTCCCGGCTCTTTTCCATATCCGGCCTGCACGAGCATCCCCGTAATTTTCCTGCGGATATCGGAAGTGCAGTATTCCCTGACAGAACACAAATGCCTCATCCTTTCCAGAATCCTGCCGTAGAGATTATCCTGGTCCACGTTCCGTTTTTCCTGTTCCATACTGTTCATGAATTTCTGCATCCTACCCTGACCCGGCATAATCATTTCAGAAGTTATAACCGACACTGATATAGAATCCCATTCCACCGTTGATGTCCTTGCTGATGTTCGACCAGTGCAGATCTGCCTTTACCGGACCGAAGAAGGCATTGTAGGCATATTCGATCCCGGCTCCGAACCAGTTTCCGGCATCAGCGGCAAGATAATCCGTAAAGGAATTGCTGTCCCTGGCATAATTCACGATTCCTGTAAGATAATGGTTCTTCGCGACTTCGAATCTGAAATCCGTCCTGAACACCGTGAGGATATTGCGCATGGGGACCACGTTGTTCCTGCCGACGAATGCCATCTGCTGGTCGAAATACCTGCCCGCTACCGAACCGCCCGCAAAATTCATATAGGCCAGAGGGGATGACCCGAGAACAAAGCGGAACGCAGCGGACGGAATGAAAGAAAAGACCTTCGGTGCGGGGACTACCACCTTGATTCCGGCACTGACCACGTGGAAATTCATTATCCTGTTCGGCGCCCCGTTGAAGACCCATTCATAGTTGAAGCCCGCCGAAAATCCCGAACGGGGAAAATATCCGTCATCGAAAGTGTCTGCCCTGCCATCCAGGAACAACGAGAGATAATCATTGCTCAGCATCCCGTATTCCAGCCCCGGAATATAACCTGGAGACGTAATTTCATTGGAAAGGGACCTGACCATAAAATACCTGTTCCTCAGGCCGCCTTTGAGATCAAAGAGGGACCAGGCAAGTTTGGAAAGATAAGCCTCCTGCACTGTATCGAAATATTTCAGTCCCATGTTGGCGTCAGTCATGCCGATTGCATCCAGCATGTCGATATTGGTCCATCTGGCAGATGCCGTCAGATTCAATGTCGGGATTCCGATATTGTCATAGGAATATCTTACTCCGACAAAGGGATTGGTCCCGATTTTCGCCGTAAAATCGAACTTGGATCCGGCAAGGGTATAGGAATTGAGCCCCAGGTTGAGCATCACGGCCACGACCTCTTCCGTATCGACCCTCAACCCGACCCCGAATCTGTGGACTGGGCCTTTCTTGCAGTTGAGGACCAGATGGAACGGCTCGTCCGTCCCTTCCATTTCATACGTCACGTATTCGAAAACCTTGGTCCCGTAAATCCGAGCGACAATCCCTTCTACGTCCGACCTGGCAAGGGTGTCCCCCGGCTCCACATGTATATCCCTCATAAGGATGGCCCTGTCCCTGTCGGACACTCCCCTTATCTCCACACCATCCACAGTAACCGGCCCTTCACTGAAATCCCTGGCTTTCCTGACCTGCCTGGAAGACACTGCCCCTTTTCCCAACCTTGACATGATATATCCGAGAGTGACAGAGCATTTTTCGGCTGCCTCCCAGCCTCTATCCATTATAATATCTATGCTTTTGCTGTCAAAACTCATCATATTGTATCCGTCAAGTTCCGGCTTGATGTTCAGGTCAAGGAGTTTGCGGTTGAAGATGGTCGCCGTGCGGCCAAGCATATCCACGCCCTGTCCGAAAACGTCCCCTATATTGTTGATTTCTTCGTATGTCCTGTCATCACTCCCCAGATCCACTCCAATGACAATATCCGCCCCAAGCGACCTGGCCTCGGACACCGGGAAATTATCCCTCATGCCTCCGTCCACCAGCACCATCCCATCCACTTTAACCGGAGCGAAAACACCTGGAATCGACATCGTGGACCGCAGGGCCGTGGTCATTCTGCCGGAATGCCAGAACACGCCTTCCCCCTTTACAAGATCTGTCGCGACACAGGCAAACGGTATCGGCAACCGGCTGAACAGCAGGAAATCCTGATAGCCGACTGACAGAGCGGCAATCATATTGTAGACATTCTGTCCCTTGATATAACCTGACGGGAGACTGCCCATAAGATTCGTCTTGACAATATCTTCGGTGCCGGCATTTCCGGCTCCGAGCTGCAGAGGCTGGTTGTCCTCCTGTCCTCCACTGAAATCAGCCCCTGACGGCTTGACTTCCAGATCCTTGTGCCTGTAATAGAAAGGAATGGTCAGGACGTAACGCTCCCTGTATTTCGTCTCCGAATAGGATATGAATCTGCGCTGGACCCTGTCACTCAACGCCAGATCCCAGTCTACGCTACGTATGATCGAATCCAACTGTTCCCCATTATATCCCAGGGCGTAAAGTCCCCCGATTAGTCCTCCCATACTTGTTCCAAGGACCATATCCACCGGCATCCCTATCGTTTCAAGGTATTTTATCACCCCTATATGGGCAGCACCTTTCGCCCCTCCTCCGCTCAGGACAAGCGCCACTGCAGGACGATGCTGCCGGATACTGTCCATCCTCTGTCTTACTTCCGAAATTGCAAGGGAATCATCATGTGAATAAGGACGTTTAGGAGTCGGATACACCGGATCAGGGCCTGACAAGGCCGCCGCCCGGCCCGTGGAAAGGGACAGGCAGGCGAACACAGTCACCAGAAACGAGATCAGAGCCGGATGCCTCATTCTTCTGTCCCTCCCAGAAAATTCCGTTCTTCCACTCCGTGCTTTCCTGCCAGCATACCGCACGCGGCGAAGATGTCCTCCCCTCGGGATGCCCTCACAGTCGCCACTATCCCGGCCCGGTTGAGTCTGTCCTTGAACGCCTCTATCACGACATCGGAAGAAGTAACATAGGGGAAATCCGGTATCTGATGGAACCTTATGAGATTGACCCTGCACTCAAGGCCCCTGAGCAGACGTACAAGGGCATCCGCATGACGTTTGTCGTCATTGAATCCGGCAAACATCGTATATTCGAAACTTACTCTCCGCTGGCCTGTAAAATCATACTGACGGACAAGGTCTATGACAGCCTCGATCGGCCACGCCTTTTCGACCGGCATGACCGACAGTCTCTCATCAGAGAACGGCGTGTGCAGGCTGACGGCCAGATGGCATTTCGATTCATCCAGATAATGTCTCAATACAGGCAGCACCCCAATGGTCGATACGGTAATACGTTTCGGACTCCAGCCGAATCCCCAGTCGGATGTCAGTATCTCTATGGCCCTTGATACATTGGCATAATTATCAAGAGGTTCACCCATTCCCATGAATACAGCATTGGTAAGTCTGTCACTCTCATCTATGGCAATGAACTGGGAAATGATGTCCGCAGCGGACAGATTCCCGTGAAAGCCCTGCCGTCCGGTCATGCAGAACCGGCATCCCATCCTGCAACCCGACTGGGAAGACACGCACAGGGTAGCCCTGTCACCGTCCGGAATCATCACCGCCTCCACCGCGCTACGCTCCAGCCTTTCCCTACCCGCAGCGGACACACCGCAACCCTTCTCCTGTCTCCTGAAAACTGCAGATCCTTCTTCTGACACATCACGTGTCAGATCCGCACCGCTTCCGGTTGCAGTCCGGGGCAAGTCCCGGCCGACAGGGAACAGATATTTTCTTGTCCCGTCAACTGACTGGTGTACAATATCATAACCGATACATCCCACTTCATATTTTTCCGCCAGACAGGCCCGTGCCGCCTTCGACAGATTGGTCATCTCCTCTATGGACCTGACTTTCTTCACATACAGCCACCTGGCAATCTGGGCCGCAGCAAAGGCGGGCAGTCCGGCCTCCTGAACCACTGCCCGGAGTTCCTCCTGATCCTTACCTAAAAGTCTTTCCTTCATTAGTCGGCATTTTTCACAAACATAGGCAAAATTAAGGATTTTCCGGGAATAAATTTAATGCATATCCTCAAAAGCACTCCTGCGCGGCACAGTCCGGAATGACATCGGGAGCCGTCCGTCTGGGAAGTTCCATCGGAAAAACTCAAAAACGCATCACGAAAAAAGAAAAGACTGTAAAAAACGGAAAAATCATGTCATGATTCGTATAAATCCGTGACCTCGGTATTGACCGGTTCCCGGAGGTACCATACTTTAGCGCAAAAAAATTACGTCATGACAGGAGAGGCAGACAGGCGAATTTCTTCAGAAGGTGCGTGGAATATGCTGCGAAGGTCTATGACAGCGGTTCCGAACGGGGGGATGGGCACGAATACGACATTGCACCGGTGTATTTTATCGGGCTGCTGAACACCGGGGTGCCGAAATTCGACAGGAGTGACGGTGCGGTCTGGGGTGACAGGTATGTGTCAGAATATACCTTCC
>CALVAE010000092.1 GCA_944325465.1 uncultured Bacteroidales bacterium | reverse complement strand
TCCTTCCCGTCAGTCATGCTTACTGACGCATAAACATCCTTGCCTGTGAGATCTGCCGGAAGGGTGACCATCCATACTTCCTGGGTGGAAGACAATGCGGCAGGTTCTTCAATAGTGACGATTGCATACGGCCGTGGCGTTTCGGTCGTTATGCTGCCGTCTTCAAGACTGACTGCCATGTCTCCGGCGATTGCCGCGTCTTTACAGTAGAGGGATACTCCTTCAAGGCTGTAACCGGAGAATTCGGAACTGGAAACAGCAAATCTGACGTATGCTACCGGATGGGTGAGAGAGAATTCCGCGCTTGGAGTCTGTCCTTCTACAAGTCCATCGGCATTAATGGTGACCGCATCGTAAGCGGTAGTATATTTCCCCAGATGAGATGAGTCACCCGGTCTTGCCTGTTTCTGTTCCATGGTTACGAAGGAGTTGATGCATCCTTCGGAATAGTTGGTGTAGGTGCTGTACGGATAGTATATGACTACATCCTGGGAAGGAACACCCTCGACCGGGTCAGTGAGAATGAAGGTTGCAGTATTGCTACCTGCATCGGCAGAGTTGATGTCTGCAGGAGCGTTCATGAATGTAGTTTCCACCCGGGAGATTATTCCGATGCGGTCTCCTTCGGACCAGAGTACCGGCCATTTGCTGTCGGAACCCTGGTCTCCTATTGAAATTTTCGTATCGGTGTATGCGTGTCCGAGAAAATTAACGGTAATCCCTTCGGCTTCCTGTCTGTTGAGCGATGTTTCTTCGACGCTGCAGGCAGTCAGTGAAACCAGTACCGTACTGACTATTATAAACGATTTTTTCATCTCTTCTTGATTTTAAACGGTTATTACAACATCGGATTGTTGTCTTCGAGGTTACCCGCAGAACTGTCGTTCGCTATGCCGTCAGGTTCCCCTTCAGCGATAAAGGTGTCAAAAGCCGAGTCGCATGCGCGTCCGGTTTCGTCGTAAACAATGATGGCACACATATACTCCTGATGGTAGATGAGGTCAGTGAGTTGTTCCGTGTACGGCAGTTCGGATATGTCCTTCCCGTTTGCCTCCACGTACTGGATAAGCGCGATTTCCTTTGAGTAGTCGATCGTGATATCTGAAATACGTACTCCGGTGACTATCTTCGCTCCGTAGAACTGACCGGCAGTGAGTTGTGCCGTAACTGTCGCCTGGTTGTCTGCATTGTCCGTGACGGCAATCGTTACTTCAGGCATTACGCCGTCGGAACCTCCATTGTCATCTCCTCCTTCAGGCTTGTTGCATGATACCGCCATCAGACAGAGAGAAGCAGTGAATAATAGAAATCTTTTCATTACTTGAAGTTTTAAATGTTATTTTATGTGTTTGCTGTTAATAGATCCAACCCGGACTTGTCCTCATTTCAGGATTCCTCTGGTGTTCTGCCATCGGAATTGACCACGGCCAGAGATTGTCCTGCCAATACCAGGCATATTCAACGGTATTGTCTCCCCACCAGTTCTGTCCTCCGTGGATATCCTGGTTCTGGAACTTGGTCTGCCTGTAGGTCCCCCAGCGGTTCTCATCGAAGAAGTTCACTGCCTCGACAGGGAATTCCACTCTCCTTTCGTACCGGACAGCTTCTCTCATCTGCTCCTTGCTGCCTGCCTGGATATCAGGCATTCCTGCTCTGCGGCGTACATCATTGATCTTGTTCGCTGCTTCCTGGAACTGGTCACGCTCGATCAGGGCTTCTGCCCACTGAAGCTGTACATCGGTATAGCGGATAAGCGGGAAGTCGGTGTAGCATCTCTGGCGGTCGATGAGTTCGCCTTTGAGGAATCTGACATATTTCCTGTAGTTGTAATAAGCGGAGGTACGCTTGTCCAGCCAGAAGTCCCCGTAATTCGTACCCTGTTGGTAAAGAGGCCAACGGAGTTCCTTACCGATCATATTCTCATCGTTGTTGTAGTTCTGGGTGTAGCAGTCCACCGGTTCATACGGAGTAACAATCGTCTGTTTCAGACGTGGGTCTCTGTTGTCATAGGCTGTCCTTATCCTGTCCTCGTTCCCTTCATCGAGATAATATCTGTCGAAGATATCCTGTCCGCACACGCCGATTGCCTGTGTCTTCTGGGATGCAAGGGAGGAATTGGAGTTGAGGCCGTCACGGCAGAAGAATACTGCCCGTTGTTTCTCTGTCAGACCGTCCCATCCTTCTATCCCTTGTTCTTCAGCCCACTCGGACCAACTGAAAGGAGTTCCGTCTATATTCTGATAGTAGTCCACGAAATCTGCGGACGGTTTGACCTCGCTCCATCCTCCGTAAGTGTCACGACTTCCTACCGCCTGCTGGATATTGTCAGCGAATCCGGCTGCCTCGTCATACTGGATGGAGAAAATCATCTCATTGTCCTTTTCGTTTGCGGCCGTGAAGAAGTTGATGTAACTTTCGGAGGTGCCGTCATCCCACAGATCGTATCCGCATTCCGATACTTTTGCGAAATCCGCTATCGCATTGTCGAAATATTCAGGATGCAGTGGTTCCACTCCCACAGACGGGTCGATGATACCGGGATCGTCGATGTCAGACCATCTTGCCGTATATCCCTGACTTCCTCTTGCCATCCACATGTAAGCCATCCCCCTGAGGGCGTATGCCGCACCCTTTGACGGACGACCGTAGTTTTCCGTCAGGGTATTGTCCGGCATGTATTGGTTGTTGATGCAGTCTGTCAGGTCAGTGATGACCACATTCCATACATCTTCTGCAGAGGACTGTGACCTTGTACACTGTTCATTGCTGACAGGCTCAAGGTAGATCGGCACGCCCTGCCAGAACATGTTGGCTCTGTAGTATGCCCATGCTCTCAGGAACTTCGCCTCGCAGATATATCTCTGGTATGTGGCTTCATCGAGTCCGGCCTTTCCAAGGTTCGCGATAGCATCGTTTGTCGCATGGATAATCGTGTACACGAACTGCCATTCGTGGTTGATCTGCCAGTCATTCGCCCTTTTCGTCTCGTTGTAGAGAAGGTAGATAGGGTAGTTGTTGGCATAATAGTCGGTGCAGAAACCGAGGCCTTCTATGCCGTACTTGTTCAGTCCGTCCAGATTCTCGGAGCGGACCTGTGTACCTTTGTTCTGTTTCCTGTTGAAGAATGTCTCGTAAAGACCGTTCATCCCCTTTGCGGCAAGTTCAGGGCTTGACCACATGTTCCCGCTGGAGATCTGGTCGGAAGGGGCTGTATTCAGCATGTCGGCACATGAAACCGCTGACAAGAGTACGGCTCCTGAAATGATTATGTCAAATATCCTTTTCATATTTCGTCTAGAATGTTATCTGTGCTCCGAATGTCACCTGTCTCATAAGAGGGTAGCCTATGGCGTTGCCCTTTTCAGGGTCAAGTCCGGGATATCCTGTGATTGTCAGCAGGTTTTCTCCCGATACGAAGAAACGGAGTTGCTGTACGTAGAATTTCTTTGTGATGTTCATAGGGAGGGTATAGCCCAACTGTGCATTCTTGAGCTTCATGTAATCGCCCTTGTATTCGTAGAATTCGGAGGCGGCACGGTTGCTGACAGCATCTCCGAAAGTAAGTCTCGGGTACGTTGCGGTCAGGTTTGTCCTTGCATCGGACGGATTGTTCACATCATAGAAATAATGGTCATCGGCTACCCTCTGGCTGATACCGTGGCCGTTGGTGGTCTGGGTGCCATTGTAATAGAGGGCATTCCAGATGATGTAGAAATCGAATGCTCCTGACCACGTCATGCTGAAGTCGAATCCTTTCCACTGGAAACCGAGATTGATGCCGAGGTTGTATGAAGGAGTGCCGGTGTGACCGTTGAATACGGAGTCATCCGTGTCTCCATAGTCTCCGTCTCCGTCAGTGTCGGCATAGAGAAGGTCGCCGTACCAGAGTTGGTCCTGACTGAGTGTCGTGACTCCGTTGAATGTGTAACCGGAATCCAGCATTGCCTGAGCCCACTCGAAATCCTGTTGGGTACGTATCATCCCGTCTACAGGACCTGCATTTGGATCGACTGCACCTCCCTGATAACCTTTGCCGTTTCCTGAATACAGTTTCAGAAGGTAATGTTCCCCGAGAGGATGTCCTTCGCACAGACGACCTTGGCCGAATCCTGCGGTTGCATCCGCATAGTTGTTTGTGTAGGTCCCGTCTTCATTCCACTGCTTGATGAGAGGACCTTTGAAATGGGTTACCTTATTTTTGTTGTATGCGAAGTTTACACCTACGTAGTAGTTGAAACTCTTTCCTATCCTGTCCTTCCAGTTTACGGTGAGTTCGACTCCCTGGTTCCTGACGCGGCCGAGGTTCTGCGGCACTCCGGATACTGATCCCATTGTCATGTAAATGGTCGGTGTATAGAGGATGTCCCTGGTGTTCTTCAGGTAGTAGTCAACCTCTGCTGTCAGCCTGTTGTCGAAGAATCCCATGTCCAGTCCGATATCGGTGGTGGCGGTAGTCTCCCATTTGAGGTCGGCGTTGCTTAGGGAAGAAATGTAGAGTCCTGTAGTCGCCTGACCGTCTATGACTATGTTTTCCGTGTTGTAAAGGGCTTGCCATGCATAGTTACCTATACCCATGTTCGTGCCAGCCTGACCCCATGATGCGCGGAGTTTGAGGTTTGACAGCCAGTTTCGGGTGTTTTCCATGAACGCTTCTTCGTGGATTTTCCATCCGGCGGAGAAGGAAGGGAAGATACCGTAACGGTTGTTGCTGCCGAACTTTGAGGAACCATCGGCGCGGATATTGGCTTCGAACAGATACCTGTTCTTATAGGAATAGTTTATCCTTCCGAAATAAGAACGGAGTCCCCATCCGGATCTCGCAGTATTTGAATATGATGAGAATTCACTGTATGTACTCAGGTCGTTAAGACTCCAGTCTGTCGCTCCTTTCCTGGAAATGCCCCATCCCCAGGATTCATACTGGGTTGTCGTGTAGCCGACAAGTGCCCCTACTTCGTGGTCTCCGAATGTTTCGTTATAACGGGCAAGAAGTTCGGAAGTCAGGTAGTAATTTCTGCTTGTCTGATTGTTTACCGAGGCCTGAGAAAGATCCGATGAAGAATATCTCACGTTGTTTACATAATCCCACATTCCGTTAGGACGGGAATAGGAATGTTGTTCCCTGAATTCAGGAGCATAGTTGAATGACGCTTCGATACTGAGTCCCTTGTACGGACGTATGTGTGCGTAGACTGTGCCGTTGAGTCGGGTCCTTACATTGTATCCTCCGGAACCGTACAGGTTACGCAGGATGTTGTTGGCATTGGTGGACTCTTCAGCCGCGAGAGCAGGGATTCCCCACATGTTCGGTTCTCCAGGATATACTCCGGGAGTTGTCTGATAGAGTGCGTTGAATGCTCCGGATACTCCGGCAAGTCCGTATTCCTGTCTTTGTCCGAATATCCTGGTCCCCATTGTGAACCATTTCGTAACATCGGCCTCTATATTTGCCCTGAAATTGGCCTTGCGTGTTCCGGAATCTATTCCGAACCTACCCATTACACCTTCATTGTCGAGGTAACCGAGGGAAATGAGATACCGGACTGTCTTTGAACCGCCTGATACTGACAGGTTGTGTTCCTGAGAGAAACCGGTTTCGAAAATCTCATCGAACCAGTCGGTATTTGGATATGCCGCATAGTTCGGTACTCCCTGTTCGGTCAGTCCGTACGGGTCGGCGGCTTTTTCCCGCCACAGGTCGATATTGGACTGAGAGAATACTCTGGAGGTCCCCAGATTATCGCACGATTCATTGATGAGTTCCATGTGGCGTGCGTAATCGGAAACAAAGTGCAGTTCATTGTATGGCATCTGGATAATGCCCTTGTATGAATAACTGATTCTTGGACGGCCTTCCTCTCCCGTCTTCGTCGTTATGAGGATGACGCCGTTTGCCGCCCTGGTTCCATAGATGGCTGCAGATGCGGCATCTTTCAGTACGGAGATAGATGCGATGTCGTTAGGATTGACATTTTCCATGCTCCACTCCACACCGTCCACAAGCACGAGAGGATTGTTCGCATTTGTCGTGAATGATCCGTTGCCTCGGATTCTGATTGTTGCGGCATCAGAACCGGGCTGGCCTGAAGTCTGCATCACGCTCATTCCTGCTGCCATTCCGGCAAGGGCAGCGGAGGTACTGACGATAGGTCTGCTTTGGGCCAGGTCTGAAAAATCGATCGATGCAACGGAACCTGTCAGGTTGACCTTTTTCTGGACTCCGTATCCGACTACGACAGTCTCTTCAAGCAATACATTGTCGGTCTGCAACGTGACATTGATGACTTTTCTCCCGTCGATGGATTCGGAGAGGTTCTTGTACCCGAGGCAGGAGAACTGCAGAGTTGCTTGAGGGTCTTTTACTGCCAGTTCCCACTTGCCGTCCGCATCCGTAACAGTCGCCTCGTTTGAAGCGGTCATTACTACGGCTCCGACAACCGGCAGGCCATCACTGTCTATGACCTGACCAGAAACTGTAATTTTCCCCCCCCACTCCTGCTGTGCGGAAACAGGGATTGCGGCGGCAATTGTGCCGATTACGCAAAACAGAGAAATCAAAAATTGTTTCATAAATACTTACGGTTGTTTATTGTGCTAATATTGTAGTGTCTTTTCTGCTATTCCGGAAGTCTGGAATAACGGAGCAGGGCTTCAAGGAAATAATAGTCAGCGTAGGTGAGAGGAACGTCCACTTCGCTGTTCCCCGGCAAAGAGCCTACACTGTGTTTGAGGATGAAGTTGCAGTTTTCCCCGGGATTAGCCAGATATTCGTCCGAAGCAAGTGCCCGTATCTGTTTCTCTGCGGTCTCGAGGTATGCCGTTTTTTTAGGACTGTTGCTCAACGTGCTCAGTTCGATGAATGCTGATGCCATTATCGCTGCTGCGGATGCGTCCCTGTAGTCATCCGGTATCCTGTCGGAATCGAAATCCCAATATGGAATGCCATCTTCCGGCAATCTTTCAAGCAGCATGTCCGCTATGTTTTCAGCCTGGGACAGGTAGCAGTCATAACCGCTCATCCTGAACATCATGGTGTATCCGTACAATGCCCAGGCCTGCCCCCTTGCCCATGCCGAACTGTCGCTGAATCCCTGGACGGTTTCCTTGCTCCTGACCTTTCCTGTTTCAGGATCATAGTCAACCAGATGCCATGAGGTATAGTCCGGCCTGAAATGGTTGGCCATGGTGGTGTTGGCGTGTGTGAGCGCTATGGTTTTCAGCGTGTCCAACCCGAAAATGATTCCTGCGTTGTACAGGTGCTCAAGGTTCATCATATTGTCTATGATGACAGGATATTTCCAGTCACGGCCCTTGTTCACGAAGTCCCAACTTTTTATCACTCCCGTAACCGGAGAAAACCGTTTTGCCAGTACTTCTGCCGAAGTCCGGATAGGTTCTGCATATCTTTCATCTCCGGTAATCCTGTATGCATTGCCGAAACTGCAGTTCATTTGGAATCCGAGGTCATGGTCGGTTCCTTTTATTTTCAGGACATCGAGTTTTTCCGTATTCTTTTCAGCAAGAGCCCTGATATGTTCATTTCCGGTGTACTCGTAGATATACCACAGGGATCCGGGGAAAAATCCGCTGCACCACCAGCGGAGATTGGAGTCAATGAAATTCCCTTCGCTATCCATGCTTCTCGGCATGGTGTCGTCTTTCAGCCGGGTGTCCATCATCGTATATTGTCTTTCAGCAATATCGAATACCCTGTCTGTAAGTTCGGACATCGTCTCCTCGCCTGAACATCCGGCAAGGAGGGCGGTCAGCAGTATCAATCCTGTGTTTTTTATGCGGTTCATATATTCAGATGATTTTATATGTCATTCAATGGTCTCGGTTGGAATCATATATATCAACTCCTTCTGATGATTGCCAGCCCGTTCCAGACGGCCCTTTCAGATCCGTCCGACGGGGAATTGAGAATCTCGAATCTTTCAGGATTGTCGAAACTGCTTTCGGAATGGTCTGTCCTTATATAGAAAGTCGACGAGCCGCCTCCGTCCAGATTTATTGCCGACCAACAGCCGAGAGCCTTCATTATAATGGCCATGTCACTGAAATCCATGCCATTGGAATAACTTGAACGTCTGCCGTCCACTACCATTATATATACGGTCTTTCCGTCTTCGGATGCCCCGATGCAGGTTCTCGGCTCTACTGAAAGGTCATTAGGGTCCGGGATTTCCATGGCCTCTCCATCGCTTACCAGTACCGGACCTCCTCCGCAGGCTTCATATATACTGGAAGAAATCTCCGCGTAGTCAGATGCCGGTGCCGTTCTTGCCAGGCCGTTGCGAGTTATGTAAAAGAAACTTCGCGGTCTGGAAGGAGATGTGTTGAACGTGGTTTTCAGTGGAACTCCGTTGTGATGGCAGATTCCCTGCGGCCCGTTATCGGTAAAGAAATCCGCATTGGTACCGCCAAGTATGGTCCTATATTGTGTATCCACCTCAAGAGCCTGTTCCGTGACAGGCTGTTTGCCGTTTCCTGTACCTTTATTATAAGGTGTAGTCTGTGTTATGGTTATGCCTCCGGCAAGTTCTGCTTCGAATATGAACATTGCCATGGGTTTGTCTTCCGGAGAAATATATGACAACTCCGTTGCCGTCACGTGCTCCTCCAGTTCGTGCACTTTTTCCGATGTAAGTTCCTTGATGAGATCCGTCCGTTCAAGGATCCGTTCCGTGACAGTGAGGTCTTCTTCATCCGGCAGGTCATCACCGGAACCGTCTTCTTCTCCCGGCTTGTCAGGATATGTCGGAATTTCTGTCTGCCCTTCATCTGTCGATCCTGTGTCTGCCGGCG
>CALVAE010000091.1 GCA_944325465.1 uncultured Bacteroidales bacterium | reverse complement strand
CGAACAGAGCCGTTAAGCCCGCCAGCGCCGATGGTACTGCCCGAAAGGGTGGGAGAGTAGGTTACCGCCGGTATTTTAGGGAGAGTGACATTGAGTCGTAAGACTTGAAGTCACTCTCCTTTTTTTTTGATACGTCGGTGCATCAGATCCTTCACTCCGCCTGGCGGCTCCGTTCAGGATGACAAGCAAAGCCTTCTTCATGATGACAGAACAACGGCTTCGTTCAGCGTCATACTGTCATTCTGAGCGCCAGCGAAGAATCTGGAGTACGTTCCGGTACAGGTATGTGAAGCCGGTCAGAACTCTTTGCACAGGGCAATTCCCTCGGCGATTGCATCGGATATCTTTTTATCTATTTTCTCCGGCGTGCTATAGTCAAGGTTTTCTGCAGATATCACGTCAAGTGTTCCCAATCCCCACAGGTGACTGAGGGCTCTGATGTATGGCGTTGCCTGTTCGAGCGGATCTCCTGTGTGAATGTTCATTCCTCTTGTCGTGATGTAAAGTACTTTCTCGCATTTGCACAGTCCGTAGCAGTGCGTATTGTCGCTGTCAAACGTGATATGGAAGAGCGACATGTTTTCAAAGAATACTTTAAGTGCAGAAGGAAAACTCATGTCCCAGAACGGAGCGGCAATGACGATTCTGTCAGCCGCTGCAATTCTTCTGGACATTTCCGCGTACTCTTCAGGGACAATCCCGTTATTCCGGTCATTCAGGATCCGGCTGCCTACAACAGGAAAGCCTGCTTCGTCCAGTCTGATCCTTTCTATCTCGTACCTTTTACCAAGTTCGAAGACGAGAGGTTCTGCAATACGTCTTGTGCGCGATTCCTCCCTCATTGTGCTGTCGATGTAAATGAGCTTTTTCATTTTTGTATACAAGCATGTGGAAAACATTTGCCGCTTCCCGCTCCTTACCGTTCCCTGGCGGGACTCGTGCGAAGACAAAATTAATCAAATTTCCGGCCTCCGGAAAGATCGACGGCAAAAGACATATTCAACTTGCGTTTGTGTCGGTTAAGTCATTATCTTTGTCCATTGATTGTATCGGCATCAGTGGACATGTCAGGTAACTTTTTCGGGGTATTATCTCTGATGTCCTTCGTAAAGGAAATGAATTTCAATAGGAAATGTTATGGAGATTAAGACTTTTATCAGCAGATACAGGGAAGCCTTCGGGGAAACAGCCCCTCTGCCGCTTCTATTCTATTACAGTGATACAATGATAACCAGGACAGAGAAGATTCACGGCTGTTTCCTGAAGTATCTGCGCGAGGCGTCTGACGGTAGCCCTGTGTGTCTGAACACGGAGAACATTACCTGCGGCGGAGGAAAATTCTATGCCGGATTCACTCCAATGCCGGATTATGTTCCGACTTTTGTATCTCAGAAAGAGAAATATAAGGAATCTCCGGAATTGATTCAGAATTATCTGGAGAAATTCGGGCCTGTTCCGGCACCCGGAAAATACCTGAATTTTGTCAGGTTAGATATGGCTGAAAGTCTTGAAAATATGGAAGGCCTGCTTTTCATCGCCACTCCTGATGTTATTTCAGGGCTCTGTGCATGGGCATTCTACGACCGTAATGATCCGGAAACAGTGTCTCTTCTATTCGGCTCCGGCTGTTCGTCAATTGTCTCCAATGCCGTGAGAGAGAACAGACAAGGAGGATTCAGGACATTTTTAGGGCTGACAGATCCATCGGCAAGGCAGTGGTTTGATGAGGATGTGATGAGTTTCGTCATACCGTCATGCAGATTTCAGGAGATGGCAGAGACAATGGGCAGATGCTGCTTCAGTGACACGGCGGGATGGAGCAGAATCCGAAGCAGGATAAATACCGTACAACGAATCGTGCCGTCCTGGGCGGAAGAAATGGATTGCCCTGTCACCGTATGTGATGCGGAAGGCACCATTATCTATATGAATTCCAGATCCAGGGAGAATTATGCCAGACATGGCAACCTTATCGGTAAAAGTCTCTTTGACTGCCACAACGAAAGATCGTCTGGTATCATCAGACATCTTCTGGAGACCGGAGGGCGGAATGTCTATACGATTGAAAAAAATGGGATCCGCAAGTTGATTTATCAGAGTGCCTGGAAAGAAGACGGAAGGGTAATGGGGCTTTGTGAAATCTCCATTATACTTCCTGATGAAATTCCGCATTATATAAGATAATACCAGCCAGATCCTTCTGATTAGGATATATTTGTAATGATTCGATCATACTTACAGAAAATATGCTTGCATACACGTATATGGGAAAAGACCATTTCGGTTTGGTCAGGAAAGGGAAACCGGTCTTGGAAAGTCCGGATGATGCCATCGTTAAAGTGACGCTGGCGAGCATCTGTACCAGTGACCTGCACATAAAGCACGGAAGTGTCCCACGTGCCGTTCCCGGTGTAACGGTAGGTCATGAAATGGTCGGGATAGTAGAGCAGACTGGCAGCAATGTACATAAGGTCAGGCGCGGTGACAGGGTTGCAGTCAATGTTGAGACCTTTTGCGGAAAATGTTTCTTCTGCAGGCACGGATATGTCAACAACTGTACGGACCCGGATGGGGGATGGGCTCTTGGCTGCAGGATTGACGGCGGACAGGCTGAATATGTGAGGGTCCCGCATGCAGACCAGGGATTGAGCATCATTCCGGATTCAGTAAGCGACGAACAGGCTGTTTTTGTCGGGGATATTCTTTCCACGGGCTATTGGGCGGCGAAAATTTCCGAAATAGATGAGGGTGATACTGTCCTTATTATCGCGGCGGGACCGACCGGAGTCTGTACCTTGCTCTGTACGATGATGAAGTGTCCCAAAAGAATTATTGTCTGCGAGAAGAATCCCGACAGAGCGGATTTCATAAGGAAGCACTATCCTGACATATTGGTGACCGTTCCTGATGGATGCAAGGAATTTGTCATGAGAAACAGTGACCATGACGGGGCGGACAGGGTGATTGAAGCGGCAGGTAGCGACGAATCATTCAGGCTGGCATGGGACAGTGCCAGACCCAATGCCATCGTTACCATCGTGGCAATGTACGACACTCCGCAGATACTGCCTCTGCCGGAAATGTACGGGAAAAACCTGATTTTCAAGACCGGAGGAGTCGACGGCTGCGACTGTGACAGGATATTGGACCTTATAACAGATGGAAAAATCGACACCACTCCGCTCATAACCCATAGGTTTGCTCTGGAAGATATTGACGAAGCCTATCGCATATTCGAGAACAGACTGGATGGAGTCATCAAGGTCGTTGTCCGGATTCCATAGGTTTACAGTTTACTAACAATATTGGGTCATCATGTTTGGCCGGTCCCCGATTTGTCTTAAAAATGTGGTAAAGTCGCAAAATGACAAAAAGGGATTCACTCCGAGGAGCAAATCCCTGTATTGTGTTGGTTCACAGGCTTATGATGGCCATGTGGGGCTTCGTCCGGGTTCCGGCTATTTTGCTGCTTCGGCCCTGATTGCAGCCTGCGCCGCAGCGAGGCGGGCGATAGGTACGCGGAACGGAGAGCATGAAACGTAGTTGAGTCCTATCCTGTAGCAGAATTCCACGGATGCAGGATCGCCTCCGTGCTCGCCGCAGATACCGCATTTCAGTTCCGGACGGGTCTCGCGTCCCATTTCCACCGCATATTCTATCAGTTTGCCTACACCTTTCTGGTCAAGGGTCTGGAACGGATCGGCATCCAGTATCTTGTTGCCGAGATAGTCGCCCATGAAAGTCCCTACATCGTCACGTGAGAATCCGAATGTCATCTGGGTCAGGTCGTTGGTACCGAAAGAGAAGAACTCTGCGGTCTTTGCCATCCTGTCGGCGGTGAGGGCTGCGCGCGGGATTTCGATCATCGTACCGAACTTGTAGTCTATGCTCTGGTTGGTGGCTGCCTCCACTTCTGCTTTTACGCGGACGCAGATGGCCTTCTGGAATTTGAGTTCCCTCTGTGATACTGTCACAGGTACCATTATTTCCGGCATAGGGTGGAGTCCTTCTTCCTGGAGTTCGGCCGCTGCCGTGAAGATCGCCCTGAACTGTGTCTCGGAAATCAGAGGGTAGGTAATGTGCAGACGGACTCCGCGATGTCCCATCATAGGGTTGACCTCGTGGAGGGATTCGCCTCTCTTTTCGATGTCCTCCTCTGAAATTCCTAGTTCATTTGCCAGTTCCTCCCTCTTGGTATGGGTCTGCGGAACGAATTCGTGAAGAGGCGGGTCAAGAAGGCGGAATGTAACAGGCTTGCCGTCCATTACCCTCATCGTGCTCTTAACGGAAGCCTTGATGTATGGTTCAAGTTCGGCAAGTGCTGCACGGCGCTCGTCATCGGTCCTGGAAAGGATCATCTTGCGCAGTTTGGCAAGAGGGGTTTCCGCGTTCTTTCCGTAGAACATGTGCTCGACACGGAAAAGTCCGATGCCTTCAGCGCCGAAATTCAATGCGCGTTCCGCATCTTCCGGAGTGTCTGCATTTGTACGTACTCCGAGTCTGCGGTATTTGTCCACAAGGGCCATGAACTTGATGAAGAGCGGATTCTCCGAAGCGTCCATTGTCTCGATTCCGGTATTGTAGACCAGACCTTTGGCTCCGTTCAGGCTTATGACATCACCTTCCTTGATTGTCACTCCGCTGTCATTGAAAGTGGCGGTCTTGCCGGCGAGGTCAATGTGCAGGGCATCGCATCCTACGACGCAGCATTTGCCCCAGCCTCTTGCCACGAGGGCGGCATGGGAAGTCATTCCTCCTCTCTGGGTAAGGATACCGGCGGCTGCGCGCATTCCCTCGACATCTTCAGGTGAAGTCTCTTCCCTGACAAGGATGGTCGCCACGCCCTTGGCATTTTCCGCCATGGCGGCTTCGGATGAGAATACCACCTTTCCTACGGCTCCTCCAGGTGAGGCAGGAAGTCCGTGTGCCACGACCTTCGCCTTCTTTTCCGATGCTGGGTCAAGGATAGGGTGAAGTATTTCGTCCAACTGGTTAGGCGCCACACGCATGACTGCCGTCTTTTCGTCAATCATTTTCTCATCGAGCATATCCATTGCCATCGTGAGAGCCGCGATGCCGGTCCTCTTTCCGATACGGCACTGAAGCATCCACAACTTGCCGTCCTGGATGGTGAACTCGATATCCTGCATGTCCCTGAAATGGTCTTCGAGACGTTTGCGGATGTCATCCAGTTCCCCGTAGACTTCCGGCATTGCAGTCTCGAGGGACTGGAGATGCTGGTTGTGAGGGTTCTTGGTCGCCTCATTGAGAGGGTTAGGTGTACGGATACCTGCTACTACGTCCTCTCCCTGGGCGTTGATGAGCCATTCGCCGTAGAACTTGTTCTCTCCTGTCGCAGGATTTCTTGAGAAAGCGACTCCGGTTGCGGAAGTCTCGCCCATATTTCCGAATACCATTGACTGTACGTTCACTGCAGTGCCCCAGTCATCAGGTATGCCTTCGATTTTCCTGTATGCGATCGCCCGTTTCCCGTTCCAGGACTTGAACACGCCTCCTATCGAACCCCACAACTGTGCTTCTGCAGAATCAGGGAATTCGACTCCAAGGACTTCCTTGACCTTGGCCTTGAACTGTTCGCACAGGTCTTTGAGTTCTTCGGCGGTGATATCCGTATCGGAAGCGTAGCCCTTGGCTTTCTTCAGGTCCTCCATCATCCTGTCGAGTTGCTGGCGTATTCCCTGTCCGTCTTCCGGTTCGATGCCTTCCGCCTTTTCCATGACGACATCCGAATACATCATTATGAGACGGCGGTATGCATCATAGACGAAACGCGGGTTGCCTGTCTTTTCAATGAGTCCGGGGATAGTGGATGAGCACAGTCCGATGTTGAGGATAGTGTCCATCATTCCCGGCATGGAACTTCTTGCTCCTGAACGGCAACTTACAAGAAGAGGATCCTTGCTGTCCCCGAATTTCCTGCCCATTATCTCTTCAGTGGCTTTCATAGCGTCCGCTACTTCAGCCCTCAGTTCATCCGTATATCCACCGCCCAACTGGTAATATTCAGCACAGCATTCTGTCGTGATGGTGAATCCTGCCGGTACGGGAATGTCAAGTCTGCACATTTCTGCGAGGTTAGCGCCTTTGCCTCCGAGGAGGTTTCTCATAGAGCCGTCGCCTTCAGCGGTCTTGCCGCCAAAGCGGTAGACTCTTTTTTTCTTGTCTGCCATTTCAGTTATTTTTAATAATATTGGGTTAAAGTCAAATTGTTTGCAAAAATAATAAAAATCTTTGATTTATATCAAGTTCAAACAGTTCCGGTATCAAAAAACAGAATTTGCGGGGGAAATGCTGAAAATCGTTAATCCGGGGACATGCCGTGTGCGGAGAACCGAGGAGTCTCGTCTAAAGCAGCCGGCTCGCAAGGTCGGAAAGTTCGCTCCGTTCGCCCTTGCGGAGATTGATGTGCTCGAACAGCGGCTGTCCGGCCATCTTTTCTCCCAGATGTGTCAGACCGTTGGAGTAGATGTCCAGGTAAGGCTGGTCTATCTGGAACAGGTCTCCGGTAAACACCATCTTGGTCCCTTCGCCTGCCCTCGTGATTATGGTCTTGATCTCGTGCGGCGTGAGATTCTGGGCTTCATCTATAATGAAATAGACGTTCCCGAGACTCCGGCCTCTTATGTAGGCCAGAGGGGATATCAGGAGCTTTTCCTCGTTCAGCATCGCATCTATCCTCAATGCCTGCTTGCTTCCCGGCTTGAAGACGTTGCGTATGACGCTGAGGTTGTCCATAAGCGGCTGGATAAACGGTCCCATCTTGGCCTTTTCGTTACCCGGGAGGAATCCTATCTCCTGGTTCCCGAGAATTACCGTAGGCCTGGTCAGGATGATCTGGTCATAATCCCTTTCCTGTTCCAGAGCCGCGGCCAGTGCGATCAGAGTCTTTCCCGTGCCGGCACCGCCTGTCAGGGACACCAGCCTGACATCCTTGTTGAGACAGGCATCCAGGGCGAATTTCTGTTCATCGTTCCGTGGCGAAATGCCGTATGCGTACTGTTTCCTAACCAGGACAATCCTGCCGCTGCGGCTGTCGTACCTGGCGCATGCAGTGGTCTCGTGCCCGTTTTCTCCCCACCTGAACTTGTACAACTGGTTCGGCAACGGTCTGTTTGCCTGTCCCGTAAGGTCTTCCGGAGAGAGCCACCCCTTGCCGTATGTGAGTTCCTGACATTTGGACGGGTCGGAATTTTCCCTGACAATGACTTCATTTTGCGTATATTCCACCCTCTGTTCATCGATCTTGTCCGTCAGATAGTCCTGTGCCTCCATCCCGACAGCCTTTGCCTTCATCCTGAGGTTGATGTCCTTCGTGACGAGGGCTACGAAACGCTCGGGGTTGTTGTCCCTCACCCACATGGCGGTGGCAAGTATCCTGTGGTCCTGCGTGTCGTCCTGGAACAGGTTGCGCAGTTCGTGCGGGAACGGGTGGTTGAGTTCCACCTTTATGTTCCCCCTGTCTTTTCCGATGGGTACGCCGTGTTCTCCGAACATCCTGTTGCCCGTAAGGCGGTCAAGTTCCCTCATGAAGTTTCTTGCATTGAAACTCAGGGCATCGTTGCCTTTCTTGAATTTGTCAAGTTCCTCTATGACGGCAGAAGGAATGACGATGTCATTTTCCTGGAAATGCCTTATACATTTGAAATCGTGCAGGATAATGTTTGTGTCCAGCACGAATATCTTGGGTTTCTTTGATCCCGGTCCCTTGTCGGGAATATTGGCATACCGTGTCATGTTATGTGGTTTTAAAAGTCCTATTCCTTACAGTTCGCCCGCCCGAGGCCATTTCAGTCTTCGCCTTCGGAGGATTGCCCGTCCATCAGTGCCGCCAGGATGGCGGACAGTCCTGTCCGGCTCGACGAGGACAGTCTGATATACGGCTGTCCGGCAGAATGTCGCGGCACGCCGACAGGATAGTAGGCTATGTCCTGCAGCAACAACTGGGAGTCAATGTAGTCGTAATCGTCATCCGATACCTGGATTATCACTCCGGGAATTTCCGCAAACAGTATCCTGATGCAGTCCGTCTCGATATAAGCCTGCTCTATCCCGCTGATATCCAGTTCTATTCCGTATGTCTTGCCTGATTTTCCGCCGTATCCGAGCATTCTGGCTACGGCAGTCATCAGACCTCCGCGGCCGACTGTCACACCGCTCAGGACAATTCCGTCCTCCACCAGTTCCCGGATGACTTCAAAGCAGTCGATGAAATAGTCAGGATCCATGATTTCCGGGCCGTTTTCGTTGCCTTT
>CALVAE010000090.1 GCA_944325465.1 uncultured Bacteroidales bacterium | reverse complement strand
TCCACCAGGTATTAGGCTCATTGTCGAGCATAAGATCCACCGGCCCGTACGGATATCCGTTATACATTGACTCATTCGCCTCAGAATTGCAGTAGATCACCTCCCAGTCGCTCCTGTCCAGCAGCACAGGCTCCTTGAGGACATACTTCTTGATCAGCACGTACACCACATTCTTCTCCTCGTTTATCCGCGCGGCATCATCTCCTTCGATCCGGTCGATCACGATCGGCAGAAGATATGTCTGTGCATCAGGGATACCGTCAGTGGAGACGGTGACCTTTGCCGTGGATGAGACAGTGTTGTAGCGAGGAAGCATCACTGTTGCGGCGGAAAGGTCATAGCACTCCGCCGGAGCCATTTCATAGTCAGTCCCGTTCTCAGCGTTGTATTCATCCACCTTTGTCGGATCCGCCTTGAAGGTGACATTGATAGTGTTGCCGGAAATGATTTCCGCCACGACCCTGAATTCCGCAGTCGCTGTGGATGTGGTTCCGGAATCATAAAGTTCGATCGATTCCGGTTCTCCGCCAGCATTCTGCATGGCAAGCCGGGCAGGCTCGGTCAACTGGGTGACCTGCTGCTTCTCTTCGCAGGATGCAAGAATAAAAACGGCTCCTGCCAACAGCGCATATCTGGTTAAACAGAATTTCATATCGTCATTTTTTAATGGTTACATCTATGTATATCGGAAGATGATCGGAAGTCTGCTTTACACTTCCTGACTTGAAACTTGTAGGTACATCCGAAGATGTGACGGCATAACTGCCGACGTTTTTCAATGCAAAGATGTAGTCGATGCATTTGACCGGCTTCTGGGACGAATGGGTATTCTTGGTCGGAGTCAACTGTACCCAGTTCTTCTTGAATTCCTTGATGGTCTCGCTTGAAGGTTCGGCATTCATGTCCCCGCATACGAACACGGGCTTGCTGCCGTCCCCGTATTTCTCCATAAGTTCTTCCGTTATGGTCTGGACACCCCTGACCCTGTCATCCTCGGTACCGACATCAAGATGGGTACCGGCCATGACAAAATCGCTGAATTCGACCACAACGCAACTCCTGTCTTCAGACCCGGTCTGTTTAGGAAGGGCAATCACGGACTTGCTGACCACATCGAGATCCCTGCTCCATGCAGCACCGTTGCCGTATTCTCCTCCCCTGTAATCCATGGCCTTTGCATAATAGCAATCCCAGTCCATTTCCTTTGCGAAATCCGCCAACTGGTCCGTATTGTGCCTGCCGTTGTTCCTGTCAAGTTCGTTCAGAATCATCGCATCCGCCTCTATCTCCTTCATCATGGCAGCGACAGTGGGTGAACTGTTTGTCATGTACTTGCTGAAAGCACCGACATTGTATGAAACGATCCTGTATGACGACTCGTCCTTCTCATAGACAACATCTTCTCCATCGCCCGTTATCGACGGCAACTGCTGATCTCCCGTTTCCGCGCCACCGCGCTCGCATGAACATGACAGAGCCAGCGCAAGAACCGGCAAGGTCAATAGGTACAAAATCTTTTTCATCTTAATCCTAATTTAAACTCAAACAAAACGCGACCGCAATCAGAATTTGAGACCGTCATTCCACCCAGGATTCTGGGTAAGTGCCCCGTCGGTAAGCGAACGGTCGTTGATAGGAATCGGATAATAGTAGTCCCTTTCCTCGACCCATTTCGGTTCCTTCGCGGGATGAGGGGTGACATATCCGTGATCTCCTTCGGAAAGGTCAATGGAACCTCCTATCTCAAGTTTCACCGGTGCATCTGAACTGCCCTGTGTACCTGACCACAGGTAAATGTCGGGATCACCGTCCCCGTCAAAGTCGTACTCGCCCGGTCCCGGGAAATACATTCCGTAGAACTGATGGTTGAAGGCCTGGCCTTCCTTCCACCTGATGATGTCATAATACCTGAAACCTTCCTGCGCAAGTTCGATTGTCCTTTCGCGTCTTATTTCAAGTATCACTCCGACATTCTCCGTATTCTTCGCACTTACTCCCGGATATCCGGTCCCTTCCGCCATCAGATACTCATCAGGGTCCGCATTGGCATCGGCAAGGTTCAGGTGAGGCATCCCCACACGGTCCCTCAACCGGTTGACCGACCTGTCCAGATCATCCTGTGTCAGGGTCCCGAGTTCGGCCTTGGCCTCTGCAAAGTTAAGGTAAATTTCCCCCATCCTGAAAATTATCAGGTCATTATATGATATGTTGTATGAGTCGCAGTCGGTCGAAGTCACGTATTTGATCTGTTGGTAACCTGTCACACTGCCGGAAAAATCAGGCAGTACAGGAGTCGAACCGCCTATCCTCATATAACCAGGGGTGCGGATGGACTGTGCCAGACGCGGATCCCGGTTCTGGCATTCCTCATAGAACTGCATGGTCTCCCATCCATCTATGTCGGTGAAACGGCTGCCATCGCTCATAAGATATGAAGCCACTAGTTTCCTTGTCATACCCGGTTGCCCGTTAGTCTGCCCGATAGAGAAGTAGTTGCTGTTGTGGAAGACTCCCAGCGCCTGGTTGTAGTCCCTGGCGAGGATGACTTCGGTCTGGATGGCATTTTCAGCGGCAAACAGGTTAAGATAACTCTTGTCCGGACCGTCGGCGGTATAAAGCCCGTACCCGCTCTCATCCATCAGGGTCTGCGAAGCGGCGGCAGCCTGCTCAAGATACCATTTCCAGTCATGTCCCTCAAGATTGATATCGTGGTACTTCCTGAAAGTCCCCTCGAAAAGACAGAACCTGGATTTGAGTGCAAGGGCGGACCATCTTGTAATCCGGTAAAGTTCCCTGCCGGTACCGAGATTCTCTATTGCATAGTCGATATCCTCTATCATCTTCTGCATCACGTATTCCCTGCTGTCACGAGGCTTGTAGAGTTCCGGAGAATCGGAATCAAGCTGCTTGTCATACCATGGCACATCCCCGAAGCGTCTTACCTTGTCATAGTAGAAATATGCCCTGAAAAATCTGGCAAGTGCGTTATACTTGATCCTTACATCCTCATCCTCGCAGTTAACCGAATACTCAAGCAGGGTATTCACATCCCTGAGGTTTCCCCATGACCATCCGCCTCCGGAATCAGGAATCACCCTCAATCCGGCAATCTCGTCAGGCATTTGGCTCTGGGTGTAGGTATCGGCATTGTCAGTGTACAGGGAAGTTGCCGGAAGCATGGTGTAGAATCCGTTGCTGAATGCCTGCAGTTCATCTTCGTTGGAGAAGAACGCTTCCGGCGATATCGAATCAAGCGGAAATCTGTCAAGGTCGCATGAAACCAGGCAAACCGCCGAAAGTATATAATATATCAATGTCTTTTTCATCATAACTCTGGTTTAAGAAACTATACCGTCCGTTAGAAATTGATGTCAATACCGAAAATGAATGACTTCTGCCAAGGATAGACGCGGAGTTCGCCTCCGGTCATTGCAAGTTCAGGATCGATGTAATCGGACTTGAGCCCGGAAAGATAGGCAAGGTTTTCTCCGGTGAAATATATCCTGATCCCGTCAGCCTTGATCTTCTTCATCCACTTCTGAGGAAGGGAGTAGCCTACTGTCACATTCTTCAGACGGCAGTACCCGATATTCTGGAGGTATCTGTCGTTGGCGACAGTCAGTGCCCTGTTGGCTCCGAGGGCTATATATCCTCTCGGTCTCGGATAGTATGCATCCGGATTGTCTTCCGTCCAGTACATCGTATGGAAATCCCTCGGTATCAAGGTAGCATACGGTCTTGCGTATGGTCCCCAGAAAGCCATGCAGTTGGAAGGCGGATACCAGTCCATCCTGCCGATTCCCTGGATGAAGATGCTCACATCGAAATTGTACCAGGAGAATCCGAGGTTGATACCGTAGTTGAATCTCGGCTCCGAGTTTCCTATGATTTCCCTGTCTCCCGGATCATCCACACTGTTGGATCCGATATCGATGACTTTGTCACCGTCAAGATCAAGGAATTTCAGGTCTCCCGCGAGCGGACCGTCCTGCTGTCCTCCGTTTACGCTGGACTGGTCCACATCGTATGCTGCAGCCTCCGCATCGGAAGCGAACAGCCCTCCGGTCCTGTAACCCCAGATCTCTCCGACTCTCATCCCCTCATAGTAATCCATCGCAAATGAGTACTTAGGATTGTCATATTTCGTGATGACCGTAATGTAATCGGAGAAATTGAAACCCACATTATACTGGAAAGGTTTTCCCGCCAGCATGAACATGTCTTTCCACGAAATGGAAAGTTCATATCCGGATGTCCTGAGGTCCGCCGTATTCATCTTCGGTGAAGATGCGCCGTAGACCGAAGGAAGTGCGATTCCGTCCGTAAGCATGTCCTTGGTGTCCCTGATATAGGCCTCTGCGGTGAACGCCAGCCTGTTGTTGAAGAATGCCATATCGGCTCCTATATTCTGATGCTGGGCCACTTCCCAGGTCAGGTCACCTGCCACAGGAGCACTGATATTGGCCGAGATAGGCAGACTTGACCCTCCGAAAAGATAGGTCTGGTCAGAGATGTTCACCTCCCTGACATAGTCATAATAGCCCACCTGCTGGTTACCGAGACGTCCGAACGAATAGCGGAGTTTCAGATAGTTGAACCAGTCCTTGACCGGAGCGAAGAATTTCTCATCGGAAATCTTCCAGCCTGCCGATGCCGAAGGAAAGAATCCCCAGCGGCTTGCCTTTGCAAACCTGGACGTACCGTCATAACGGCCGCTGACTTCGAACAGATATTTCCCCTTGTAATCGTAATTGACACGGGCGAAGACTCCGGCAAGGGCATATTCGTTCTGTCCTCCTGACACTTCCATCCTCTTGTTGCCTTCAGAGTCCACTCCTACCAGATTCAGGTCGTTCAAGGTTTCGGAAAGAAGATAATACCCCTCCGACCTGATGTCTTTCAGATGTTTCTGTTCCCAGTTGAATCCGGCCATGACCTTGAGATTATGCTTTTCAGCAAATGTCTTTGAATAGGTCGCATAGACATTGGTCTGCATAAAGGTATGGGTATTGGAAATCTCCTGCAGTTTGTCCGTAAACCGGGACCCGGTTGTAAGTTCTTCTATGACACCCGGGTAGGTAGAATAGGTAGTATTCACGAACCTGTTGTATGCCCTGTAGTCATAGAAGGTGTAGGTGAAATTGCCCTTTATCTCCAGACCCTTGAGAGGGGTGACGGTCACTTCGGTAGTTGTCGATATCTGGTCGCGGTCGTCATTGTTCTTGTGAAGGCCCTTGTCCAGAGCGGTGAGCATACCGTCCATCACATTTCCGGAAGAAGACGCGGTTGTAAGATACAGGCTGGAACCGTCAGGGTTACGGGTAGGATAACTTGCAAGAGCATGTACCGTCATAAGGCTGAATGCAGTATTGACTCCGGAAGAACCCGGGTAACTGTACCACGACTTGTAATAACTGGTATTGTTGCTGATATTGAGCCAGTCGGTTACATCAAACGACAGTTTCGAACGGAAATCTATCCTCGAGAACTTGTCCGTATTCTCGCGGAACATTCCCTCCTCGTCATAATAACTTCCGGACACATAATATTTGAACCTGTCATTACCGCCGCTGAAAGAGATATTGTGGGTCTGGGTAGGCTTGATGTCCTGGAAGAGATAGTGGTACCAGTCCGTATTGGCATAGTAGACATACTCGTCACGTCCGTTTCTCTGGTCGATGATGACCCACGGCCTTGCAGGGTCCTCGACCTTGTCGTTACGCCTGGCCCACAACTGTTCCATATCAGCATCTGTATAATGGGTATATTTCGACCCGGTGGCATTATACATGAACAGGTCGTTGACATATACCGAATAATAGCCTCTCGTCTCGTAATCCGTGGAAGTGGTAGGGGCGGTGAAACCGAATTTGCCGCTGTAACTGAGTTTGGCCTTGCCGTCTGTATTGCCTCCCGTCTTGGTAGTGACCAGAATGACACCGAAAGAGGCACGCGCGCCGTAGACCGCCGAAGAAGAGGCATCCTTGATGACGGATATGGACTCTACATCGTTCGGATTCACCCTGTCGAGAGACCCTTCCACGCCGTCGATGAGGATAAGGGGATTACCTCCGTTGATGGAGTTCATTCCCCGGATATTTACTGCCGGTGAGTTGCCAGGGCGTCCGGATGACATCGTTACGTTGAGTCCCGGTACGCTTCCCTGAAGCATGTGTCCGAGAGTGGAAGTCGCCCTGTTTGCAAGATCGGAAGCCTCGACCGTGGATATGGCTCCCGTGAGATTTACCTTTTTCTGAGTACCGTAACCAACGACTACGGCTTCATCCATCAGAAGGGCATCCTCAGAAAGAAATGCCTTCAATACATCCTGTGTTTCAGGCAGAGAAAAGGTCCTGGTTACATAGCCCAGGATTGAAACTTCCAGTGTTACCGTACCCCCCCCGGAAACATTGATGGAGAATGTACCGTCGGCATCGGTCACCGCACCGTTACTGGAACCCGGCTGCATGACTACCGCACCGACCAGAGGATTACCCTTGGCATCCTGCACGGTCCCGGTAACGGTCCTGCCACTGCCCTGCGCAAAAGCGCACAAGGAACCCAGAGACAGGATAAAGCACATAATGAAAACCTTTAGTCTCATAATTTAGTGATGTTAATAATAGAGATTAAAACTGGTAATTTGCTAGGCGTCTATAAGTATTTTCACAATATCTCCGCAAAAATATAAACAAATCCCCGAAATTATGAAAATTTCTTTCGCTTTACTGTTAAATTTTTGTCACAATCACAGGCTGAAGGCCATCAATTCATTATAATACAGTGAAATTTCGGCTTACATGACCGGAACGGAGAAGGGCACCCTGAAACGTGTCCCTTTCCTCAAGACGCTTTTCCAGCAGACGGAGCAACTCCACATTGCGGATAAGACCCCAGGGAGTACTGTTGACAAAACGCGGAGGCACCTCTCCGGCAAACCTCTCTATATAAAGGTCAGGGCGGAGACGCTCCAGCATATCCGTAAAGAAATCGATATAACCGTCAAGGGTAAAGGTGACGAAATCCTCCGGTCTGGCGGCGAACTCCCTCTCCATGGCAGTCCCCCTGACTATCTGCAACTGATGGAACTTCACTGACAGAAGAGGCAGGCTGTTGATTACGGAACATTCGTCCAGCATCATATCCTTCGTCTCCCCCGGCAGACCGAGAATGAAATGCGCCCCCGTTTCCAGCCTTCTTGCCGCCGTCTGCTCCACAGCCAGACGCGCTGTCGCAAAATCGTGCCCTCTGTTGATTCTTTTCAGGGTAAGGTCATGGCAGGACTCAATCCCGTATTCCACGGTCACCAGCGGTGCGGCCAGTCTCCTGCCTGCTATCTCCCTTTCCCAATCCTTCAGAACAAGACCCTCCGACAGTGCGGCCAGATAATCCAGTTTCTCCCCATCCACGCAATCCGGCCTCGTCCCGATGACGATTCCTACCACGGAAGGATGTGAAAGGGCTTCCTCATACAGGGACTTGAGCCGGGGAAGAGGGGCGTATGTATTGGAAAAGGCCTGGAAATATGCAAGATATGCGCGGGTATTGCGATAACGGACCCTGTGGAACTCTATCCCTTCGTCTATCTGCTGCCGCAACGGTTTTCCGGCAGTGCTGTAGGACGGATGGAACGCGGCATTGTCACAGTATGAACATCCTCCACGCCCCACTGTCCCGTCCCTGTTCGGGCAGGTAAAGCCGGCATCTATCACTACCTTCTGCAGGCGTTCCCCGTATTTTTTCCTGTAATATCCCGTAAAACTGTTATATCTCTGCATACCGCACGGAAATTATTGCCGACCGGGTGCAAAAATACGGAATATTTGAATATTTTTGTCTCCCGATAACAGAAAGACTGAACGCACATGAAACTGCCGGATATCCTGATTGCCGCCGCCTGTCTGGCAGCAGCCTTCCCTGACCTGTCCGCCGAAGCCGCAGAAGACGGCAGGCCGCGGTACGCCATCATAAACCTTTCGGTGAATTTCCTCAGGGAAGAGCCTGACTATACTGCCGAACTGGGGACCCAGGGGCTGATGGGAGACATAGTGGAAATCATTGATGAAGAAGGCTACTGGAAACAGGTACGGACTGAAGAGCCCTACACTGCCTGGTGTACGGATATGGGCCTTGCGGAAACCGATGCCGCAGGGCTGGAAGAATACAGGAAGGCACCGAAATACATCTGCACGGCATGGAAAAGCACCGTCTATTCCGGACCGTCGGACAAATCCCGGAAAATATGCGATCTGGTGGAAGGGGATGTCATGCGGCAGTCCTTAAAGACAAGGACAGTACGGGAAGAAACCGATAGCAATGCCTCTGTCTCCGGAATGGAGAAACAGCACCTCCGTCCGGTGACAAGACGCGGATTCGCCCAAGTCGTTCTGCCGGACGGACGCACCGGATATGTCCGCATAAAGGACCTGGCTGACCTCCAGCAATGGGAGGCCGGCTGCAATCCCACCGCAGAAAACATTATGGCGGGAGCAATGAAATTTGTCGGAGTGCCTTATCTGTGGGGAGGGGCTTCTCCCAACGGAGTAGACTGCAGCGGCCTTGTCCGCCACGTATTCAGGATGAACGGAATCCTGCTGCCACGCAACGCCTCTCAACAGGCCATGTCCGGCTCGGAAGTGGATATTCCGGACGGGCCCGACCTTTACCTGGCGCCTGATGCCGATACAGACAGCGATGGCATAGATGCTCTGACAGCAACCCTTCGCCCGGGAGACCTGCTCTTTTTCGGGACCCGCGGAAAAGACGGACACAGGGACAGCATCACCCATGTGGGAATCTATCTCGGTGACGGCAGGATGATCCATTCTTCCCATCTTGTCAGGATAAATTCCCTGATACCCGGCCGGGAGGACTACTACGACGGTGCCGACAGACTCCTGAAGGCAAGAAGAATAATCCGGTAATCACCGTTTTGCAGAAAATTGCTATCTTTGCAGCGCAAATAATGCAACGAACAAATCTTATATATCATGAACCTTAGAGACATCAAAAAAGACATCGAGTATTTCATTGAGGAATTCCTCGACGACTGCGCACTCTTCATCGGACTTAATCCTGAGAAGAATTCAGACGAGATCAACAAGATAATCGATGAGGCTGTCGACCTCTACAACGAACTTAAAGACAAGATCAACCACCCGGAAGGGACGAAGAGGTCATACTACAACGGCATCCGCCAGGAAATGTTCGACAGGCTCGATACTCTCAGCGAGAAACTCAGCGAGACCATCACCAGACTCACTTCCGAAGACAAATAATCTGATACGCAGACGAACAAAAGCGGGCCCTGTTAAGGTCCGCTTTTGTTTGTCCGGGACATCTTTGTCATCCTGAACGGAGCCGAAGGCGAAGTGAAGGATCTGTAACAGAAAACGCAACAAACAACCGCAATGACTACAAGACCCATACTCAAAGCCGCCCTCCCTCTGGCCATGGCACTCATGGCAGGATGCGGACAAGGCAGCACCGGACAGCCGGAGACAAATGCCCTGAGAGCACCGGCATACCCGTTGGTAACCATCGACCCGTACACAAGCGCATGGTCTATGAGCGACAATCTCTATGACGGGAGCATCAGGCACTGGACAGGGAAGGATTTCCCTCTGATCGGAGCCATCGAAGTGGATGGCAGGACCTACAGGTTCATGGGAACCGAAGATGTGGAAATGCTTCCGATAGTCCCGACTTCCCAGCAGGGCAGTTGGGAAGGCAAATATGTCACGGCAAAGCCATCGGGAAACTGGAAATCCCTTGACTATGACGATTCCGGATGGACATCAGGCATCGGGGCATTCGGCACCACCGTGAACGAGCCTACCGCCCGGACGGACTGGTCTGCCCGGGACATTTTCGTCAGGAGGGAATTCGACCTGAAGGAAAACATCGGGGGAAGACCGCTCTATCTCGAATTCTGCAACGATGACGATGCCGTCTTCTACATCAACGGCATTGAGGTACACAGCACCGGTTCAGCCTGCCACAAGAACGAGGTCATAAGGATTCCGGATGAGGTTGCCGCCTCTCTGAAGCCCGGCAGGAACATCATTGCGGCGGAATGCACGAACCCTGTAGCCAACGGGCTTCTGGACTTCGGCATCCTCATGCAGAAAGATCTGCATACCGCCCTGGAGCAGACAGCGGTACAGACTTCGGTCAATGTCCAGGCCACACAGACATACTACACGTTTGACTGCGGCCCTGTAAGCCTGGCCCTGACATTCACCGCACCTCTGCTCACGGATGACCTGCACCTGCTGAGCCGTCCGGTCAACTACATATCCTATAAGGTGACAGCCACGGACGGGAAGAAGCACGACATCCGCCTGTATTTCGAGGCATCACCGAGATGGGCCCTCGACCAGCCGTACCAGGCATCAGAAAGCGGGACATTCACCGACGGAGACCTCGTCTTCCTCAGATCAGGCAGCAGGGAACAGGACATCCTCGCAAAGAAAGGGGATGACCTGAGAATCGACTGGGGATATTTCTACCTTGCGGCTGAAAAGGACGGCACACAGGCCGCTGTCGGAGAGGCGGAAACCCTGCGCAGGGCATTCGTTTCGGGAGAAAGCCTTCCTGAATGCACTTCAGGGGAAAACGGCAAAGGGCAGATGGCGTTCATCCGTGACCTCGGGACAACCGCCGCGGAAGAAGGCAGACTGCTTATAGGCTACGATGACATCTATTCGGTGGAATATTTCGGACAACGCCTCAGGCCATATTGGAATACCGAAGGCAACTGCGACATCCTGGAGATGTTCCACAAGGCTGACGGACAGTATGCGCAGATAATGAAAAGATGCTCCGCATTCGACAGACAACTCATGGAAGAGGCCACTGCTGCAGGAGGCAGGAAATACGCCGAACTCTGCGCCCTGGCATACAGGCAGATAATCGCAGCCCACAAACTCGTCGAATCCCCTGAAGGAGAACTGATGATGCTCTCCAAGGAGAACAACAGCAACGGATCGATAGGGACAGTAGACATCACATACCCGTCATCCCCGTTCTTCCTTTATTATAACACAGACCTGACTGAAGCCCTGCTGAACCATATCTACCACTATTCGGAAAGCGGAAGATGGAAGAAACCTTTCCCGTCCCACGATGTGGGCACATATCCTATCGCCAACGGACAGACATACGTCGGGGACATGCCTGTCGAGGAGGCAGGCAACATGATAATCGTCACCGCAGCCGCCGCGAAACTGAAAGGGGATGCCTCCTACGCTGCACGTCACTGGGAGACACTGACCACCTGGACGGACTATCTCGTGGAACACGGACTGGATCCGGACGAACAACTCTGCACGGATGACTTCGCAGGACATTTCGCCCACAATGTCAACCTTTCAGCCAAGGCCATCATGGCCATAGCATCATACGCAATGATGGCGGACATGCTCGGCAAGACGGATGTCGCTGAAAAATACGGTGCCATCGCCAGGGACTATGCCGGGAAATGGATGGAAACAGCGGATGACGGAGACCACTACAGACTCACCTTCGACAGGCCGGGAACATGGAGCCAGAAGTACAATCTGGTATGGGACAGGCTTCTTGGATTCAATCTCTTCCCTGAAGAAGTCTATGACAAGGAGACGGAGTACTACCTCGGCAGACAGAACGAATACGGGCTTCCTCTCGACAGTCGCGAGACATACACCAAGAGCGACTGGATAATGTGGACTGCTACCATGGCCAATGACCGGGAGGCGTTCGATGCCCTCATAGATCCGGTGTACAGGTTCTACAACGAGACCCTCGACCGCGTCCCAATGTCAGACTGGATATGGACGGACAAGCCACACCACAGGGGCTTCAAGGCCCGCTCCGTGGTCGGAGGCTACTGGATCAGGATGTTGGAAGAAAAAATGTCATCAAGATGAAAAGAATACTTACACTGCTTACGGCTCTGGGAATCTGTTCCCTGTCATCGATGGGACAGCAGAGTTACGTTGATCATGTGAACGTGCTCATGGGCACAATGTCAAAATTCGAACTGTCCACAGGCAACACCTATCCTGCCATCGCGCGTCCGTGGGGAATGAATTTCTGGACCCCGCAGACAGGCAGGATGGGAGACGGATGGACATACACCTACACCGCCGACAAGATACGCGGCTTCAAGCAGACCCACCAGCCGAGCCCTTGGATGAACGATTACGGTCAGTTCGCCATCATGCCTGTCGGTTCCCCCGTGTTTGATCAGGACAAAAGGGCCAGCTGGTTCTCCCACAAGGCCGAAACCGCCACTCCATACTGTTACAGCGTATATCTTGCCGACCACGACATATCTGTCGAACTGACCCCTACCGAAAGGGCGGCGAAATTCCGGATAACCTATTCCGAGGCCGGACAGGCATATCTTGTCATAGATGCCTTTGACAAAGGTTCCTACGTGAAGGTAATCCCGGAAGAGAATCTGGTCATCGGATATACGACAAGGAACAGCGGCGGAGTTCCCGATAATTTCAGGAACTGGTTTGTAATCAAGCCGGATACAAGAATCAGTTACATAGCGACTGTCTCAGACGGGAAGATGACGGAACATCCTGCAGGAGAGACTGTCGGGACCGAAGCGGGGCACGCCGGTGCCATTATCGGTTTCGACACGTCCAAAGGGCTTGTCGTAGGACTTGAAATCGCATCATCTTTCATCAGCGCAGACCAGGCACTCCTCAACCTGAAGGAACTCGGAGACGGGGACTTCGACAGGCTGTGCCGGGAAGGCCGGGACAGATGGAACCAGGTTCTCGGACGGATAGATGTAGAGGGAGACAGCATTGATGACATCAGGACATTCTATTCCTGCCTCTACAGGTCCGTACTGTTCCCTCGCGACCTGTCCGAAATCAACGCTGCAGGCGAACGTGTCCACTACAGTCCGTACAACGGCAAGGTACTTCCGGGATATCTGTTCACCGATACGGGATTCTGGGATACCTTCCGCTGTCTTTTCCCTCTGCTGAACCTCGTATATCCGGACATGAATGAAAAAATGCAGGAAGGGCTTGTCAATGCCTACCTCGAAAGCGGATTCCTGCCTGAATGGGCAAGTCCGGGACACAGAAGTTGCATGATAGGCAACAACTCCGCTTCAGTGGTGGCAGACGCATATGTCAAAGGCCTTAAAGGCTATGACATCGAAACCCTGTGGGAAGCCGTCACCCACGGCGCGAATGCGGAACTGAAAGGAACGGATGCCGGAAGGAAAGGATTTGAAGAATATAACAGGCTCGGATACATCCCGTACAACACCGGCATAGAGAAGAATGTCGCCCGCACCCTTGAATATGCCTACAACGACTGGTGTATCTACACCCTCGGGAAAAGACTGGGCAAGCCGGAGGAAGAACTGGAGCAGTACCGAAGAAACGCGATGAACTACAGGAACATATATAATCCCGACTTCAAACTCATGTGCGGCAGGGACGACAAAGGCGGATTCAGGCCGGACTTCAAGGGAACTGACTGGAGTTGGGACTTCTGCGAAGGGAACAGCTGGCACTGGAGTTTCTGCGTCTTCCACGACCCGGCAGGGCTGATAGACCTTATGGGCGGGGACGATTCATTCAACACGATGATGGACTCCACCTTCGTAATCCCGAGTTACATGGGGATGGAAAGCCGCGGCATGATACACGAAATGCGTGAAATGCAGGTCATGGACATGGGACAGTACGCACACGGCAACCAGCCTATCCAGCACATGGTCTACATGTACGACTGGAGCGGACAGCCCTGGAAGACCCAGATGCACGTCAGGGAAATCATGGACAGACTGTACAGCCCGACTCCTGACGGATACTGCGGGGACGAGGACAACGGGCAGACATCCGCATGGTACGTATTCTCCGCCCTCGGATTCTATCCGGTATGCCCGGGCACTGATGAATATGCCATAGGCTCTCCACTGTTCAAGGCCGCGACAGTCAATCTTCCGGACGGGGCGAAGATAAGGATAGACGCTCCAGACAATTCCGAAAAGAACATCTATATCAGGAAGATTGAAGTCAACGGCAGGAAATATTCAAAGACCTGTCTGAAACACGGGGATCTGACAGAAGGGGCGGAAATCCGTTTTCTTATGTCAGACACTCCTGACACCGGCAGAGGGGTGAAAAAGTCTGACAGGCCTTATTCATTCTCCACAGCGAAATAATGCCTTCTCTGTCATTCTGAACGATTCCCTGTCATTCTGAACGAAGTGAAGAATCTGAAGCAAAAACAATTCGGTACTTCAGATCCTTCACTCCGCCTGCCGGCTCCGTTCAGGATGACAATGTACAATCCCGTTCCCTTAGATGACAATGTACAATCCCGTTCAGGATGACAGTGTCAATGTCAGAAGGAAACTCCCAGTTTGAATCCGACATTATTGATTCCGTTCAGGCCGAAAGCCTCGCTCCGGTTGGTTGCATAACTGTAATACGCAGCCAACTGGAATCCGAAATTGCTCTTGCGGAACGGATGCCAGGTGAAACCGATTTCAGGGGATATGTAGAACCCCCACTGGTCATCGACAGCCGCCATCGTATGGGTGTACGAATACTCCTCGGCATAATTCGCCCCGACCTTTGCCTGTACATACGGCTGGAACACCTTGTAACTGGACCTGTACCTCAAAGTCGCCCCGAACGGGATCTGATATATGGAATTTACCAGGTCAGTCGTCAGGGCAGAACCGTCAGTTCCCACATAGGTCCGACGCGGAATATAGTCATTGTTGGTATTGAAACTGCCGAAAAGCCCGACCGCCACACGTGGCAGGACATAATAGCCGCCTTCCAGATACGCACCCCAGCCGTTACCGCTTGTCGCGAAATCATTCCCGACAGTCCCGTTGAACTGCCATCCGGCATCCACATAGAAACGCCTGCCCGGCTGTGCATCGGCGGATACCGCTGCCATGGTGAATATTGCCGCTGACAATATGATTGTTCTGATGAATGTTCTCATAATGTTCCCCTCCTCTATTTTCCGAGATATTCAGACTGGGCGAATGACTGGGCGATTCCCATGCTGAACCGGGCCATGTCATTGCGTGAATTGCCGATGTTCCCGTCAATATAACTGTTCCACACTACAGGCAGATCCCTGTCTTCACCTTCCTCTGCGGTCAGATCCACCATTTCCGTAAGCAGGGACTGGGTGGAATAACTGTATGTCACAGGGAAAGAATAGTACCAGCCTCCCCAGTTGCCCCAGTAGCCCGGATACCAGTAACCAGGATAACCGTACCACCAGTACGGATCATAAGGGACATGGGTGGTGAAATAGTCCGTGGATACCATGTAGGATATCTGGATTCCGAGATCCGCAGTATTCCCTTCCGGTACGGCCACGGTCTGATCGCTGTCGAGCCTGCCCGTATCCACGTATGTATATCCCAGATCCTCCATTGCACCTATATATTGTTCGCGCACATTCCTGCACCACGAATCAAGAGCCATCTGTCCTCTGTTGCCCTCTACATACAGGATGCTGTCCGCCACGGTAAACGTATCATATACGGAAAAGTCCTCCACCTCCCCGCTATGTGCCGTATATACCAGAAAATCACTGTCAAACATGGATGCTGAAGGCTCCTTGCGGCAGGCGACAGCCGCCGTCGCCAGCATCATCAATATCATTATCCTTTTCATAACTTTACCTCCTTTCATTAAATCCGCCGTTTCAGATGGATATTCCTTCCACCACTCTTGATGAAGCATACGGCACTATCCTTCCTTCCAGCCTGACCGTCCTTGAATTGAAGTTAGGCGATATGACAACGTATGCATTGTCCGTCCCGGGATACAGGGTAACCTCTACTGCAGCATTGATTACCGCCCCGGTCACATTCATGGAAATATGCATGGCCCCTTTCCTGTCTGTCGTCACCTCGTATCCGGAAACGGTCCCGTCCACGGTAATGCCGCCGACCCCGTTAGGTCCGCTCACGAAATCGGACGGGGAAATCTGGACCACTCCCCTGTCTCCGTCGACCGCCACGAAATTGGTCATGGAATTGACTATAATCCGGGTGCCGTCCTTGAAAGTCACGGCATCCGCCTCAATGACAAACGACTTCTTCGCAACGGAATTGCCGGCCTGGTTCCAGAGCAGGCTGTCGAGTATCTTCGCTGCCTGCCTGTCAGGCTCCTGTCTCTGGTTGAACTCTTCCATATAGTCTTTCCATCGGTCAATCCGTTGCTGCAAGGTCGTCTTGTCCTGTGCCACCGCCGTCAGCCCCGCTGACAGCAGAATGGCTAAGATTGTAATAAAACGTCCCATAATATTGATTCTTTAACCGGTCACTTGCAGACCGGCGCATAGATAAAACAAGGCATATGCCAAATCTTGCATCGCGATCCTCCCTTTTTACGTGATTTTTGATTATCTTCGCCACATTGTCCTCCAACAGGAGACACAGACAGAACAAGACAAAAACTACCGGATATGTTCGATACAGATGTTTACGTAAGAAGGAGAAGGGCACTGCTGGAAAAGATGTCCTGCCTCAATGAGGGGAAACGCGGAATCGCCGTATTTCCCGGCAACGCAGAAGCCCCGCAGAACTACAGGGGCAATGACTACAGATTCCGTCAGGACAGTACTTTCCTGTATTTCTGGGGGATAGACGAGCCCGGATTCGCAGCGGTCCTCGATCTTGACAGCGGAGACGAATATGTGTACGGGGACGATGTGGACATCGAGGACATCATCTGGATGGGTCCCCAGCCGAGCGTGGCCAGCAAGGCAGCCAGGGTCGGAGCCGGCAATTCCGCACCGTACAGGGAATTCGACAAGGCAGTACGGGAAGCCAGGGCCAAAGGCAGGACAGTCCATTTCCTCCCGGCCTCCAGATACTACAACACCCTGAAAATGTCATCCCTCATGGAAATCCCTGCCGAAGACGTCCGCAAGGTCGCTCCCGTATCCGACGGGGACAGGACCCTGACAGCATCGGAGGAACTCGTCAGGGCCGTAGTATCAATGCGCCTGGTCAAGGAAGAATGCGAGATAGAGGAAATCGACAAGGCCTGTGACATCGGATACAGGATGCACACCGAGGCAAGGCTCGGATGCAAGGTCGGGACTCCGGAGCAGGAGATAGTAGGCAGGATGGAAGGCATTACCATCTCGAAAGGATGGGGAGTGTCCTTCACCACCATACTGTCCCAGAACGGAGAGACAATGCACAACCATTCCCACAACCAGATCATTACGCCCGGACGCCTGCTCCTGATAGATGCAGGGGCGGAAAGCAATACCCATTATGCTTCCGACTTCACCAGGACATATCCATGCAGCGGGAAATTCTCCACAAGGCAGAAGGAAATCTATGATATCGTCGAATCTGCCAACGAACTCGCATTCCGGCTTGCGAAACCGGGAATAACATACCGCCAGATACATCTCGCCGTTGCGGGGCACATTCTCGAAGAACTCGCCGGACTGGGTCTTGTCAGAGGTGATGTGGAAGAGATGACGGCTGCGGGGATTGCCGGGCTGTTCATGCCTCACGGGCTGGGGCACAACATGGGGCTCGACGTACATGACATGGAAGATCTCGGAGAGGACTATGTCGGCTATGACGAAGACCAGAAACGGGCTTCCCAACTCGGTCTGGGCAATCTCAGGATGGCACGCAAACTGCGTCCGGGCCACGTAGTGACGGATGAGCCGGGAATCTATTTCATCCCTGCCCTCATAAGTAAATGGAAGGAAGAAGGGACAGACCGCGGATTCGTCAACTACCAGGCCCTGGAATCCTATCATGATTTCGGAGGCATCAGGCTTGAGGATGACGTACTCATTACCGCAGACGGGGCAAGAAGGCTCGGAAGCAGGCGTCTTCCTGTCAAATCTTCCGAAATAGAAGAAATCATGTCAAGGGAATAATCCTTAATTATGGAAATATTCATCGCCATCGTCGCGGTCCTGTGCGGTATCATAGGAATAATAGGCAGTATCGCGCCAGCCCTGCCCGGCCCTCCGATCAGTTGGGTCGGGATGCTCCTGCTGTATTTCTGGGGAGGCACCAACGGAGCCGGAGAAGAAATGTCACTGACACTGCTTCTGGTATGGCTCGGCATAGTCATCATCGTATCCATACTGGACTATGTCGTACCGGCATACTTTACCAAAGTGACAGGAGGGAGCAAATATGCATCAATCGGTGCTACCGTAGGACTTGTTGCGGGCCTTTTCATACCGCCTGTGGGAATGATTCTAGGGTCACTGCTCGGTGCCTTCATAGCAGAACTCATATTTGCAGGAAAGAATACTGGGACGGCCATCAAATCCGCCCTCGGGGCCTTTATCGGATTTCTGGCAGGCACAGGAATGAAACTTATAGTCTGCGGCGTTATGATGTATTACATTATAGTATATATCTGATATGACAATAGAATCACCCGGAAAATTCTGGAAAGACTACGAACTGATAGACTCCGGAAATTTTGAAAAACTTGAAAGATTCGGGAAATACTACCTTTCCAGACCGGAACCGAAGGCCCTGTGGGACAAGACCATGTCCGATGAGGAATGGGGAAGGCTTACACATACCCGGTTCAAGCCGGGTGCGGGATTTGCCAGAGCCGGCAAGGAAGACAGCGGAACCTGGGAGAGGCTGAAGAAGATGGATGACCAGTGGGTGATACGGTACAGAGGGGACCAGCCGGGACTTGACTTTTCGCTCAGGCTCGGACTGACTGCATTCAAGCATGTCGGGGTATTTCCCGAACAGTCTCCCAACTGGGAATACATATACAGGCAGACTTCCGCCCTGACCGGCAGATCAAGAGAGAATGCCGGGCCGGGGCAGAGCGGCGTCACTGGGAAACCGAAGGTCCTGAACCTGTTCGCCTATACAGGTGCAGCCTCGCTTGCCGCAAGGGCGGCCGGGGCTGACGTCACCCATCTCGATTCCGTCAGGCAGGTTGTCACTTGGGCCCGCAACAACATGGAAATCAGCCGTATGGACAATATCCGATGGATAATAGAGGACGCCATGAAATATGCCCGCAGGGAAGCCCGCAGGGGCAACGTCTATCAGGGAATCATCCTCGACCCTCCGGCATACGGGCACGGTCCTGACGGAGAGAAATGGAAACTTGACGAATGCCTGTACGAACTTCTGAAATGCGTCAATGCAATCCTTGCCCCGAAAGACAGTTTTCTGGTGCTTAACCTGTATTCCAACGGATACTCTGCAGTCTTGGGAGAAACGCTTGTCAGACAAGCCTTCTGCCAGAATACCGGCTACAGGGAACTGGAATGCGGAGAACTGGTGCTGAGCGACGGTTTCGGCAAGAAACTGCCGCTCAGCGTCTTCGTCCGTCTCT
>CALVAE010000089.1 GCA_944325465.1 uncultured Bacteroidales bacterium | reverse complement strand
CCCGGCTATCAGTATGTATATTATGATATTCCTGAAATACCAGCATATCACGCCGATAACTGCGGCGATGACCGTATATATGATATACTTTGAAAGAGTGTCTCTCCAGCATTCCTTTTCCATAGACATTCGGATTTTGATGACGGTCCGACGGATTTGTCAAATTGCTTGATGTCCTTTTCCGGTAGTTTATCGGCCCGGAGCATGGTGTAGTCAGTCTTCCAGGATGATATTCCCGAGTTCTTCCGGAGTGTCGGCCAGTTTCCACGGCCCGCAGGCAAGCAGTTCTTCCCGGCTTCTGAATCCCCAGGTCACTCCTATTGTCCGGACTCCGGCATTCTTTCCGGTCTGCATGTCCACATCGGAGTCCCCGACATAGATGACTTCGTCTTTCCTTATCCCGTCCGTTCTTGACATTATCTCTTCGACGATTTCCGGGGACGGCTTTATCGGCCGGCCTTCACTTTGCCCGAGCACCTGCACGAAACCGAACTGCCCGAAGTACGAGGCCACTATGCTCTCCGCCCCCGCCTGATATTTGTTGGAGGCTATCGCCAGTTTTATCTTTTCACGTGAAAGCCTCCCGAGCAGGTTTACGATTCCGGGATACGGTCTTGTCAGATCGCACTTGTGGGCATCATAATAGGGAATGAACAGGTCGGCCATCTTCTGTACCATGTCATCTGTCCTTCTGTCTTCAGGCAGGGCTGCACGGAAGAGATTGTATATTCCGCGTCCTACCATAAGATTGTATTCTTCAGGTTTCCTTTCCGGGCATCCGCAGCCTCTGAGGGCATGGTTGCATGCCGTAGCCAGGTCTTCAATGGTGTTCAGAAGCGTGCCGTCCAGATCAAATATAACAAGTCTTGTCATTTTGTATTGAATTTTTATGCTTGTGCCGTACTTTGGTACATTCGCGCCTTACCTTTGCATCATAAATAAACGGAATGTCATGAAAAACACGGATTTTACATTAGAGTCTATCGGTTCAATGATTTCATCGGAAGATTCATTCAGCGCCCTTGTCGGTATCATCAGTGATCTTGACCTCGAACTCGTCGATGTGGAGACTGTGTGACTGTCTGCCGGCTGTCACTACAGTATCGGATTTGTCAGGAGTCAGTCCTACCTTGATGGTTTCCTGTTCCTGGCCGTTTCCCGGAGCGGCTTTCCCGGATATGATGTATTCGGATACGGGATCCTCGATATATCGCTGGATTGCTCGTTTAAGAGGTCTTGCGCCGTATTTGGGGTCATATCCATGCAGTGCGGTGAGCCTTTTTGCCGCGGGAGAGATATTCAGCCTGTAGCCGGCTTCCGCCACCCTGTGCCGCAGATCCCTCAGTTCGATGTCTATGATCTTTTCCATGTCATCCTTGCCAAGAGCCCTGAACTGTATCTGTTCGTCTATCCTGTTTATGAATTCAGGCGGGAATACTTTCCTTATTGATTTTTCCAGGATGGATTTCCTGTTGGAAGCCATGTCCCGCGATGCGGTCACGTAGCCTACCCCGTTGCCGTACTCATCCATTTCCCGGCTCCCGACATTCGAAGTCATGATCAGGATGGTATTGCGGAAATCCACAGTCCTTCCCCTGCTGTCGGTCAGCCTGCCTTCATCAAGTACCTGAAGCAGGATATTGAATATGTCAGGATGGGCCTTCTCTATTTCATCCAGAAGGACGACGCTGTACGGCTGGCGTCTGACCCGCTCGCTCAACTGTCCTCCGTCTTCGTATCCGACATATCCCGGAGGGGCGCCGTTCAGCCTTGATACAGTGAATTTCTCCATGTATTCGCTCATGTCTATCCTGATCATATTGTCCTGGCTTCCGAAAAGGTATTCCGCAATTGATTTTGCCAGTCTGGTCTTTCCGACACCGGTAGGACCGTAGAACAGGAAACTCCCTATCGGTTTTCCAGGGTCCTTGATTCCCGCCCTGTTGCGTCGGATTGCCCTTACCACACTGTTGATGGCGTCGTCCTGGCCGACTATCCTGTTTTTCAGCCGTTCTTCCATCCTGACAAGCCTTTCGCTTTCGGATTCGACCACTTTCCCTACAGGGATTCCGGTCATTGCTGAGATTGCGCATGCAATGTCATTTTCACCGACTTCCGCTTTCCCTTTCTTCCTGGAATTCCTGAGATGGACCATTGACCCGGCTTCATCCATCGCGTCAATGGCCTTGTCAGGAAGGCATCTGTCGGATATATATCTGTCGGAGAGCCTTACACAGGCTTCCAAAGCGGCATCGGTGTACCTTATGGAATGGTAGTCTTCATACCTGTCCCTGATCTTGCCGAGAATAGACAGCGTCTGCCTGAAGTCGGTAGGTTCGACTACGATTTTCTGGAATCTCCTGTCCAGTGCTCCGTCCCTTTCCACGATTCTCGTGAATTCGTCCAGGGTAGTGGCCCCGATGCATTGCAGTTCTCCTCTTGCGAGTGCCGGTTTCAGCATGTTTGCGGCATCCAGACTCCCGGCTGCCCCTCCTGCTCCGACAAGGGTATGGAATTCGTCAATGAACAGGATGATGTCAGGATTTCCGGTGAGTTCGCCTATGATGGATTTGAGCCTCTTTTCGAAGTCCCCCCTGTATCTGGTCCCTGCAACCACGGAGGCGATATCGAGGGATATTATCCTCTTTCCCATGAGTACGGAAGGGACGTCCCCTGATGCTATTCTGAGGGCAATCCCTTCGACGATTGCGGATTTGCCGACTCCGGGGTCTCCCACGAGCATCGGATTGTTCTTTTTCCTCCGCCCGAGGATCTGTATGACCCTCTCTGTCTCTTCCTCCCGGCCGCTTACCGGATCCAGTTTCCCTTCTTCCGCTGCGCGTGTCAGGTCGTATCCGAAGTCATCCAGGGCAGACTGCTTCGCGTTCCTTTCATTCCCGTCCTGGGCCGTTTCCTGTATGTTGTCCATGCCGTTTCCCTGCCTGTCGGGGTTTTCCTCGTCATTGTCGGATACCAGCATCCCGTTCTTCTCCAGAAAATCGGCGATCCGTCTGTAGTCTATGCCTATGTCCCGGAGGTAAGTGATGCCATATCCTCCCGTACTTCTGCACAGTGCCAGCAGAAGATGCTGGGACGAGGCTATCCGGCTTCCTGCCCTTGAGGCTTCGAGGACAGTGATGCTCAATACGTTCTGTGCGCCTCGCGAGAAGGTTATGTGATCCGCTTCAGAGTAGGGGATGCTTTCGTTGGTGAATATCCTGCTGTCGATGAACTGCTTGAATTCCTCGAGGTCGGTATCGAGACTTGCAAGTACATGGCAGGCAATGTTCTCCTCATGCCTCAATATGCCCAGAAACAGGTGGTCCGGGGCTATCCCGTAATTCCCTGTACGCATCGCCTCCTGCCTTGCGTAGTTGATGATTGCATTAAGTTCGTCTGAAATTTTTATTTCCATATTCCACATATTCCCGCGCTAAATTACGAATTTTTTTGCTATCTTTGCACACTATGTGTGGATTAAATCGATCCCGGATGAAATTTAAATTTGGTATATGGAGAATGAGGAAATAACAGGTAGGATTGAACAGGTGAACATCGACCAGCAGATGAGGAGTGCATATATAGACTATTCGATGTCTGTGATTGTGTCGCGTGCTCTTCCTGATGTGAGGGACGGTCTGAAGCCTGTCCAGAGAAGGGTTCTTTTCGGAATGGACGGTCTGGGGCTGGGTTATACCGGACAGACCAAGAAATCGGCCAGGATAGTGGGAGAGGTCCTGGGTAAATTTCATCCTCACGGAGATTCGAGCGTGTATGATGCCATGGCCAGGATGGCGCAGTGGTGGAGTCTGAGGTATCCGCTGGTGAAGGGCCAGGGTAACTTCGGTTCCATGGACGGTGACCCGGTGGCGGCGATGCGATATACGGAAGCGAAACTGGAAAAGTTGTCCGAGGAAGTGCTTGCCGATCTGGACAAGAATACGGTGGATTTCCAGAACAACTTCGATGACAGCCTTCAGGAGCCGACAGTGCTCCCTACAAAGGTGCCGTTGCTGCTGCTCAACGGGGCGTCCGGCATAGCCGTGGGAATGGCCACGAACATGGCCCCTCACAATCTGTCGGAATGCTGCGATGCGATATGTGCCTATATCGACAATCCGGATATTACGGTAGACGAACTGATGCATTATATAAAAGGTCCCGATTTCCCGACGGGAGGGATAATCCAGGGACGCCAGGGTATCAGGGATGCGTTTGAGACCGGGCGCGGGCGTATAGTCATCCGTTCCAGGACAGATATAGAGGTGAGTCAGTCCGGCCGCGAGACGATAGTGGTGTCGGAGATTCCATATATGGTCAACAAGCGCGAAATGATAGAAAAGATCGCCGACCTGGTCGAAAGCAAGAAAATAGAGGGGATATCATACGTCAATGACGAGTCCAACATGCAGGGAGTCAGGGTGGTGATAAAACTGAAGATGGGGGCTAACTCCAATGTCGTGCTTAACAGCCTCTTCAAATATTCCCCCATGCAGTCCAGTTTTTCGGTGAACAATGTCGCTCTTGTGGACGGACGCCCGAGGACCTTGAGTCTCAAGGACCTCATCAGGTATTTCGTGAAACACAGGCATGACGTGATTGTCAGAAGGACAGAGTTCGATCTGGACAAGGCTCTCAAGCGGGCCCACATCCTCGAAGGCCTTCTGAAGGCTCTTGATGTCATAGACGAGATCATAGCGATAATCAGGGCTTCCAAGACGGTCGATGATGCCAGAAGCGAACTCATGTCGACCTTCGGATTCACGGAACCTCAGGCCACTGCCATCGTGGAGATGAGGCTCCGCCAGTTGACGGGACTTGAGCGGGAGAAACTCCAGGCCGAATATGACGATCTTATGAAATTCATCGCATATTGCCGGGAGGTGCTCGGCAGTTATGACAAGCAGATGGAGATCATCAAGAACGAGACGAATGAACTAAAGGAGAAATACGGTGACGCGAGAAGGACCGAGATAGCGCTTTCCGCCGAGGAATTCAATCCGGAGGATTTCTATCCGGACGAGGATGTGGTGATCACGATATCCCATTTCGGCTATATCAAGCGTACCTCGTTGAGTGAGTACCGTACCCAGAACAGGGGCGGAGTCGGCATGAAGGGAAGCGCCACGAGGGACGAGGATTTCATAGAGCATATATATGTCGCCAATATGCACAGTACGATGCTTCTGTTCACCCAGATGGGAAGATGCTACTGGCTCAAGGTATATGAGATTCCGGAAGGGTCGAGGGCTTCCAAGGGCCGTGCTCTCCAGAATGTGATGAATATTGAGGCGGATGACAAGATAAAGGCATATATAAATGTCCGCAACCTCAAGGATGAGGAATATATAAACAATAATTATATTGTCCTGGCTACGAAGAGGGGAGTGATCAAGAAGACTTCCCTGGAGGCCTATTCAAGACCGAGGGTGAACGGGGTCAATGCGATAACCGTACGTGAAGGGGATGAACTCCTGGAGGCGGCCATGACCAACGGACACTGTCAGATAATGCTTGCCGGACGGAACGGACGATGCTGCCGTTTCGATGAGACCGATGCAAGGCCTCTCGGCAGGACTGCTTCGGGAGTGAGGGGAATCAATATAGAGGATGATGACGAGGTTATAGGAATGGTATGCTATGATCCGTCAGCGGAGGACGCTTCATCGCATACCGTCCTTGTGGTCAGTGAGCACGGGTACGGCAAGAGGTCCGATATCGGGGAATACCGGATTACCAGCCGTGGCGGCAAGGGGGTCAAGACTCTTAATATAACAGAAAAGACAGGTGTGCTTGTAGCGATAAAGGATGTGACCGATGCGGATGATCTGATGATCATCAACAGGTCCGGGCTGACGATCAGGATGTCCGTTTCCGATATCAGGGTCGCAGGAAGGGCCACGCAGGGAGTCCGTCTCATAAACATCAAGGATGGGGATTCCATAGCGGCCGTGTCTGTTGTAAGAAACAGCGGTGAAGACAATGCTTCCGATGTTTCCGGCGGACAGGACGGCAGCGGAGAAGAGGATATTGTTGTAAACAATGATAATGAATAAGTCAAATACTAATCTTACAGGACAATGAAAAGAATTATGATCGCGTTGGCTGTTTTTCTGTCAGTACAGATGGCCGATGCACAGGTGAAGTCTGCCGAAGATGCGAAAAAGGCTGTCGAATCTGCCCGTGCGGCTGCAGAGAACCCTAAGAAGGCGGCAAAGACTGCGACCTGGCTGAAACTTGCAGGGGCTTACATGGATGCCTACAATTCTCCGGTAGGAGCAGGCTGGAGGGGCGCAAGCAAGCAGGAACTCCAGTTTATTCTCGGAAGCGAGAAGCCTTCCGCTACCGAGCAGGTGACCCTTCTCGGAACTCCTTATGTAAAGGAAGTCTTCGAAACCAGGAATTACTATTATACCCAGAACGGTATTCTTGACATCATCGAGGTAACGAAACCTGTATATGAAGATGCCCTTGCCGAGGCTCTTGACGCATACAGGAAAGCCCATGAACTTGATGCGAAGGGCAGCAAGTCCAAGGATATCGCGACAGGAATCCAGATGATTGAAGGAAAGTATCTGGAGGAAGGTATCGCACAGTATATGTTCGGCAACAATGAACTTGCAAGCGAGAAATTCGAGGCTGCCGCGAATGCATCCGAAATGGCTCCTTACAGTCAGATAGATTCCATGGCTGTCTACAATGCCGGTTTCACTGCCGAACTCTGCGGCGATTACGAGAGGGCTGCAAAGTTCTTCAAGAAGGCCATAGAGATTTCCTATACCGAGCAGGGAGAGGCGTATGCGAAACTCGCGAATGCCTATCTTAACATGAAGGATACCCTGGCTTCAAAGAAGGTGCTTGAGGAGGGATTTGCTGCATATCCGGAGAGCCAGAGCATCCTGATCGGACTGATCAACTACTATATCTCCAGCGGAGAAAATCCTGAACAGTTGTTCGCCCTGCTTGACAAGGCAAAGGAGAACGAGCCGAACAATGCGTCCCTCTATTATGTGGAAGGTGATATCCACAACAAACTCGGACATAAGGAAGAGGCGATTGCAGCCTACAGGAAGTCTTCTGAAATCAATCCTGAATATGAGTTCGGCTATATAGGCATCGGTATCCTGTATTATAACGAAGCCCTTGACATCCAGGACAAGGCTGCGGTAGAGATGGATGATGCCAAGTACACCAAACTTGTCGAGGATTTCGAGACTGCACTGATGAATGCTTCAGAGCCGTTCGAGAAGGCGTTCGAGATCACCAAGGACAAGAGTATAAAGGTCAATGTCGCTGAATACCTGAAGAATATCTATTACCGTTTCCGTGACGAAAATCCTAAGTATATGGAAGCATATACCAAGTATGATACAATCGTAAAGAACGGTGTAGCAGGACTTTAATCTACCATGTGACCGGACGGCCGGCCATCTTGCCGGCCGGGCTCCCGGGTCTATGGAAACAAAAATAGTCAGAGCTTGTCAAAAGCCCTGACTATTTTCGTTACAAGCGGATGTCTTACGATATCTTCATTGCTGAAGGTTACGGTCCCGATGCCACGGATCCCTTTTGTGAGTTCGATTCCCTTGAGCAGCCCGGACTCTTCCTTGTGAGGAAGATCGATCTGGGTCGCGTCTCCGGTAACGATGAACTTGGCATCCCTTCCCATTCTTGTCAGGAACATTTTCAACTGGCCGAGATTCGTGTTCTGTGCCTCATCCAGTATCACGCAGGCCCTGTCAAGAGTCCTTCCCCTCATGTATGCGAGCGGTGCTATCTGGATAGTCCCGTCTTCCATGAATCCCTGCAGTTTTTTCGGGGGGATCATGTCTTCCAGCGCATCATACAGCGGCTGCAGATACGGATCAAGTTTGTCCTTGAGGTCACCCGGGAGGAAACCGAGCCTTTCCCCGGCCTCTACGGCAGGGCGGGTGAGTATGATCCTTTTCACCTCACGGTTCTTTAATGCTCTGACAGCAAGGGCTATCGCAATATAGGTCTTTCCCGTTCCGGCCGGTCCTGTCGCAAAGACCAGGTCATTTTCGAAATAGGCGTTGACCATGGCTTCCTGGGTCCTGTTCCTGGCCTTTATGGGTTTGCCGTCGTTGCCGTACACGATTACCGCGTCTCCTTTCAGCCTGTATCTTTCCATCGGGTTTTCGCCTTCGAACAGTTCTTCCACATCGTACGGCGTCAGATTCCTTTTATGCCCTCTCTTTTCAATCAGGGCGTTTATTTTCCCTTCAAAGGCGGCTATATCCTTTTCCCCTCCTTCAAGCATTATTTCATTTCCGCGTGCGATTGCCTTTATTTCAGGAAAATAATTGCACAGGGCCTCAAACAGCCTGTTGCCTGCTCCGTATATTTCTATCGGGTCAATCGCTTCAAGTATTATCTTCTTTTTCATCTGTCCTGTATTCCTGATGTATCCAGTATGTTCCTGTATGTGGATATCATTTTGTCATAATCAGTCGGGTCGGTCCACTTTTCTTTCCTTCCGATGTATTCCCTTACGGGGATTGTCATGTGGCTCTCTCCCAGATCGCCTGGAAGCGAGCACCATGTGAATGTGTATTCAGGCTCTCCGGTCCTGGCCTGTCCGTCCGAATATCGTATTACCGGCAATGTGACAGCCAGTCCTATCTGGGTGTTGGCTGCGCTCATGTTCGATATCAGGTTGCCGAGTGAATACACGACCGGTATGCGATCCCCGTTGAGTGCCTTGATGTATCCTGTATCCTGCACGACATGTGGATGGGAGCCTATTACGGCATCCGCTCCGCACCTGACCAGGAATTCCGCCATTCTTTCCTGGCTTTCGGAATGTTTCAGGGCATATTCCGTCCCCCAATGGGGAAGGGCTATTATGATGTCGGCGTTCTCCCTTGCGGTCTTCATGGCCCGGGCAATGGCCTCCCTGTCCATGTCACAGACGTATGGGAAAGTATCCGCCGGAGGCACGTTGGTACCGTAAGTGAAGTTTACAAGGGCTATCCTGAGCCCTCCGGCACTGATTATGAGCGGGTAGCCGTTTGCCAGGGATGTGCTGTCGGCAAAGCATCCTGTGTTGTATATGCCCTGTCCGGCCATCCTGTCATAGATTTCCAGGGTGCGCAGGGCTCCGGATGTGCCTTTGTCGAGAATATGGTTGTTTGCCGTCAGAAAGACGTCTACTCCGCAACCGGCGACATATCCGGCGTAGGAATCCGGGGCGCAGAAGGCAGGGTATCCGCTGAACGGAGGTCCGGCAAGAGTGAATTCCATATTGGCGATGCTTATGTCTGCCTCCCGCAGCATGTCTCTGATTTCCCTGAAATACGGGGAGAAATCATAACTGCCGCTTTCTGCCGGATCTGCTCCCGGACTGGAGGCGGCATGCCTTCTGAAACAGTTCTCTATCTGTGCGCTGTGAAGCATCACATCCCCTACTATGCATATCCTTACGGTATCTTCGGGAACGGCCGGTATCTGTGTCCATTCTGACTTGATGTGTTGCAGAAGGACATCCGACAGTCCGTTTCCATTGTCTTTCTGGGCATGGACACAGACAGGTATCGTGTTCAGAATCACTGCGGCTGCTATGGCCTGGAATCTTTTCATCGGCGGCGGGTTTATACAGAATGCAAATATATCATTTTTATTTTGTAGCAGTCCATGAAATAATTAAATTTGCACGTTATGCAAATTATGAAACGATGAATACAGACAAAGTCCTTGCATTGGTTGCCGTCATGCTGGTCTGTTGCAGTTGCGACATGTTCAGAAAGATAGCCGGCAGGCCTACATCGGATGAACTGGAGATCAGAAGGAATGAAATATTACAGGAGGAAGCGCGGATTGAGGCGTTGAAACAGAGGAGACAGGCCCAGGAGGATTCCCTTGCCATAGTGGATTCCATACGCAGGATGGAGACCGACGTGCATTCCCTTTCGGAAATAGGGGATCTGTATACGACGGCTCTGGATCACAGGTATTATATTGTCGTGGGCTCGTTCCGTGATGAGGCCAATGCCGAGTCCTTGCTGAAGTCGGCATCGGAAGCGGGCTATGTGCCGGTGAGGATCAATCTCGGGAAATTCACCGCAGTCGGCCTGTGTCCGACAGACAGGCTTACGGATGCGTTCCTGTCTTTGAAAAGTGTCAAAAGAGAATGGTTCTGCCCTTCTGATGTTTGGATTCTAGTAAACAGATAGCATGAAGTCCTTTGGAATGAAATTTTGTCTGGTACTGGCTTTCGCGTTCATATCAGGTGTGGCATCTGTCGCCCAGTACAGAAATGACTCCGCGTACTCTTCGCTGTATGACAGCGAGACTGTCAGTGCATTCAGAAATGACATCGGCTTTCTTTCTTCGGCAATGCTGGAAGGCAGGGCGCCTGGCTCGGACGGGGAGAAGGAGGCTGCGGAATACCTGTATTCCAGACTTGAAGGTTATGGAATAGATATGTTGTGCCCGTCTTCCGGGGATACTTTCGGCATCACTCTTCCGGATGGAGACACACTGACATCCAGAAATGTCGTGGGATTCATCCAGGGATATGACAAGGACTTGAAGGACAGGTATATTGTCATAGGTGCAAGGATGGATAACCTCGGGGTCAACCGGATGACCGTGGACGGGAAGGCGGTGGACCAGATATATTACGGGGCCAACGGGAATGCTTCCGGAATGACCGTGCTGATTGAACTGGCCAGAATGCTCAAGACGAACTCCCTGATGCTGCGCAGGTCTGTCCTGCTGGTCGGATTCGGTTCCTCTACCATGACCTATTCCGGCGCGTGGTATTTCCTGAACAGGACTTTCGCGGAGGATGCCGGAAAGATAGATGCCATGATCAATCTGGACATGCTGGGGACCGCAGATAACGGTTTCTATGCATATACCGCGTCGAATGCGGATCTGAACGGACTCATTACGGGGCTGGAAAGGGATCTCCAGCCTGTTCTGCCGCAGATAACCGCGGAGGAACCGTACCCTTCCGACCACAGGGCCTTTTATGCCAGGGAAATTCCTGCGGTGATGCTTACTTCAGGCAAATATCCGGAGCACAATACGGTCAGGGATACCGGATCCGTCATCGATTATGAAATGATGGAAAAGGCTTTGGAATATACGTATAATCTGGCGCTGGCTGTTGCCAATACCGATGAAGATATTTCTTTCCGTCCGAGGGAGACCGTGCAGCGCGGGCCGTCGTATGATGATGTGGTATCCTTCAATGACTGTGACGTGAAGCCTATGTTCCTTAACAGCCAGGACCCGGCACAATTCCTCCAGAGATGGGTGTACCAGTATCTCAGGTATCCGGAATCCGCTGTGAAGGAAGGTGTCCAGGGACGGGTGGTCGTGGACTTCATCATCGATACCCGGGGAAAGGTAACGGATGCAAGGATAGTCAGGAGTGTAGACCCGAGGCTTGACGAAGAAGCGTTGAGAGTCATCAATGCATCTCCAGACTGGAGACCGGGCAGGGTAAACGGGGAGAAGGTCAGGACCTCCATGACCTTGCCGATAGAGTTCGTCCTTGAACGGAAATCATCAGGAAACAAGTTTGGAATCAAAAGATAACAGAAACAGGATATGGATTACAATTTCAGGGAGATAGAAAGGAAATGGCAGTCATACTGGGCTGACCATCAGACATTCAAGGCAGTTGAAGACCCTTCCAGGCCAAAATATTACGTACTGGACATGTTCCCGTACCCTTCGGGGGCAGGACTTCATGTAGGACATCCTCTCGGGTATATAGCGAGTGATATATTCAGCCGTTACAAGAGGCTCTGCGGATTCAATGTCCTTCATCCGATGGGGTATGACGCCTTCGGCCTTCCGGCCGAGCAGTATGCGATACAGACCGGCCAGCATCCCGCCGTTACGACGGCGAGGAATATCGCCCGATACAGGGAACAGTTGGACAGGATAGGATTTTCCTATGACTGGTCCAGGGAAGTCAGGACATGCGATCCGGAATATTACAAGTGGACGCAGTGGGCTTTCCTGAAAATGTTCGGCAGTTACTACGACAATGCCATGCAGAAGGCAAGGCCGATTGAGGAACTTGAGGCTGCATTTGCGGAAAAAGGGACTGAAGACATCGACGCCGCCTGCGGTGAGGAAATGCATTTTACGGCAGATCAGTGGAATGCTATGGACATGAAGGAAAAGTCCGATGTCCTGATGAATTACAGGATAGCCTATCAGGGTGAGACCTCCGTCAACTGGTGTCCACAACTCGGCACTGTACTGGCGAACGATGAGGTCAAGGAAGGATATTCCGTCAGAGGCGGTTTTCCCGTAGAACAGAAGAAGATGACCCAGTGGCAACTCAGGGTGTCGGCCTATGCGGGACGCCTGCTGGATGATCTGGAAGATCTTGACTGGACAGATTCCCTCAAGGATATGCAGAGGAACTGGATAGGACGTTCCCAGGGAGCGGAGATGGTATTCAAGACTTACAACGGGGACAGGGAATACGATATGGTAATCTTCACCACCAGAGCCGATACCGTCTTCGGAGTCACCTTCATGGTCCTCGCTCCGGAGAGCGACTGGGTGGAAAAACTGACGTCTCCGGAACAGAAGGCGGAAGTAGACGCTTATGTGGCCCAGGTAAGGAAAAAGACCGAGAGGGAAAGGATTGCCGAGACTCATAAGGTTACAGGGGTCTTTTCCGGGTCGTATGCAGTCAATCCGCTGACAGGCAAGAAAGTGCCTGTCTGGATATCTGAATATGTGCTTGCCGGATACGGGACCGGGGCCATTATGGCCGTTCCCGCACATGACAGCAGGGACTATGCCTTTGCAAGGCATTTCAATCTGCCTGTCATACCTCTTATAGAGGGCTGTGATGTAAGTGAATCAAGTTTTGATGCCAAGGAAGGCATAATGTGCAATTCGGGATTCCTCGACGGGATGACGGTCAAGGAGGCGATACCGGCCGCAATCGATTATGTGGAGAAGCACGGCATCGGTCACAGGAAGATAAACTACAGGCTCAGGGATGCGATATTCTCGCGCCAGAGATATTGGGGGGAGCCGTTCCCTGTCTATTTCAAGGACGGTATAGCCACTCCGATGCCTTTCGAGGCACTTCCTCTTGAACTGCCGGAAATAGATGAGTACAAGCCTACGGAGACAGGAGAACCGCCGCTCGGCAGGGCGAAGGACTGGGATGTGGACGGATGGCCGATAGAGAAAAGCACCATGCCAGGCTTTGCCGGCAGCAGCGCCTATTATCTCCGCTATATGGATCCTCATAACTGTAATGCCCTTGTCAGCAGGGAGGCGGACGAGTACTGGAGGAATGTCGACCTTTATATAGGAGGAACGGAACATGCGACGGGACACCTGATATATTCCCGTTTCTGGAACAAGTTCCTCTATGATCTCGGATACGTGTGCGAGAAGGAACCGTTCAGGAAACTGATAAACCAGGGGATGATCCAGGGCCGTTCAAGTTTCGTGTACAGGATAGTGGGGACGAATACTTTCGTATCATGCGGTCTCAAGGACGGATACGAGACAACGGAAATCCATGTGGATGTGAATATCGTGCATAATGACAGGCTTGACATCGATGCATTCCGGAAGTGGAGACCGGAGTATGCGGACGCTGAATTCATACTTGAGGACGGAGAATATGTCTGCGGATATGCTGTCGAGAAAATGAGCAAGTCCATGTACAATGTCGTGAATCCCGATATGGTCTGTGATACCTATGGAGCGGATACGTTGAGGCTGTATGAAATGTTCCTGGGTCCTCTTGAGCAGTCCAAGCCATGGGATACGAAAGGCATTGACGGAGTCAACCGTTTCCTGAAACGTGTATGGAGAATGTTCTATGACAGGGACGGTTTCATCGTTACGGATGAAAAGCCCGGTGCGGACGAACTGAAGACCCTTCATAAACTCATACTGAAGGTCAGGACTGACATAGAAGGTTTTTCTTTCAATACCGCGGTTAGTGCATTCATGATAGCAGTCAACGAACTTTATGAGCACAAATGTACCAAGAGGGAGATTCTGGAACCTCTTGTTATCCTGCTTTCTCCGTTTGCTCCTCATATCTGCGAAGAACTCTGGGAGGCTCTCGGCCATAAGGAAAGCATAACGTTTGCGTCTTTCCCTGAATATGTGGAAGCATATACGGCAGAGAACACCTGTACCTATGCGGTTTCTTTCAACGGCAAGACCCGCTTTACTGTAGAACTTGACAAGTCTCTTGACAAGGCGCAGGTTGAAAGTCATGTACGGTCCATGGAGCAGACAGCCAGATATGTCGGAGACGGAAATATAGTCAGGGTCATCGTGATACCGGGCAAAATCGTAAATATTGTTGTTAAATAACCGTATATGACAAAAACCAAATTTCTCTCAGTGGCGTGGGATTACCTGATTGTCACATTTGGCACTATCCTCTATTGTCTCGGATGGACTTCTTTCCTTATACCCGGAGGGATAGCCAGCGGCGGAGGGACCGGATTGTGTACGATTATATATTTTGCTACGGGAATCCCGGTTTCATGGTCTTTCTTTGTCCTGAATACCATATTGTTGATAATAGGGTTCCTGATACTTGGAAAGGCATTCGGTTTCAAGACAATCTATGTCATACTGCTGTCGACCGTGCTGTTTGATATCCTGCCGAAGTTCGAGTTTCTGGTAGTTACGTTCCAGGACAGGCTTTTCACTGCCATCATAGGAGGTATTGTCGAGGCTGTCGGAATAGGTATCGTGCTGACGAGGGGAGGAAGTACCGGAGGAACGGATATCCTGGCAATGGTGGTGAACAAATACTGGCCTGTATCTCCCGGTAAGGTATATCTGTGTGCCGACCTGTTCATCATAGCGTCAGTGCTGCTGATTCCGGGCAAGACAGTCAATGATATGGTCTACGGTTATGTCACGATGGTCACCTTCTCGGTTACGGTTGACTGGGTCCTCCTGGGCAACAAGTCCACGATGCAGTTGCTGATCATTTCCTCAAAATACAAGGAGATAGCGGATACCATAGTCCATGACATGAAAAGGGGTGTTACCGCCCTCGATTCGACGGGATGGTATTCCGGTACGCCTGGAAAGGTACTTCTCGTGATGTGCAGGAAATACGAATACAACAACATCGTAAGCATGGTAAAACTCCTTGATCCTAAGGCCTTCATTTCCGTATCGAGTGCTTCCGGGGTCTACGGAGAAGGCTTCGACGAAGTCAAGACAGGAATAAGTCTCAAGCATGGTAAAAAACAGAGTGTAAAAAAGGAAATCGCTCAGGGCAAAGAGTAAAAAAGAGAAAAAATTTTACATAAAAAAGAAAAATCCAGGGATTGAGCCTCCGCCTATCATCATGACAGGTGGAGGTTTTCTGTAAATTTGCAGAAATAAACTCGAACAAACTTCTATGAAAAACCTTGGAATTTTGGAGTATTTTTCCGGAGTCGCCTACCTGCTTCTGATAACGTACTTTTTGATTGTAACAGCCAGGGCGGCGGCCTGCAGGAAAAAGAGAAGGGGAGAGCAGGGCCTGATTCCACTGATAATAATGATTTCATCAGCGAATGCAATTCTTCTGATATCGTATGACATGGTCGTGTCCAGCAGACTGTCCGGACATCTTGTGTGTTTTGTAGGACTGGCCATGGTACCGGTTTTCCTGTCTGAACTGTCTGACGCATCGGTCAAGGTTTCGGTATTGCTGTCCACGGTCGTGGCGGTCATTGCCGTTCTGCTCCTTTCAGTATGCAGACAGGTTACCATGTATGTCATCAGTATATGCCAGTGGTTTGTTCCCATGATGACGCTCGTCGCCGCATCGCTCATCATAGTCTGGACCGGTTCCTTTTCCCGGGACGACGGTCCGTCCGGCAGGGTATTCCCTTGGACATATCTCCAATATGTGAGGACCGGTATCCTGTATTTCCTGATTTTCCTTGTGCTGATGATGCTTGGTGCCTATATCGGGCTGGAGGAAAGTCTGCTTTCATATATTGCAAACTGCATATGCCTTGTATCCATGATACTCCTTTTTGCCGTCATGTGCAGGCGGCTGGCCGACAATCGTCCGTTCCTCCTTCAGCACGGTTTTGAAGGACAGTTCCATGAATCAGCGTCAGGGCAGGCGGACGATGCCGGGATGCCCTGTGAAGACAAGGGATACCACGCCATTTTCGACAGGCTCAAGAAGTTCTTTGAGGAAGAGCACCCTTTTCTGGATCCGGATCTGAGCATATCGGATGTCTCCAGAAGCCTGTTTACCAACAAGGCATATCTGTCAAGGACCATTAATCTGTATACGGGGAGGAATTTCCGCCAGTATGTCAATTATCACAGGATAAGGTATGCCGTGAGCCTCTTTCACAGCGATCCTTCCCTGAAGGTGGCAGACCTTGCCGAGAGATCCGGCTTCCATACCGTCAATTCATTCAATATGGCTTTCCGTCTCTATATGAACATGAATCCGGGAGAGTGGTGCAGAAAATACAAACGGGACAGTGTACCCGGTCAAAAATGATTGCGGAATCGGTGTGTAACGATTATCTTTGTGCAAATTTTTGGTTATGGCAGACGAGAAGATCATATTTTCAATGAATGGGGTAGGGAAGACCCTTCCCCACAACAATAAGGTTATACTGAAGGATATTTATCTGTCTTTCTTCTATGGGGCCAAGATCGGTATCATCGGTCTGAACGGATCGGGAAAATCGACCCTGATGAAGATCATTGCAGGTGTGGAGAAGTCCTATCAGGGGGAAGTCGTGTGGGCTCCCGGATATTCTGTAGGATATCTGGAGCAGGAACCCCGGATGGATCCGGACAAGACCGTACTGGAGGTAGTCCAGGAAGGGGTCAGTGAGGTGATGGATCTTCTCAGGGAGTATGAGGAGGTGAACATGAAGTTTGCCGAGCCCATGTCGGATGATGAAATGAACGCACTGATCGTGAGGCAGGGAGAACTGACGGAAAAGATAGATCATTGCGACGGATGGGAGATCGATTCCAAACTGGAACGTGCGATGGATGCGCTCAACTGTCCTCCGTCTGATGCCGTAATTTCCACTTTGAGCGGTGGAGAAAGGAGAAGGGTGGCATTGTGCCGTCTGCTCCTGCGCCAGCCCGATGTCCTGCTGCTGGACGAGCCGACAAACCATCTTGATACGGAGAGTATCCAGTGGCTTGAGGCACATCTGCAGCAGTATAAGGGTACGGTAATAGCGGTTACGCACGACCGGTATTTCCTGGACGACGTGGCAGGATGGATACTTGAACTTGACAGGGGGGAAGGAATCCCTTGGAAGGGCAACTATTCTTCATGGCTGGAGCAGAAGACGACGCGCCTTGCCCAGGAGGAGAAACAGGAAAGCAAGAGAAGAAAGACCCTGGAGAGGGAACTTGAATGGGTCAGGATGGCTCCGAAGGCACGTCAGGCGAAGTCAAAGGCCCGTCTCGGCGCTTATGAAAAACTGGCGGGGGAGAGCGCGAAAGAGAAGGAGGCCAATCTTGAAATCTATATCCCGAACGGTCCGAGACTCGGTAACAAGGTGATTGAATTCAATGATGTATCGAAGGCATACGGGGACAAACTGCTTTTCGAACATTTGAGTTTTGTCCTGCCTCCTGCAGGAATCGTCGGTGTCATAGGTCCTAACGGAGCCGGCAAGACAACCCTGTTCCGACTTATTATGGGGATAGAGACTCCGGATACCGGGACGATTGACATCGGGGATACCGTAAAACTCGCTTATGTGGACCAGCAGCATAAGAGTATCGATCCGGAGAGGACGGTATATCAGACGATTGCGGAAAATTCCGATTTCGTCAGGCTCGGCAACAGGGAAGTCAATGCGAGGGCCTACGTCTCCCGGTTCAATTTCTCGGGAGCGGATCAGGAAAAACTCTGCGGTATCCTTTCCGGCGGAGAGAGAAACAGGCTTCATCTGGCGCTCACCCTGAAAGAGGAAGGGAATGTCCTGCTCCTTGACGAACCTACCAATGATGTGGATGTCAATACCATCAGGGCACTGGAGGAAGGTCTGGAGAATTTTGCAGGCTGTGCTGTCGTGATTTCCCATGACAGGTGGTTCCTGGACCGTATTGCAACGCATATACTTGCCTTTGAGGGAGATTCCCAGGTCTATTTCTTCGAGGGAACCTATTCGGAGTACGAGGAAAACAAGAAAAAACGCCTCGGAAATGAAGAACCGAAGCGTTTCAAATATAAAAGACTCTTTTAGAAGCTTATTTCACTGAGACTTTCAGAGGATGTTGCTGGGCGAAGGAGAAATCCCTTACTGTCTTTGCCCAGTCATCCTGTGAAGCCACACCTCCCTGGCTCCATCCTGAACCGGTCCATGTGATTACAGGCTTCTCCACTTTTTCCTCCGTGATGATTACCGCATGTCCCGCTTCCTTGCCGGAAGTGTAGTACGGGTTGTCATCGAGTTCTGCCTTGTCGTAGATTACAGCTACTGAGATATTGCCGTCCCTTTCAGGATCTGATGAATCGGAAGCCTTTTCCGTAAAGGCTATCCAGTTGAGTTCGTTCTTGATCCCTGTGACATCATGCATTACTGCTCCAAGAACTACGGAAAGCGAGTCGGTGTCGGCGCTGTGGAAGGTCGTTTCCCATTTCACGAAATGGCTGTTGGCATCGAGCGTAAGCACTCTGGTTGCGGATACCGCTTTCCCGTCAACATCGAACGGACCGTACTCGAGAACAGCCTCGGTACGTATGGGGCCGTCGCAGATATGTTTCTGTGATACGTAGTTGTCACCGGTAAAGAATTTATCGGGACCTGTGTATGGCACAAGCGCTCCTCCGCCGAGGGTATTGTCCACCTTGTAGCAGTCCATTCCTTCTCCGTAATTGTGATGGTAGTCCGCTTTGGCAAACCAGTCGTCGATTACAAGACGGTCGGTGCATTTTACCCAGATGTCGGATCCGAAAGTGCGCGGGAATTCAAGTGACGGTCCGTAGATACGGCCTGCAATCACATTGTTTTCGTAAGCGTAGTCATCCATGCGCTCGGGAACATAACGGCTGTATGCCAGTACAGGATATGTAGCCTGAGAGCCTTCCGTTACCGTATATTCCTTTTCAGACTGGGCGGGAACGCTTGCCTGGAACAGGAGTTTCGTGTTTCCGTCCTTGTCGGTATAGACCTGTACCGGAGTTGCGGTTCCTGTCTCGTCCATGACGGTTACGGAATTCAGATCCACGTTTTCAAGATCTGACTTGCTGATTTCTATGGTTTCATTGTACCTGTCGAGATCCGTATCGTTTGTTACGGTTATCTTATGGCCTTCCTGGCTGCAGGAAGCCAAAAAGGTAGCAGCCGAAACGGCTGCTACCCAAAAGACTGTCTTTTTCATCTGATACATCATTTCCTGTTATTTAGGCTGTTTGCCGATGTATGCAAGGATACCTCCGTCGACATAAAGGACATGTCCGTTCACGAAGTCTGATGCCGATGATGCAAGGAATACTGCCGGACCTTTGAGATCTTCGGCTGTACCCCAGCGTGCCGCCGGAGTCTTGGCTACGATGAACGCATCGAACGGATGGCGGGATCCGTCGGCCTGACGTTCACGCAGAGGGGCTGTCTGAGGAGTTGCAATATAGCCCGGTCCTATACCGTTGCACTGGATGTTGTATTCGCCGTATTCGGAAGCGATGTTGCGGGTAAGCATCTTGAGGCCACCCTTTGCAGCCGCATATGCGGATACGGTCTCGCGTCCGAGTTCCGACATCATTGAACAGATATTGATGATCTTTCCTCCGCCGTTCTTTATCATGGACGGGATCACCGACTTGGATACGATGAACGGAGCGTTGAGGTCAACGTCGATTACCTGACGGAATTCCTCAGCCTTCATCTCGCACATAGGGATACGCTTGATGATTCCGGCATTGTTTACGAGGATATTGATTACGCCGAGATCCTTCTCTATCTTGGCGACAAGTTCCTGTACCTGGTCTTCTTTGGTAACGTCACATACATAGCCTTTGGCATCGATGCCGAGTTCCTTGTATGCGGCCATGCCCTTTTCTACAAGTTCCGGTTTGATGTCATTGAAAGCGATCTTCGCTCCGGCCTCGGCAAATGCCGTTGCAATCGCGAATCCGATACCGTAAGATGCTCCTGTTACGAGAGCGATTTTACCTACAAGTAAAAAATTTACCATAATAATGATGTTTTATTGAAAGGTTGTTGTTATTTCAGGTCTGTAGTCGCACATCCGTCCATGTCATTGTAGTCGAGGTTTTCCCCGGCCATCGCCCAGATGAATGTGTAGTTCTTGGTGGCGCATGCCGAATGGATGCTCCATTCAGGCGAGATTACCGCCTGATCTCCCTTCATCCAGATGTGGCGGGTTTCGTCCGGCTGTCCCATGAAATGGCATACGGCCTGGTCCTGAGGGATTTCGAAATAGAAATAGATTTCCATGCGGCGGTTGTGCGTGTGTGCCGGCATGGTGTTCCAGGTGCTTCCCGGTTTGAGTTCGGTCATACCCATCTGTAACTGGCAGCCAGGGACCACTTCCTTGACAAGCATCCTGTTTATGACCCTGTGGTTGCTTTCCTCCAGCGTGCCGAGTTCCATCCTGACTGCATTTTCACGGGTGGTGAGGTGGTCAGGATAGGTAGCGTGTGCAGTCGCTGAACAGAAATAGAATTTGGCAGGATTGGAGGCATCGAGACTTTCGAATGTGATTTTCCTGTCACCGCGTCCCAGGTACAGGGCTTCCTTGTATTCCATAGTATATGTCTTGTCTCCTGCCTTTACGACGCCCTTGCCTCCTACGTTGAATATGCCCATTTCCCGGCGGGACAGGAAATATTCGCTTCTGAGAATGTCGATAGGCTTGAGTTCAAGAACTTCATTGACCGGCATCGCCCCTCCGGCGATCATCCTGTCGTGCATGGTATATACGAGATTGATCTCGTCTGCAGAGAAAACCTTTTCGATAAGATAGTGCTCCCTGAGTTTTGCCGTGTCGTAATGTTTCACATCGTCAGGATGTGAAGCATACCTTACTTCGCTGTTGATTTTCATATATGTACGGTTTAGTTAAATCAATGGCCGGTCCGTCCGGACCAGCCACAAAAGTAACTAAAAATTTGTACAATTCAAAAAATTCCGTGAACAGTCACGGAAATCACAGGGTAACCCCGGTCTTGAAGATCGCGATTTCGCTGTAACCTGATTTTTCGTTGCATACGTATGCCCCTGAAGCGGTTGAAATGACGAAATCTATGAATTCGTCATCCGTCTGTGCCGTAGCTTTTCCGTCCACGATAACGCCGGCATTGAAATCTATCCATCCCGGCTTTGCAGCGGCAAGGTGTGAATTGGATGAAATCTTGACGGTAGGTACGAATGTCCCGAAAGGAGTCCCTCTTCCGGTGGTGAAGAGGACCATCTGGCATCCGGCAGCGGCAAGGGCTGTGGAGGCTACGAGATCGTTGCCCGGAGCGCATAGAAGGTTCAACCCCTTTTCAGACAGCCTTTCTCCGTATTTCAGGACACCGTTCACATTCGATTTGCCTGATTTCTGCGTGCATCCGAGAGATTTTTCTTCAAGTGTGGAAATCCCGCCGGCCTTGTTCCCGGGAGACGGGTTTTCATATACCGGCTGCCCGTTCTTCATGAAATATTCCTTGAAATCATTGATCAGCCGGACTGTCTTGTCGAAAGTCCCGCGATCCTTGCATCTTGACATCAGCAGGGTTTCCGCGCCGAACATTTCCGGCACTTCTGTCAGGACGGTAGTCCCGCCCTGGGATACGACCCAGTCGGAGAAGCGTCCGAGAAGAGGATTTGCGGTAATGCCGGAAAAGCCGTCCGATCCTCCGCATTTCAGCCCTATTTTCAACTCGCTGACGGGTACTGTCTCCCGATGGTCCGTCCTTGCCGATTCGGCGATCAGACGTAACTGTTTCAGTCCGTATTCCACTTCATCCCCTTCCGTTTTCTGGGATTCCATGAATCTTACCCTGGACTCATCCGTCTCTCCCACAAGTTCCCTGAACGCTTCCAACTGGTTGTTCTCGCAGCCGAGAGCCACCACCAGAACGCCTGTCGCATTGGGATGGTGGACCATGTCGGCAAGTATCCGTCTTGTGTTCTGATGGTCATCCCCCAGTTGGGAACATCCGTAGTTGTGTGTAAAGGCCTTGACCGCATCTATGCCGGGGTATCCGGCCAACTCGGCCTTGAATCTTTCGCAGATGGCTGATGCAATGCCGTTTACACATCCTACTGTAGGGATTATCCACAGTTCGTTCCGGATTCCTACCTGTCCGTCCGGGCGTCTGAATCCTTTGAAAGTCGCTTCCGATGCGGCCCTGGCGGTTGGAGTCAGGGCCGGGGTATAGGAGTATTCCAGTATCCCTTCAAGATTGGTCTTCAGGATGTTGTGGTCTACAAGACCGCCTTTCCGGACAGGCTTTGTGAGGTGTCCTATGGGAAATCCGTATTTGATTACGTTTTCCCCTTCCCCGAAGTCTTTCAAGGCTATCTTGTGCCCTGCCGGGACGGACTCCATGACCGGAACGGGTTCCCCGTCCATGAAGCATTCCTCACCGGCTGCAATGTCGTCTACGGCAACCGCGACATTATCCAAAGGGTTTATTCTTATCAGTCTGGTCATTCTGTAGTCTTTAGGGTCATTTACAGTATCGCTCTGACAGCAGCCCGCATTCCTTCTTTTCCGATGAGGTCCAGATTCCCTGTCACTGCATCCGTCAGACCCGGTATGGAGTTGAGGTCTTCTCCCCAGATGAATTCCGCTCCAAGTACTCCTTCAGCGACTTTCCGTGTATCTTCGGAGGCCCAAAGCCCTTTCAGCAGGGATATGATTTCCGGATCATCATTGGGAATGATTTCGGTATCGCCTCTCTTCCCTCCTTTATAATATGTGATGATGGCGGCAAGTCCGAGGACGAGACCTTGAGGAAGAGTGCCTTTCCTTTCCAGATATATTTTCAGTCCCGGCAGGTCGCGGGTCCTGAACTTAGGGAAGGAATTCAGCATTATGCTTGTGACGAAATGCTTGACAAACGGATTGGAGAAACGGTCAATGACATCGTTTGCGAATCTTTCCAGTTCGTCCTTCGGCAGATCCAGGGTCTGGAGAAGTTCGTCGAACATCACCTTGCGGACGAATTTCCCTATTTCGGGGTCTTCCACGCATTCCTTTACCGTGTCCAGACCGGAAAGGTATCCGACAGGGGAAAGGACGGTATGCGGTCCGTTAAGAAGGGTCACTTTCCGGGCATGGTAAGGGGCTTCGCTCGGCACGAAAAGCACATTCAGTCCGGCCTTGTCTGCCGGGAATTCTTCCGCTATCCATGCCGGTGCCTCGATTACCCACAAATGGAATATTTCCGCTTTTACGACTATCCTGTCATTGTAGCCGATTCTCTGATGTATCTTGTCTATAGTGTCCTTCGGGTATCCCGGCACTATCCTGTCCACCAACGTGCAGCAGACCGTGCAGGCTGAGTCGAACCAGTCCCTGAATCCGTCTCCCAACTGCCACAGGTCTATATACCGGTGGATACATTCTTTCAGTTCCTTTCCGTTGAGGAAGATGAGTTCGCAAGGGAAGATGATGAACCCTTTGGACCTGTCTCCCTTGAAATATTCATATCTGTGGTACAGCAGTTGGGTGAGTTTTCCGGGATATGAGGCGGCAGGCCTGTCCGTAAACCTGCATTGCGGGTCGAAGGCTATTCCGGCTTCGGTCGTATTCGATATTATGAATCTTATTTCAGGATTTTCCGCCAGGGCGAGATACTGGTCGAATTCCCTGTAAGGGTTGATCCCCCGGTTGATGACATCTATCATTTCAATGGAGTCCACGGCCTGTCCCTTGTCTATTCCCTGCAGATTCAGGTGGTACAGCCCGTCCTGGGAATTGATGACGTCCACCATGCCTTTGTCTATCGGCTGTACGAGGACCACTCCTGCATTGAAACCGGTTTCCCGGTTTGTCTTCCAAATGATCCAGTCGACGAAGGCCCTTAGAAAATTACCTTCTCCGAACTGTATGATCCTGTCCGGATAATGTCTGGCGTCAGCCGTTTTCCTGTTCAGTTCTTTAAGTGTTTCCATAGTATTACCATTCGGTTGTTTTTAAATTTTCCCAAAAGTAACAAATTTCCGTGTCCGTTAACGGAAATTATTGTTATATTTACGCGGCTTTGACAAATATTCAATGTTTTTTGAATAATTTTGACGTATGGACCTGTGCGGCAGGCAGGGACATGCGGCACCGCGGATGGAAAACCATTCTAATATCGTTTATATATGGATATACTTTCAAAAGTAAAGGAAAGCATAGACGGAGTCGTCGACAAGAAATTCATCAACGACGATTTCATGCTGACAAACGGTTATGCCCGCGAACTCTATCATGAAAGCGCGGAGAACATGCCTATTATAGATTACCACTGTCACCTTGTGCCGAAGCAGATTGCGGAGAACCATCAGTTCAAGGATCTGACTGAAGTATGGCTTGGCGGAGACCATTACAAATGGCGTGCGATGAGGGGTAACGGGGTACCGGAGGAATTCATCACCGGCAACCGGAGCAGTTACGAAAAATTCGAGAAATGGGCGGAGACCGTGCCGTACACCATGCGCAATCCTCTTTATCACTGGACGCATCTGGAACTTGCAAGGGTTTTCGGAATCTATGATCTTCTCAATCCCCAGACTGCACGTGCAATCTATGATGAGTGTACCGCGAAACTCCAGACTGAAGAATACAGGGGCCAGGCCCTTATGAAACGTTTCAATGTCAAGGTAGTCTGTACGACGGACGATCCGGCTGACAGCCTTGAGTATCACAAATACATTAATGAACATCCTTTCGGAGTGAAGGTGCTTCCGGCCTGGAGACCTGACAAGGCGATGGTCATAGAGAAGCCGGAGCAGTACAAGGAATATGTTTCAAGGCTTGAGAGTGTATCGGGCGTTCAGATTTCAGGATATGCGGACTTGATCGATGCATTGCGCAAGAGGCATGACTTCTTCCATTCCATGGGAAGCCGTCTGTCCGACCACGGTCTGGAGACTTTCTATGCAGAGGACTTTACACCTGAAGAGATAGACAGGATATTCCGCAACACTCTTGCAGGACAGATGCCAACGCGGGAGGAGATACTGAAATTCAGAAGTGCGATTCTGCTTGATTTCGCGCGTATGGATTATGAGACCGGGTGGGTGCAGCAGTTCCACATCGGAGCGATCCGCGACAATAATACGAAGATGTTCAATATCCTCGGCCCTGATACCGGATATGATGCCATCCATGATGTACAGTGTGCTGCGGCAGGGCATAAGTTCTTCAATACCCTTGCAATGGAGGACAGGCTGGCAAAGACCATCCTTTATAATCTGAATCCTAAGGATAATGAAGTGCTGGCGACCATGGCATATACCTTCAATGACGGGACCGTGCCTGGCAAGATGCAACTTGGCTCCGGCTGGTGGTTCCTGGATCAGGAAGACGGAATGCGCAAGCAGATGAATGCGCTTTCTGCCCTCGGCCTTTTCAGCAGGTTTGTCGGGATGCTGACAGACAGCAGGAGTTTCCTTTCGTATCCGCGCCACGAGTATTTCCGCAGGATCCTGTGCTCTGTCCTGGGTGAGGATATCGAGAAAGGACGTCTGCCGAGGAGTGAAATGCCGTTCATCCACCAGATGGTCAAGGATATATCATATAATAACGCTGCCCGTTACTTCAATTTCTGACGGGTCCGGAACGGATATTCGGGAAAGCCCTGCCGCCATATACACTGCGGCAGGGCTTTTTGTTAAAGATCCATGTATTCCCTGTAGTAGTCGATGTTCTGTTTCAGGACGATGTCTATCGGCATCATGGTATGCTGTTGGAGACCGGTCTTGCTGTACAGGAGATATTTGATGACGGTCTTTACGGCAAGAAAGCCCTGGAGGCCCGGCCGCTGGCACAGGAGGGCTTCGATCGAGCCGTTCCTTATGCATCTTATATTGTTGGAGGTCAGGTCAAACGATACCATCCTGATGTCGTCTGTGTCAATCTTCATCATGATGTCGGCTATTATATAGCCCCTTGAATTCAAGGCGGCTATCCCTTTTATTTTAGGATACCTTGCCATGAACTTCATTATGTCCTTCTCGTTTTCTTCAGGATTCATGACAGAGAAGGAGGTTTCGTGTATCCTGTCCTTTATGCCGACGGATTTGAAAAAGTCCATAAACCCCCTTTTGCGTTCGACGGAGTTCATGGAACTTCTGTTGCCGATCCTCTGGTTCCTGAATATGGCATATTCGGCGTCGGACGGCGTTATCGAGTGGAGCATTTTCCCGAGCAGGAAGCCGCATGTGTACTGGTCCGTGGTAAAGGTCGCTATCGGAGAGGTGTTTGCGATTATGGAATCTATGAAAACGTACGGTATGCCCATGCCGTCTAGCCTTGCACACAGTTCTTCAGTCTCTTCCATGAATGTCGGACCGATAATTACCGCATCCGGGGTATTGTCGAATATGCTTTCGAATGCGGAGCGGCACGAGTAGACATCGAACTGGTTGTAGAAAGCGTACCTGCAGTTTATGTTCACATCGGAATATTCGTGGAGGGCATGTTCTATACCTTTCTGGATGGTCCCCCAGTATTCACCGATGCCGGCGATCGGCATGCTTATTATTATACTGAATTCTTTCCTCAGGGCGACAGCCGATGTGTGTATGTTGTATCTGTATCCGACTTCGGACAATACCTTTTCCACCGCCGCCTTGCTTTCCTTGGATACTTTTCCCCTGTTGTGTATGATTCTGTCTACCGTGCCCGCAGACACTCCGGCCATCTTGGCAATGTCTTTGATTTTTACCTGTTTCGCCATCTCCTGTCCTGTTCATGACGCATCCATGATGCGTTCTGAGGTTTAAAGTGTTTAGTACAAAAACAATGGACCTTCAGATCCAAGTTTCATATCTGCAAATATTATCAATAATAGTTGATTTATCAAATTTTTTTGACTATTTTTGTGCGAATTGTGTACGAACACGTTATTTTTACATTAATACACTTCATTAATGACACTGGATTTTCTTAGATTTTCATCCCTGCTGCTGATGTCAGCGATGTCGCTGTCTGTTTTTTCAGGTACGGCCCAGGCGGCCGGTCCGCATTCCGATGACAAGGATGCGATTGTCTATTCCAGACCCGAGCCGGTCAGAATCACGGAGGAGGACGAGCGGCGTGCGGCGGAACTTGTTGCCAGGATGACCCTTGATGAGAAGATTGATTATATATCGGGAGTCAGGTCTTTTCTCCTGAGGCCGGTTCCCAGGCTCGGTATCCCTGAAATCAGGCTGGCGGACGGACCGCAGGGAATCAGAAACAATACCAAAAGTACATTGTATCCGTGCGGGATCCTGACTGCCGCAACCTGGAACCGGGACCTTGCCCTTGCTCTCGGACACGGACTTGGGCAGGATGCCAAGGCAAGGGGAGTGGCGATTCTTCTCGGCCCGGGAGTAAATATCTACAGGGCGCCGATGTGCGGAAGGAACTATGAATATATGGGAGAGGACCCGTATCTTGCTTCCGAGACTGCAAAGGAGTATATCCTCGGGGTGCAGGCAGAAGGGGTTATGGCTACTGTAAAGCATTTCGCCGCCAACAACCAGTTGGAGCATATGCGTCACAGTGCCAGTTCGGATGTGGATGAGAGGACCCTTAACGAAATATATTTTCCTGCTTTCAGAAAGGCAGTACAGGAAGCGGGGGTAGGCTCCGTAATGGACAGTTACAATCTTGTCTGGGGTCTGCATTCGACGGAAAATCCGTGGCTGAACATTGAAGTCCTGCGTAACAGGTGGGGATTCAAGGGAATAGTGATGTCTGACTGGACTTCGGTATATTCCACGTCAGGGGCAGCGAACGGCGGACTGGATCTGGAGTGTCCGGTAGGGGTGTATTTTACCAAAGAGAAACTGATGCCTCTGATCGAGTCTGGAGTCGTGGAGGAAAGGACCATTGACGAAAAGGTAAAGCATATCCTCCAGACGTTCATCGCTTTCGGCTTCCTTGACCGTCCGATGCAGGATACAACCATAGCCCTTGACAATCCCGTATCCGGAAGGATTGCGCGGGAAATCGCCGAGGAAGGGATTGTCCTTCTGAAAAACGAAGGCGGCAATCTGCCTTTGAAGAAGCGCTCAAGGGTTCTTGTCATGGGACCTAATGCGGACAGGATACCTACAGGCGGAGGAAGCGGATTCGTGACCCCGTACTCGACGGTGTCCGTATATCAGGGACTGTGTTCGGAGTTGGGTGAACGTAATGTGATGCTGTTGACCGAAGACATGCTTTATGCGGATATGCTTGGAGGATCCGTATTCACAGACAGCACGTGTACCGTTCCCGGGTTCAATGCCGAATATTACTGTAATACACAGTTGTCCGGAGAGCCGTTCAAGACATGTGTGGAGGGTAATCCGACGCACTATTGGAAATACGGAAGCCCTTTTGAAGGAATGCCGGAAGACAAATATTCCGTAAGGTGGACGGGAGTGCTGAAACCTCAGGGAAGCGGGCTGGTGCGTTTCTCCGTTTCCGGAGACGACGGGTACAGGCTGTATGTGGACGGAAAACTGCTCGGAGGGGATTGGGGCAACCATTCCCTGACATCAAGGTCCCTGTTCCTGGAAGTCGAGGCTGGGAAAACATACAGTCTACGGTATGAATTCTATGATAATGCGGGAGAAGGTACTGTCACATTTGCTGCCGGACTGAGAAATATGGACCTCCTGGAAGAGAATCTGGAGAAGGCGGCTTCTGTCGTGTATTGCGGCGGATTCGACAGCAGTTCTGAAGGAGAAGGATGGGAAAGGCCTTTCGCCATTCCGGAGGATCAGAGGAATATGATAACTCTGGTATCTGATCTGCACGAGAATGTGACGGTTGTGATGAATGCGGGAGGAGGAGTGGATTTCAACGGCTGGTCTGAAGGCGTCGAATCCGTAATCATGGCATGGTATCCCGGTCAGGAAGGCGGAAGTGCGGTGGCTTCCGTGCTGACGGGTGAAGTATGTCCGAGCGGAAGGCTGCCGATATCGATAGAGGACAGATGGGAGGATAATCCTGCCCATGAAAGTTATTATGATGTAAAGAAAAGGGTGACCTATACGGAGGGAATATTCGGAGGTTACCGCGGATATGACAGGACAGGAAAGGTCCCGAGATATCCTTTCGGATACGGACTGTCATATACATCGTTTGCCTATAAGAACATTTCGGCAGAAAAGACAGGGGAAAATACCGTTACGGTAAGTTTTGATATAACCAATACCGGAAAGTGTGCCGGTAAGGAGGTCGCCCAGGTATATGTCAGGGATGTGGAGTCATCGGTGGTCAGGCCGTCCAAGGAACTCAAAGGATATCAGAAAGTGGAAATCAGGCCGGGCGAGACTGTCAGGGTCAGCGTCACTCTGGGACCGGATGCTTTTGCATATTATGATATCTTCGAGAAGGATTTCGTCGTGGAGCCTGGAAAATTCGAGATATTGGCTGGCCATTCGTCTGCTGAACTGCCTCTGTCTGTATCCGTGGAATTGTAACACCTATATAATATAAAGCATGAAAAGAATTCTGTTCCTGATCCTGTCGCTAGCGACCATAAATCTGCGTGCCGCCGATATATGGGTAGAGACAGAAAACTTCGATGACAAAGGGGGATGGTCCGTCGACCAGCAGTTCATGGATCTGATGGGCTCGTCATATCTTCTTGCCCATGGTATGGGAGAACCTGTGGATGAAGCAAGTACCCGGATAGATGTCCCTGAAGACGGGACTTATCACATATATGTGAGGACTTTCAACTGGACTTCCCCATGGTATTCGGGAGAAGGCCCGGGCAAGTTCAGGATCAGGGTAGGGGACAGGGTTCTGGACCCTGTTCTGGGAGCGGATGGAGACAGATGGATGTGGCAGTACGCAGGAAAGGCGAGACTGTCTGCCGGAAAGACAAGTCTGGCTCTGATGGATCTGACAGGATTCGACGGCAGGTGTGATGCCGTATATCTTACAACGGACAGGAAGTCCGTGCCTCCGGAAGATCCTGCTGCTCTTGAAGAGTTCAGGAGAATGCATCTGGATTCCGGTGAGCCTGGCAGGCAGTCATTTGATCTGGTCGTAGTGGGCGGGGGGATAGCCGGCATGTGTGCGGCAGTGTCAGCGGCCAGAAATGGTGTTGAGGTGGCCCTGGTCAACGACAGGCCTGTCCTCGGGGGAAACAACAGTTCTGAAGTAAGAGTCCATCTGGGCGGTTATGTGGAGATGGAACCGTACACGAGTCTCGGGCGTATGATCCGGGAGTTCGGTCATACTACAAAAGGAAACGCAAATCCTGCAGAATGCTATGAAGACCACCGGAAGCAGGAATTCATTGATGGAGAGGAAAACGTGACGCTTTTCCCGAGTTATAGGGCAGTGGATGTCAGAATGTCCGGCAACAGGATAGAAGCGGTCCTGATCAGGCATATAGAAACTGCTGAAGAGTACTGGCTTGAAGCCCCTCTCTTTTCCGACTGTACAGGAGACGGGACAATCGGTTATCTTGCCGGTGCGGAATACATGATGGGCAGGGAATCAAAAGATGCCTTCGGGGAATCCTTCGGACAGGAAGTCGCTGACAGCATTACCATGGGATCCTCTATCCAGTGGTATTCCAGGGAGTGTGATTCTCCGACCGCTTTTCCGGAATTCGACTATGGGATGGGGTTCAATGACGGTAACTGCGAGAAAGTCACGATGGGTGAGTGGCAGTGGGAGACGGGAATGAACCTTGACCAGATATTCGATGCAGAGAAGATAAGGGATTACGGGATGCTTGTGATCTATGCCAATTGGAGTTACCTGAAGAACCATCTGAAGGATAATGACAAATGGCGGAACCGCTCCCTGGACTGGGTCAGTTATATCCTCGGCAAGAGGGAATCCCGCAGGCTGGTGGGAGACCATATCCTCACCCAGAATGACATAGACAGGAATATCCCTTATGAGGATGCGTCGTTCACCACTACCTGGGCGATTGACCTGCATTTTCCGGATCCGGTGAATTCCTCGAGATTCCCGGGCAGGGAATTCAAGGCTGCGACAGTGCATAACTGGATTCATCCGTATGCAGTACCCTACAGATGTCTGTATTCGCGCAATATAGACAATCTTTTCATGGCAGGAAGAAATATAAGCGTATCACATGTCGCTCTCGGTACGGTAAGGGTGATGCGCACTACGGGCATGATGGGTGAAGTGGTCGGAATGGCGGCGGCCATCTGTGACAGGTACGGCTGTTCGCCACGTCAGGTATATCTTGACCATCTTGATGAATTGAAATCGATGATGGAAGCAGGGGCCGGCAAGAAAGGGGATGGTCTGACAAACCAGATGTTCAATCTGCCCAATACCTTGCTGAAGCGGCCTAAAGCGGCTCCTTACAGTGAAATGAGGGGAGATACGCTTGTGATCGGCAACAGGAAGGTGGAGAGGAAATTCCTTTGGAACGGGGGGAATCTGATGACAGTGAGCCTGACGGACAAGACTACGGGAAAGACATTCAGATCCAATGGCCTCCGTCCTGATTTCTCTGTGGTCAAAGGTGCCGCGGAAGGTCGGAACTCATCCTATAATGTCGTTGACGTTCCTGCAAACGAGATACATGAGGCTTATCAGAAGACGGTGGTAACCTATGATATAGGTGACCTGAGCGTACGCAGGGAGTACAGGGTATATATGGATGTCCCTGCCATTGCCTGCGATACGTGGCTGAAGGGAAGCGTCTCTGATGTTTCTTCAGAAAAGGCCGTTTCGGCTGCGGACAGGAAGAATATAGAATTCGACAAGGACACGAAGACAGAGCCGTTGTCAGGAGTCCTCGACCAGTTGAGGCTGGACGGCCTTCACTGGCACGGAAAGGCAGTCGAATTCTGGGATGTGACTGACTGGAACAATAATCTTGTCGCGGAAAGGGACTTCATTCCATACAGGAGGACCGGGTACAGGGGCAACCTGCTTTTTGTCAGGGATGGAATTGAAGGTAACGGCTTTTTCTTTCTCAAGGAGGCTCCGAGTTCCGGCTCGCAACTGTCATATCCTGGAACTGATTTCGTGGCGGAATTCGGGAATTTCTCCGTTACGGGGCTGGGGCTTGCCGCATCCGATATATCCGAAGAGGACTGGACCCAGGCATATTCCTGTGTGACCGGAATCTACGGAGAGGGTGAATTGTCGGCCTTGAAGGCCCTCAGGGCATACCAGAAGCAGATACGCAGGCATATTCCGGGAAGAGATGAAATGATAATGATGAATACTTGGGGAGACCGGAGCCAGGATACGAAAGTAAACGAAAGGTTCTGTCTTGAAGAGTTGGAAAAGGCAGCCAGATTGGGCATAACGCATTTTCAGATAGATGACGGATGGCAGATAGGCAAGAGTCCCAATTCCGCTTTGGCCAAAGGTTCCTTCAAGAACATATATGACAATCCGGATTACTGGAAACCGGATCCTGTGAAATACCCTTCCGGTCTAGCCCCTATAGTGTCAAAGGCAAAGGAACTCGGCATAGAACTGGGCTTATGGTTCAATCCGAGCGTACAGGATGATTTCGCGCATTGGAGAAAGGATGCGGATGCGATTCTGTCCCTCTACAGGGAATACGGGATCAAGGTGTTCAAGGTAGACGGTATCGTTGTGGCGTCCAAGGAAGCCGAAAGGAATCTCAGAAGGCTTTTTGACACGGTCCAGAAGGAGTCCGGCAATGAAATCATTTTCAATCTCGATGTGACGGCAGGCCGTCGTCCGGGATACCATTCCTTTTATGAGTATGGTAATGTCTTCCTTGAAAACAGGTACACCGACTGGCATCTCTATTTCCCGTACTGGACATTGCGTAATGTATGGCAACTCTCAAAATATGTTCCCGCAGAGAGGCTTCAGGTGGAATTCCTGAACAAATGGAGGAATGCCGATCTGTACGGGAACGATCCGTTTGCTCCGCAGAATCTTCCGTTTGACTATATATTCGCGACATCCATGGCGGGCCAGCCTCTTGCGTGGATGGAGGCTTCTAATCTTCCGGAAGAGGCGTATTCGCTTGCAGGACTTATCGAAGATTACAAGTCAGTAAGCGCGGAATTCCATTCCGGTACCATTCTTCCTGTAGGGGAGGAGCCGTCCGGACGTTCTTTCACGGGGTTCCAGTCGGTTTTCGATGCCGATTACGGATATTTGCTGGTGTACAGGGAAGATACGGACAGGGGGAGTGAGGTGATTGAGACCTGGCTTCCGGAAGGCACTCAGGCTGTGTTCAGTCCGGTTCTCGGGTACGGCAAGGTCTTTTCCGCAGTTGCCGGGAAAGACGGCGCGATAGAAGTCAGTCTCCCCGAGCGCAATACATTTGCCCTGTATCGTTATGTGATAAACAGATAATTATTTGAATAATAATAAGATTTGTCATATGAAATTGTTTAGACTGACAGTGCTGGCTCTCTTGTTGCTGGCCTCGACGGAATTTGCGGGAGCTGTACCGACAGCCATGACCAATGTATACGGAAGGGAATATACCCTTCTTAACGGGAAATGGAATGTGATCGTGGATCTTTATGACCAGGGACGGAAAATGCAGATTTACAGGAATCTGAAACCTCAGAAGCCGGAGGAATTCTATGAATATTCCTTTGAAGGCGGGATGAGGCTGAATGTGCCCGGAGACTGGAATTCGCAGAATCCCGAATTGAAATATTATGAAGGTACCGTATGGTATGCACGTCATTTCGATTCGCCCCGGAGGCCAGGCGAAAGGACTTTCCTTTATTTCGGGGCTGTCAGCTACCGCTGCAACGTGTATCTGAACGGGGAGAAGATCACCTCTCATGAAGGCGGCTTTACACCGTTTCAGGTGGAAGTGACCGATCTGCTCAAGGCCGGTGACAATTTCCTGTGTGTGGAAGTGAATAACCGCAGGACGGAAGATGCGATTCCCGCCCTGGCTTTCGACTGGTGGAATTACGGAGGAATAACCAGGGATGTGATGCTGGTATCTACTCCGGAAGTGTATGTCAAGGACTATTTCATCCAGCTTGACAAGCATGAGTCCGATATTATAAATGTATCCGTAGAACTTTCGGATGCCGTTGAGGGCGAAGTGAAGGTGGAGATTCCCGAACTCGGGATTTCAAGAATCCTGAATACCGATGCTTCCGGCCGTGCCGGGACTTCATTCAAGGCAAAAAGACTTCAGAGATGGGCACCGGGGGCACCGAAACTGTATGATGTGTCCGTGTCGTACGGGAATGACATGATTGAGGACAGGATAGGATTCAGGAATATCGAAGTTGACGGGACAAGGATTCTTGTGAACGGGGAACCTGTCTTCATGCGTTCGATATCTTTCCATGAGGAGATACCTCAGAGAATGGGACGTGCATTCAGCGAGGCGGATGCCGTCATGCTTCTTTCTGAAGCGGAAGCATTGGGAGTCAATATGATTAGATTGGCACACTATCCTCAGAACGAATATACCGTACGTCGTGCGGAGGAGATGGGAATCATTCTCTGGCAGGAGATACCTGTATGGCAGGGAATAGATTTCGAGGATGAAGGTACCAGGGCGAAGGCGCAGGGAATGCTGACCGAAATGATAATGAGGGACAGGAACCGTTGCGCCGTGGGATTCTGGGGCGTGGCAAACGAAACCAAGCCTTCTCCGGCCCGCAATGCCTTTCTCGGTTCGCTTCTCGAGACGGGAAAGGCTCTTGATACGACCAGACTTTATGTAGCTGCGTTTGATCTGGTATATTACGAAGAATCCACATGTCATTTCGAGATGCACGATGACTTTACAAGGCAACTTGACGTAGTTGCAGTGAACAAGTATATGGGATGGTATCATCCGTGGCCGGTATCTCCTTCGGAAGCGGTGTGGGATGTATGTCCGGACCAGCCTCTTATCATTTCAGAGTTCGGTGGCGAGGCACTCTACGGGCAGCACGGTTCCAGCGACGAGACTTCATCCTGGAGTGAAGAGTACCAGGCCCGTCTGTACCGTGACAATATCGAGATGTTCAGCCATATCCCGAACCTGGCCGGAGTTTCTCCTTGGATTCTGTTTGATTTCAGGTCTCCGTACAGGTTTCATCCGGTGAATCAGGAAGGCTGGAACCGGAAAGGTCTGGTATCTGACCAGGGACAGCGCAAGCAGGCCTGGTATATTATGAGGGATTATTATAGGAAAATGTCGGAAAAGTAGGCTTTTCTGCGGGTTCGGAATATAAGGAAACTGAAAATGAAAAAGATATCTGTATTATTATTGGTGTCGCTTTTTGTACTGCAGCCTGTGTCTTCATTTGCCCAGAGGCAGGAAGTCCTTCTGGAAAAAGGCTGGAAGTTCCACAGGGGAGAAGCGGCAGGAGCCCAGGAAACCGCGTATGATGATTCTTCCTGGGAAGATGTTACGGTACCTCACGACTGGGCCATTTACGGTCCGTTCGATATGAACAATGATCTTCAGAATGTTGCCATTACCCAGAATTTCGAGAAGAAGGCATCGTTGAAGACAGGCAGGACAGGGGGCCTTCCTTATGTCGGTACAGGTTGGTACAGGACCGAATTCGATGTGCCGGAAGGCAAGCGTGCCATTCTGCTTTTTGACGGGGCCATGAGTGAGGCAAGAGTCTATGTGAACGGTAAGGAGGTCTGCTTCTGGCCATACGGCTACAATTCGTTTCACTGTGATGTGACAGAATGCCTTTCCGGGAACGGACAGGATAATGTCCTGGCAGTCAGGCTGGAAAACAGGCCGCAGTCTTCAAGGTGGTATCCTGGGGCAGGTCTTTACAGAAACGTACATCTGATTACGGTGGATGAGGTACATGTACCGGTCTGGGGAACAAGGGTCACGACATCGCATGTGGACAGTACCTTTGCATCCGTCAGGCTGGAAACGAGGCTTGAAAATGCCGATGTTGAAGGAGTCAGGGTCGTCACGGACATTATAGGTCCGGACGGTAGGACAGTCGCATCCGGTCAGGCCATAGGATATCCTGGCAAGGATCTGCCTGTCGTGCAGAATTTCCCGGTAACCGATCCTGCTCTCTGGTCTCCTGAAACTCCGTACCTGTATGAAGCCAGATCCGAGGTCTATGTATCTGACAGGCTTGTGGATACGTATGTTACGAGATTCGGGATAAGGTCAGTGGAGTTTATACCATATAAAGGATTTTACCTGAACGGAGAAAGACGGAAATTCCAGGGGGTATGCAACCATCATGACCTCGGGCCTTTGGGGGCTGCCATCAACGAATCCGCCCTACGACATCAGTTGGTCCTTCTTAAGGACATGGGATGTGATGCCATAAGGACAGCCCATAATATGCCGGCGCCCGAACTTGTCCGCCTTTGTGACGAGATGGGATTCATGATGATGATAGAGCCGTTTGACGAATGGGATATCGCCAAATGCAGGAACGGTTATCACAGGTTCTTTGACGAGTGGGCGGAAAAGGATATGGTGAATATGCTTCACCAATGGAGAAACAATCCTTGTGTCGTCATGTGGAGCATCGGTAATGAAGTGCCGACACAGTGCAGTCCGGACGGATACAGGGTGGCTGAGTTCCTGCAGGATATCTGTCACAGGGAGGATCCTGACAGGCTTGTGACTTGCGGGATGGACCAGGTAACCTGCGTCCTTGAAAACGGTTTTGCCGCCATGATAGATGTCCCTGGATTGAATTACAGGACTTTCCGATATCATGAGGCATTCTCTTCACTGCCTCAGGGATTCGTGCTCGGTTCCGAAACCGCATCATGTGTAAGTTCGAGAGGGGTGTACATGCTTCCTGCGGAAAAGCGTTTCAGCCATCTGTATGAAAACCATCAGTGCTCCTCCTATGATCTTGAGGCATGCAGTTGGTCCAATATTCCTGATGTGGATTTTGCCCTGGCTGATGATTATGACTGGACACTCGGCCAGTTCGTATGGACAGGATTAGACTATCTTGGCGAACCGGCTCCGTATGACAAGGATTCATGGCCCAATCACAGTTCCATGTTCGGTATAATCGACCTGGCCTCGATTCCGAAAGACAGATACTATCTCTACCGGAGCGTATGGAACAAGGAAAAGCCTACCCTTCATGTCCTTCCGCATTGGAACTGGGAGGGACACGAAGGCGAAACCGTTCCTGTATTCGTCTATACTTCCTATCCGGAGGCCGAACTTTTCATTAATGGCGTAAGTTTCGGACGGAAGAGGAAACAGCCGGGAAAACCGACGACAGGGGCTCAGGACGAGGCCGTGGAGGACCGTTACAGGCTTATGTGGCATGATGCCGTCTATCAGCCCGGGGAAGTAAGGGTAGTGGCCTATGATGACAAGGGCAATGCTGCCGATACCGTATGCGTGCGTACTGCCGGCAAGCCTCACCATATAATGCTGGAGACAATGCGAAAGGAGTTGAAGGCGGATGGCAAGGACCTGGCTTACGTAACGGTGACCGTGGTGGACAGGGAGGGGAATCCTTGTCCTCTTGACGACAGCCTGCTTTCCTTTGAAGTAAGTGGGGCGGGCAGTTTCCGCGCTGCTGCAAACGGTGATCCCACCAGTCTTGAACTTTTCCACATACCGCAGATGCATGCATTCAACGGTAAACTTACCGTTATCCTCCAGTCCGGAGAGCAACAGGGTGATATGACATTGACGGTCAGATCGAAAAAGTTGAAGAAAGCGGAAATTTCCATAGATGTGAAGTAAATCCAAAATATGTTGTTATGAACAAGAATCTTTTTGATATCAACGGCAAAGTGACGGTAATGACCGGCGCTTGCGGAATTCTCGGAACTACAATCGTAAAGTATTTTGCCGCCCAGGGCTCGAAAGTCGTCCTGCTGGATCTGGAAAGGGCATCGGAACTCGGAGAGAAGATAGTCTCTGAAATCAAGGCGGAAGGAGGCGAGGCATGCTTCATGCCGACGAATGTTCTCGACAAGCAGGTTCTGGAGGACAATTACAATCAGATCATTGCAAAGTACGGTACCATTGACATTCTCCTTAATGCTGCAGGAGGAAACATGGCGGCTGCAACCGTCCCTCCTGACAAGAGTATCTTTGACCTTGATGTCGAAGCGGTAAAGAAGGTTACGGAACTCAATCTGTTCGGTACGATTATCCCTACTATGGTCTTTGCAAAGGCTATGGTCGAGAAAAAATCAGGTTCCATCATCAATTTTGCCAGCGAATCTGCACTGAGGCCTCTTACCAGGGTTGCCGGATACGGAGTCGCAAAGGCTGCGGTGGCTAACTGGACGAAATGGCTGTGTGCCGAACTTGCGACAAAATTCGGTGAGGGGCTGAGAGTAAATGCAATCGCTCCGGGTTTCCTCCTGACCAACCAGAACAGGACGTTGCTTACCAATCCTGACGGAAGCCTGACGGACAGGTCACATACCATTCTTGCCCACACTCCGGTAGGACGTTTTCTTGAGCCGGAAGAACTGCTCGGGACCTTGCATTGGCTTGCATCCGACGCATCAAAGGCAGTAACAGGTACTGTGGCAGTGGTAGACGGAGGATTCGATGCCTTCAGCATCTAGCCTCCACTGTCATTCAGAGCGACTTCACTGTCATTCTGAGCGAAGCGAAGAATCTGATATTCAATATAGAGACAAATTAAAAAGACACCAAAATGTATCTGATGAAAGAAAGTTGGCGCTGGTACGGGCCGAATGACCCTGTCAGCCTGCAGTATATCCGCCAGGCAGGAGTTACCGACATTGTCCATGCCCTGCACCATATTCCCAACGGGGAAGTCTGGACCGTTGAAGAGATCCGCAAGAGACAGAAAATGATAGCGGATGCCGGTCTGGTATGGAGCGTGGTGGAAAGTGTACCTGTCCATGAACATATCAAGACACAGACCGGGGACTTCCGGAAATATATCGAGAATTACAAGCAGTCTATCCGTAACCTGGCAGAATGCGGTATCTATTGCGTGACATATAATTTCATGCCGGTACTTGACTGGACGAGAACCGACCTTTCGTACGAGATGCCGGACGGCTCGAGGGCTCTCCGTTTCGAGAGGGCTGCATTCCTTGCATTCGACCTTTTCATTCTTAAACGCCCGGCAGCCTTCAACGAATATTCTGAAGAGGATATAGCAAAGGCAAAGGCCAGGTATGAGAAGATGGATGAGGCTGAGATAGAACTTATAACAAGGAACATGATAGCAGGACTTCCTGGCAGTGAAGAGAGTTTCACGCTTGACCAGTTCAGGGAGGCCCTCGCAAGGTATGACGGGATCGATGCCGAAAAACTCCGCAGCAATCTGATATACTTCCTGTCCGAGATCTGCCCGGTAGCGGACGAGTGCGGAGTGGAAATGGTCATCCATCCTGATGATCCTCCATATCCTATTCTCGGACTTCCGAGAATCCTTTCCACTGCCGAGGATTTCCGAAAGCTGGTTGCAGCAGTCCCTAACAGGTCCAACGGCCTGTGTCTCTGCACCGGATCATTCGGCGTAAGGGCGGACAACGATTGTGTGGCCATGATGAGGGAATTCGGTGACAGGGTAGGCTTTGTGCATCTGCGCAGTACCAAACGGGATGCGGAAGGCAATTTCTACGAAGCGAACCACCTTGAAGGGGATGTAGATATGTACGGAATGATGAAGGCTCTTCTGGAAGTACAGCAGCGCCGCAAGGTCAGCCTGCCTGTCCGTCCGGATCATGGACATCAGATGTGTGATGATCTTGGCCGCAAATCAAATCCGGGCTATTCTTGCTACGGAAGACTGCGCGGCATAGCGGAACTCCGGGGACTTCAGATGGGTATAGCGAAGTCTATGGAATAGGAATTCCTGCTGTTCGGATGAAGGAGGGTGTCTTGAATCTTTTGAGGCATCCTCCTTTTTTGCATCCGGAAACATGTTCCCGGTATTTTTATGAAATTTGACGGCTGCATCAAAATGTTTTGCTTATCTTCGCGCACATTATGGAACAGGAAAAGAGTACTATACTGGATGGGTTGAACAGCGAGCAGAGAAAGGCTGTCACCTGTGTGGATGGACCGGTGCTCATAGTGGCGGGAGCGGGTTCAGGAAAAACGAGGGTCCTGACGAGCAGGATTGCATACATTCTGGAACAGGGTGGGGATCCGGACAGGATTCTGGCCTTGACGTTTACGAAGAAGGCGGCTAAGGAGATGAAGGAGAGGATAGCCCTTATGGTAGGAGACAGAAAGGCCCGCAGGCTGAAGATGGGTACATTCCATTCCGTATTCATCCGGTTTCTGAGGGAATATGCCGGAAGCCTTGGATATCCGACAGAATTTACGATCTACGATACGAGCGATTCTATTTCAGCCATCAAGACCTGTCTCAAGGAACTCCAGCTCGATGACAAGGTCTATAAGCCCAAGGATGTACTGTCAAGGATATCGATGGCGAAAAACAATCTTGTCACGGCTGATGCCTACGGGCGCAATCAGGTGGCCCTGCAGAATGATGCGGCGGTCAAAAAGCCCAGGATATACGACATATATAGGCTGTATGCGGAAAAATGCAGCCAGGCCGGAGTGATGGATTTCGATGATATCCTGTTGAATATGAATATTCTTCTGAAGGATAATCCTGCTGCTCTAGAAGACCTTTCCTCCCGCTTCGACTATATAATGGTGGATGAGTATCAGGACACCAATTATGCACAGTATCTGATATTGAAGAAACTGGCTGTCAGACATCACAATATATGCGTGGTAGGTGATGATTCGCAGTCGATATACGCATTCAGGGGGGCCAAGATTGAGAATATCCTGAATTTCAGGAAAGATTATCCGGACAACAGGACTTTCAGGCTTGAACAGAACTACCGCTCCACAAGGACAATAGTCGATGCCGCGAATTCCCTGATCGCGAAAAACAGCGCAAGGATACCGAAGAACTGTTATTCCATGGGGGATGAAGGTGAGAAGATAAGGCTGATCCAGGCTTATTCGGAAGGAGAGGAAGCACTTCTGATAGTGTCATCCATCATATCAAGGTTGCAGTCGGAACATGCAAAATATCAGGATTTTGCAATTTTGTACAGAACAAATTCCCAGTCCAGGGCATTGGAGGAGGCATTGCGGAAGAGGAATCTTCCCTATATGATCTATTCCGGGAATTCATTCTTTGACAGGGCGGAAGTCAAGGATATGATGGCATATCTGAAACTTACGGTAAATCCCAATGATGACGAGTCTTTCAGGAGGATAGTCAACAAACCGGCCCGCGGAATAGGGGATACTTCGGTAGCCGCACTGACGGCAGCCGCGCACAACCATAACTGCTCCCTGATGAAGGCGGCCTTTGCGGAAGATCTGGAAACCTACGGGCTCAAGGCGGCAGGCATAAGGAAGATCAGGGAATTCTGTAAGATGATGATGTCATTGACCGTGAGGTCCGCAACCGAAGACGCATACAGGATTGCGACGTCCGTCTCATCCGATTCCGGACTTTATTCTTCCTATAAGTCGGACAACAGCATAGAATCCCAGTCAAAGGCAGCGAATATAGACGAACTGCTCAACAGCGTAAAGGGATATGTGGAGGAGAGGCATAACGACTATTTTGAAGAAATGCAGGCTGACGGTCAGATAGAGGAAGGGACTGAATTGTCGGATTCGGATTTTCCGGTTGTCACCTTGTCGGAATATCTTGAGAATATCTCCCTGTTGAGTGCCGTCGACGTACAGCAGGATGAGGATTCTACAAACAGAATCGCGCTGATGACAGTCCATTCTTCCAAGGGGCTGGAGTTTCCGTATGTCTACGTGGCAGGCATGGAGGAGAATCTGTTCCCGTCAGGGGGATTTATGGCTTCCGAACATGATATCGAAGAAGAAAGACGCCTGTTCTATGTCGCGGTGACAAGGGCTGAAAAATCTGTCCATCTGTCATTTGCGACGACAAGGATGCGAAACGGGAAGACGGAATCAAATTCCCCGAGCCGTTTTATAAGGGAAATAGACAGCAGATACATCGCGAATCCTCTTTCATCTGAAACGGATGATGCGGATGAAGCCGGGACTCCGTCATTCTGGGGAAAGAGACAGCAGGAGAGGAATTTTTACGGCAGAGGAAGGTCAGGGGTGCAGCAGTCCTCACGGACGGTTCAGCAGACTTCACGGACAGTTGGGCAGTCCTCACGGACGATGCAGCAGACTTCACGGACAGCTGGGCAGACTCCGCAGCCTGCAGAGCATAAATCAGGAGTGACTCTTTTCCGCAGGCCAGGGTCCGTTCCGGTAAGGGTTCCGGATTCCGAATTTGTCCCTACGCCTGTCCTGCAACTTCATGCCGGCCAGAGAGTAGAGCACAACAGGTTCGGCTTCGGAAGGATATTGGAGATTACAGGGAACCCTGCCGATCTGAAGGCAAGGATCGCCTTTGATGATTTCGGAGAGAAGATACTGGTCCTGAAATATGCAAAAATAAGGGCAGCGGATGTTGCAGAATAGAGATTTTTATCTATTTTTGCAGCGAAGTTTTTCATAGTTTAAGTTTAGGTTAAGTAAGTAGCGGGGTGGATTAGCGATAGTCCTCCCCGTGTTTTTTGTCGGAAAAACTGCAAAATACATAAAACATATACTTAAAACGGAAAAATCTTTTGCAGCCTCTTGCAGGCAATATGTCTTCCCGATAATTTTGCCGGTACCGTACATGAAGTGCGGAACGATAATCAAGTGAGGGAAAGATATGAAAAGAGAGATTTCCGTAGCGGTAAGGATTTTATCCGTTTGCATGGCTGTCGCATGTATGCTTGCAGTTTCATGCAGGAAAGATGACGGTGGAGGACAAGGGCACCTGAGGCTGAAGTTCATTTCCGGAGGCGTTCCCGTATCAAGGTCTGTACAGGAGGAGATTCCGGACACCAATGATTTTATCCTCAGGATTGTATCTTCTGACGGGTCTGTCGTATATGAGGGCCCGTACGGACAGTCTCCGGAAACGGTGACGGTCCCGGCCGGAAGTTGTACGGTAAGTGTAAGGTCCCGGGAATTTTCCAGGCCTGCCTTCTCGTCCCCTCAGTATGGTGATGACCAGTGTGTCATCGTCCCTTCCGGAGGAGCGGTCGATGTAGGCCTTCTCTGCACCCAGATTAATTCCGGCATAAGGCTGAGGATCGATCCTGATTTTCTGACGGTATATCCTGAAGGAGTGCTCTTTGTCAGAGGTGAGGAAGGGCAGTTGATGTATGGTTACAGGGAATCCAGGATAGCCTATTTCCTTCCGGGCAATGTTTCGGTGATCCTGAGTGATGCAGGTAAGGAGTCTGTCCTTATGACAAGGGCACTCGAACCGAGGGAAATATTTTCTGTCAGTCTCGATGTGGCATCTGCGGAAACCGGAGGGACCGGAGACGGCATTACTGTCAGCCTGGATACTGCAAGAATATGGACTGATGAAGATTATGTGATTGGAGAAGAGAATCTGAAAGGGGACAGTCCCCAGAATGCGATGACAGTCGCGCTCGCCAGGGCAAGTGTCGGTCGGAAAGATGTGTGGGTCAGCGGTTATATAGTCGGGGGAGACCTGTCTTCTTCCGAAACGGGCATATCGTATGAACCGCCCTTCGAATCAGCGACGAATATCGCGATAGCGGCCAGGGCGTCCGTTAGCGGGAAATCATCATGCATGTCGGTCCAGTTGCCGGCAGGAGATATCAGGGACGCGCTGAATCTTGTGACGAATCCCGGTCTTGTCGGCAGCCGGGTATGCATCAGAGGAGATATAACCGCTTCCTATTTCGGATTGACAGGGATCAAGAATGTATCCGATTTCGTGATCCTGTGAATGTCTGTCCGGGAGGGCGTTGCATTTTTATGGTTCGGGCAGCCGTATGTTTTCCAACCCTTTCCATGACGGGGGCACCGGGGCTTCGATTGTGATTTCTTCCTTTCTGACAGGGTGGACGAAGGTTATCCTTCTGGCATGGAGTGAAATCCCTCCGTCAGGATTGGACCGTGGAGCCCCGTATTTCAGGTCCCCTTTTATCGGACAACCTATGCCTGCAAGCTGGCAGCGTATCTGATGATGCCTTCCGGTGAGGAGTTGTACTTCGGTCAGAAAGTATCTTTCTGTTTTCCCGATAAGCCTGTACCGCAGTCTGGCAAGTTTGGCGTCGGCTCTTTGGTTCCCCGCTCTGCAGATGTATGTCTTGTTCTGCCTTTCGATTCTGTACAGCCAGTTTTCGAGTTCTCCTTCGGCAGGGACGGGTTCCCTGCAGACAAGGGCCCAGTAGAATTTGTGTACATTGCCGTCCCTGAACATGGCGTTGAGCCTTTCAAGGGCCTTGGATGTCTTGGCGAACATTGCGATTCCGCTGACAGGACGGTCAATGCGGTGCGGTATTCCGATGAATACCTTTCCCGGCTTGGCATCTCTCCTGGCAATGAAAGCCTTGAGGAGTTCTCCAAGCGGCTCGTCACCGGTCTTGTCACCTTGTGTGATTTCGCCTGCCTTTTTATTGATGACAATCAGATGGTTGTCTTCATAGAGAATGCGGGCGGCGATATCCTCATATTCCCTATCGGTCAGAGTCCTGTATTCCATAGCAGGTGCAAAGATACGCTTTCTGTCATCATCTGCCAATATTTCTGACATTTTGACATATAATTTACGTCCCTTTCCGGTTGGCACAGGTTTAGATAGATGGCTTCGCGTCTGGTTGTCGGAGTCATGAAGATCCGATGGACAGGCTGCCCTTGAGAGGCCGGGTTTCCGGTCCGGAAAGGGTAGAGGACAGAAAAAAGGAGATAAATATTATGGGAAAAATTATTGGTATTGACTTGGGAACCACGAACTCTTGCGTGGCGGTTATGGAAGGTAACGAGCCTGCCGTAATCATAAACAATGAGGGACAGAGGACGACCCCTTCTGTCGTAGCATTCACCGATGGAGGAGAGAGAAAGATAGGCAATCCTGCGAAACGACAGGCTATCACCAATCCTCACAAGACCGTTTTCTCCATAAAGAGATTTATGGGAGAGTCATACGATCAGGTGACAAAGGAAATAGAGCGTGTACCATATAAGGTGGTAAGAGGGGACAACAATACACCGAGGGTGGATATTGACGGACGTCTCTATACTCCTCAGGAAATCTCTGCAATGGTTCTTCAGAAAATGAAGAAGACCGCGGAGGACTATCTCGGACAGGAGGTTACCGAGGCTGTCATAACGGTGCCTGCATATTTTTCAGATTCACAGCGTCAGGCGACCAAGGAGGCAGGCAAGATTGCAGGACTGGAGGTGAAACGTATCATCAACGAACCTACGGCTGCTGCCCTTGCGTACGGTCTTGACAAGACTGACAAGAATATGAAGATAGCCGTGTATGACCTCGGTGGCGGTACTTTCGATATCTCTATCCTTGAATTGGGTGACGGTGTGTTTGAAGTGAAATCGACAAACGGCGATACCCACCTCGGCGGTGATGATTTCGACCAGGTCATCATAGACTGGCTTGCATCCGAATTCGCTTCAGAGAACGGAGGCATCGATCTGAAGAAGGATCCTATGGCACTTCAGAGACTGAAAGAGGCTGCCGAGAAGGCAAAGATCGAACTTTCCAACCAGACTTCTACGGAGATCAATCTTCCTTACATAATGCCTGTTGACGGTATTCCTAAGCATCTTGTAAAGACTTTGACAAGGGCGAAGTTCGAGCAGTTGGCAGACGATCTTATCCAGAAGACTATCGAACCATGCCGCAAGGCACTTTCAGACGCAGGTCTGCAGGCTTCTGATATCGATGAAGTTTTGCTCGTCGGAGGTTCTACACGTATTCCTGCAATACAGGCTATCGTAGAGAAATTCTTCGGTAAGGCTCCTAACAAGAGTGTCAATCCTGACGAGGTCGTGGCTATCGGTGCCGCTATCCAGGGCGGTGTGCTTGCCGGTGATGTAAAGGATGTGCTCCTGCTTGATGTCACTCCGCTTTCACTCGGTATCGAGACTCTCGGTGGCGTAATGACAAAGCTTATCGATGCCAACACGACCATACCTACCCGCAAGTCGGAGGTGTTCTCTACGGCAGCGGACAACCAGCCTTCTGTAGAGATTCATGTACTTCAGGGAGAGAGGCCGATGGCAAAGGACAATAAGACAATCGGTACCTTCCATCTGGACGGTATCACTCCTGCTCCGAGAGGAATTCCTCAGATAGAGGTTACATTCGATATCGATGCCAACGGTATCCTGAATGTATCTGCAAAGGATAAGGCTACAGGCAAGGAGCAGAAGATCCGTATCGAGGCGTCATCAGGATTGAGTGACGACGAGATCAAGAGGATGCGTGATGAGGCCAAGGCAAATGAAGCAGCCGATAAGGCCGAGAGGGAAAGGGTTGACAAGATCAATGCGGCGGATACTCTTTGCTTCCAGTCAGAGAAGAACCTTAAGGAATACGGAGACAAGATCCCGTCTGACAAGAAAGGTGCGATTGAGACGGCTCTCGGAAGCCTGAAGGATGCAGTCAAGAGTCAGAATGTCAGTGATATAGACAGATATACCGAGCAACTCAACAATGCTTGGCATGCTGCATCGGAAGATATGGCAAAAGCAGCGCAGGGAGGTCAGCAGGCTGGTCCTCAAGGACCTCAGGCCGGACCTCAGGGACCGGATGATCAGGGACCGGACGAGCAGTAATTCTTCAGAGAGAATGGCCGGTTATGTTTCCGGCAGATGATAAGGCGGACTTTGGAATCATAGGATTTCAAGGTCCGTTTTTGTTTTTGGATAGATGGCAGGGATGAAAGACAGATGATACCGCAAGAACAAGAAGAAAGGCTGACCTCAAGGTCCCGGAGGACGCTGGGGTCAGCCTGACATCATAAATAACCTAAAAAATTAACTATTTCTTGAAGTAACGGTTGTAAAGTCCCTGGAATCCTGCACCGTGACGGGCTTCGTCCTTGCACATCTCGTGAACGGTGTCATGTATGGCGTCAAGATTCTGGGCCTTTGCAAGTTTTGCTATACGGAGTTTGTCTTCGCACGCTCCCTGCTCGGCCAGCATCCTTCTTTCAACATTTGTCTTGGTATCCCATACGCATTCTCCGAGAAGTTCAGCGAAGCGGGCGGCATGTTCAGCTTCTTCGAAAGCATATCTCTTGAATGCTTCAGCGATTTCAGGATATCCTTCCCTGTCCGCCTGACGGCTCATGGCAAGGTACATTCCCACTTCTCCGCATTCTCCGTTGAAGTGCTCGCGCAGTCCTTTCAGAATTTCCGGATCAACATCCTTTGCAACTCCGAGCCTGTGCTCGTCCGCCCAGGTGAGGGAGTCTCCTGTTTCTACGATTTCTTCAAACTTGTCTGCGCCGGCGTGGCATATAGGGCATTCTGCTGGAGCGCTGTCACCTTCGTGGATATAACCGCATACGAGGCATCTGAATTTCTTTTTCATAATGTTTCCTTTTAATTGTTATGTATTATGTAAATTTGAATAATTCTAAATTATTCCGTTTGCAAAGATACGCCAATTTTATTTATCTGCAAATTTATTTTCGGTTACATTGTCAATATATCCGCGCATCCTGTCAGTATTTTCTTCAACGCTCCTGAGCAGTTTGAACTGTGCCTTCGTCCTGACAAGGTTATGTTCCGGATACTGTATCTTGTAGTATGTGTCCCCGTTGAGATAGTCGGTCAGGAACCTTACGCACTGCATGTACGGAAAAAGAGCGGCTGCATAGGGCAGATTCTCTATTTCTACCGGAAGCAGGAAAGAACCTGCCGATTCAAGATACCCTTTTGTAAAGGCTTCGAATATTTCCATGTCGAAATTCACATTGTCAAGGTTCCGGTCGTCTTCAGCGCCCGTGTTGGCTCCCGTGCGCAGGAAATCCCCGTAATCCGAAAAAATGTAACTCGGCATGACCGTATCCAGGTCAATGACGCACAGGACATCCCCGTTGTCGTCAAACATCATGTTGTTGACCTTGGTGTCACAATGGCAGATTCTTTTCGGCAGCAGTCCTTCCCTGTGAAGACGTTCTGCCTTGCACATCTCCCCGGAGCGCTTTTCTATTTCATCTATATAGTACTTCACTTCGTCCGCCCTTCCTGCCGGATTGCTGTCGAGTGCGTCGTGGAACTGCTTGAGCCTGAATTCCATATTGTGGAAGTCAGGGATGGTTTCCCCGAGAGGTTTATCAAGATCTGAAAGCATTGACTGGAAATTTCCGAAAGCCTTGCCTGCATAATATGAAAATTTCGGATTGACGGTCTCGTATGTATGGGCATTGGGAATGAACACCATCATTCTCCACCATTCTCCGTCCGACCGGCAGTAGGTCTTCCCGTCAGGAGTGCCGATGAAATGCAGGACCTTCCGGTCAATGTCCTTCTCTCCCGCATTTTCGAGTTTTTTCCTGATATGTCCAGTGACCGCTTCGATATTGGACTGGAGCATGTCCACATTCTGGAATATGTTGTGGTTGATCCTCTGGAGGATGTAGTCAGGGCAGCCGTCTTCCCTTGTACTAACCTTGTATGTGTCGTTGATCAGTCCGGAACCGAACGGAGTTATTCCGGTAACGGTCCCTGTAACGTTGAAATGGGAGATGATATCTTTCAGATCTGCCATATTGAATTACAGTTTTATGTGTTATACTACGTATGGATATATCATACAAAGATAATACAAAACTTTTGTGAAACATCAGCGGGGAAACAGGATAAATGTAAAAATTATAAATTTGTGTAAAATAATTCTGAATGTACAGAGATCCGGCACAAGCTGCCCTTATATTTGCATTGAAAAAAACAAGTGTATGACACCATTTCTGAAACAAGTTGCGCAAGGATATTTCGGGGACGGCAAACTGGACGGCAGTTGTTTTGTCTTTCCGAACAGGCGGTCAATGGTCTTTTTCCGGAAATACGTCGCGGAGACCGTCGCTGCATCCGGGTCAGCCGTTCCTGTCATTATGCCGGCAATGATAACGGAAAACGACCTTTTCTATAGTCTGTGCAGGTTGCCGGTCACGGACAGGGTTACCCAGCTGCTGCTGTTGTATGACTGTTATCGCGGACTGAATCCGAAGGCCGAGCCGCTTGACGAGTTCATTTTCTGGGGGGACATAATCCTGGCCGACTTCAATGATGCCGACAAGTATCTTGCGGACCCTCACCAGCTTTTTACCAATGTTTCTGACTATAAGGCAATACAGGACAACTATTCATATCTTACCGAAAAGCAGAGATCGGCAATAGAAAGGTTTGTCAGCCACTTCAGCGAAAGGAATTCACGTCTCACGGTGGATATCGGTTCCGGAAAACCTGATGTCAAGTCACGTTTCCTGCAGATATGGAATATCCTGGAACCTCTGTATTTTTCATATAACCGGGTTCTGGAAGAAAGGGGGCTTGCCTATGAAGGAATGGTATATAAAAGTGCCGTGAAGGTATTGGACGGGAAACCGGTCCCGGATGTTCTGAATGATGCTTTCCCGGGCGTCAAGAGATTTGTCTTTGTAGGTCTGAATGCCTTGAACGAATGTGAAAAGACCGTAATGCGCCGGATCAGGGATGTTTCCATGGCGGAATTCTGCTGGGATTATTCAGGTAAACTGATCCGCGACAGGAGAAACCGTTCCTCGTTCTTTATGGAAGATAATGTCAGGGAATTCCCGCAGGCATACGTTTGGGATAAGGAAGGTCTTGACATACCGTCAGTCAATGTGATAAGCGTGCCGTCATCTGTAGGACAGACAAAACTGGTCCCGGATCTGGTAAGGGACAGGGAAGACTGTGCGATAGTGCTTCCTGACGAACACCTGCTTATGCCTCTTCTTGACAGTATCCCGCCTGAAGTCAAGGATATCAATGTGACAATGGGATACAGTATTTCATCGAGCACGTTCTATTCGCTCATGTCCGACATTTCCGCCATGCAGTTGCACCTGAGACAGAAAAACGATGGCTGGAGTTTCTATTACAGACAGGTATGGTCCATTTTTTCAAACGGCGTATTCAAGCGTCTGGCTTCATCTGATGAAGACTGCATTAAGATTGTGGAAAAGATCAAGGAGGGGAAAAAGATATATATTCCATGGAATGATTTCAAGGGAAGCAGGTTGCTTGAACTGATATTCAGACCTGTCATCACTGACCAGAAGGCAACGGATCCAGGACAGATCAGGGCATACGCGGAGTATCAGAAGGAGGTGATTGCCGGACTGGCATCACGTTTCTGTTCATCAGACAATATGCTGATAGAGACAGAGTTCGCAAAAGCGTACTATTGTGATGTCACAAGGCTGTCTTCGTATGATCTGGCCGTCATGCCGGTTACCTATGTCAGGCTTCTGGAGCAGATTGTCGGGGCAGAGACAATCCCTTTCAAAGGAGAACCGTTGAAAGGGATGCAGATAATGGGACCATTGGAGACCAGGGCCCTTGATTTCAGGAATCTTGTCATCCTGTCTGCCAATGAAGGGACTTTCCCCCGCAGGAATGTGAGTTCATCATTCATACCTCCGGAACTGAGACGGGGATTCGGACTTCCGACGTACGAATATCAGGATGCCGTCTGGGCATATTATTTCTACAGGATGATCCAGAGAGCCGAAAATGTATGGATGATCTACGATTCGAGGACAGAGGGCCTGCATGTCGGTGAGGAGAGCAGGTTCATAAAACAACTGGTCTACCATTTCCGTATTCGGATCAACCGCTTTATCGCCGGGGCCGGACCGGGAAGTTCCGAAAGTGCCGCCGAGATCCCGAAAACAGAGGAAGATATCATTGCCATCAGGAGCAAATGTCTGTCTGCAACGTCATTGCAGAATTATCTCGCATGTCCGGCCAGATTCTGTTACGGGACGGTAAAGGGCCTTAGGGCGGAAGATGAAGTGAGCGAGACGCTGGACAGCGGCATGTTCGGTACGATATACCATGACGTGATGTGGGCTCTTTTTGCCGGAGAGGAGGCGATGGCTGATGACGCGGATATGGACCGTCTGAAGCAGGGTGACCGGAACCTTGCCCCGGATTCCATGAAGCGGGTTTCCAGAGAGTATCTGGTTTCATGGACCGGCAGGGAAGACAGGATAAGACGAAAGGTCAGAAGTCTGATCTGCAGTCAGTTGAAGACAGATGAAATCAGCGGTAGAAATCTTGTCATACTCGATGTGATAGTGAGATACGTCCTGAAAACCCTTGAAAGGGATATAGAACTGCTTGACCGTAATCAGGCATCTGCCTTTGAAATGGTCGGGACGGAAAAGGAATTCAGGGCCGATTTCCATGGATTCCATTTCAGAGGCTTTGTGGACAGGATAGACAGGCTGTCCTCAGGAAAGACAAGGGTCAGTGATTACAAGACAGGTAAAGTGGATGATGCCGATATCCTTATAGATGACGGTAACGCGGATGCCGTAGCCGAAGCCGTATTCGGCAAGGATGATGCCAAAAGGCCGAAGATTGCCTTGCAGTTCTTTATTTATGACCTTCTTCTGAAAGAAAACGGTTTTGAAGGGGAAATATTCAATTCCGTCTATCAGACCGGAAGAATCTTCAAGGAAGAGGTGCCGGTAATTCCGGTCAGCGGCAGATTCTATGCGGAGATGCAGGACAGGCTGAAGGGTTTGCTTGACGAAATTGCTGATATCAGCATCCCTTTCAGACGTACGGAAAATACGGAAGTCTGTTCTTATTGTGATTTCAGGAAAATTTGCGGAAGATGATACAGATAATGAAAGCATCGGCCGGTTCGGGCAAGACGTTCAACCTGGCAAGAAAATATATAGAACTCCTGCTAGGAAAGGAAGATCCATACGCATACCGTCACATCCTTGCCGTAACGTTTACGAACAAGGCGACAGACGAAATGAAAAACAGGATACTGCATGAACTGTTCTGTCTGGCGGATTGTCCTCAGGATTCGGATTATCTGGAATATCTGGTCCCCGCCCTGTTCTGCAATACAGAGGATCTCAGGCGGGCGGCGGATGAAATACTGTGCAATCTGCTGCATGATTACAGCGCATTTTCCGTAAGTACCATAGACCGCTTCTTCCAGCAGACTCTGAAGGCCTTCTCCAGGGAAATAGGCCAGTTCTCTTCCTATCAGGTCGAACTGGACAAGGATTCTCTGGTGAAGGAAAGCGTGGACAGGGTGCTGGATGCCCTGACAGAAAAGGATACCGACAAACTTCACTGGCTGACCGTAAGCGCCCTTGAACAGATAGAAAAGGGGGGCAGGTATAACTTGGAATCAGGGCTGATGGATATAGCGGCGCGGCTCATGTCGGACGAACACAGGGAGATGGTGGAGAAATATGGAATAGACGAAGAGGAATCGTATTCGAGGGAGCATCTGTCAGAGGTCAGGGCCGAGTGTTCGGAAATTATCAGGAAGTTTGAATCCGATGTAAGGTCCGCTGCGGAAAGGATATCGGATACCGTGATCGGGGCCGGACTTACCACGGATGATTTCAACAGGCATTTCCTGTCGGCAGTGTATTCGTATGTCAGGACAGAATCCGGTACGGCAGTATCTCCTCCGACAGCATCTTTCATGTCGAAGGCGAGGGATCCCGAGCAGTGGTTTGCCAAGACAAGAAGAAAGAACCTGGAGAAGGTATATCCGGCATTGTCAGCCCCTCTTGATGAGTTCTGCGACATGTTCGGCGAACCGTACAGGATATACCGGACTGCATACATAATAAGGGACCAGTTGTACGGGTTGGGGCTGGCAGGTGACATCAACAGGGAATTCGCCTCATTGATGAAGGAAAGGAATGTCCTGAGCATAGATGATTCGAATACTATCCTGAAAGATATCATTGCCGGGTCTGATGCCCCTTTCGTGTACGAGAAGACAGGAATCAGATATGACAGTTTCCTTCTGGATGAATTTCAGGATACTTCAAGAATCCAGTGGGAGAACTTCCTGCCTTTGCTTAAGGAGAGTGATGGCAAGGGCTGCGACAGTCTGGTCGTCGGGGATGTCAAGCAGAGCATTTACCGTTGGAGAGGTTCCGACTGGAACCTGCTGGCAGGAGAGATAAGGCAGACCTTTCCCGGGGCAGAGGAGTCGACTCTTGATACCAATTACCGCAGTTGCCGCAATGTAGTGAAATTCAACAACGGTTTCTTCAGCGAGATGGCTGTCAGGCTGGACAGGATGTATGATTCCGGGCTGACATCCGGGAGCCATACGGACATCGTGGAGAAAATTTATGCTGACGTTGTCCAGAAGTGCGCTTCAGGAGAGGATGGAAGTGTGGATCTGACATTCTGCACAAAGGATCTGACATTGCAGAAAGTGCTGGATTCGATTCATGAAGTCACAGGAAACGGGGCCTCGCTGAAGGATATCGCGGTCCTGGTCCGGAATAACGCTTCCGGTGCTTCGATAGCGGAATTCCTGATTTCCAATGGAATCAGGGTGATAACGGATGATTCCCTGAAGGTGCGTTCTTCAGTGATTGTCCGCAGACTCGTGTCGCTCCTGTCCTATGTCGATAATCCTTCAGACAGTATAAGCGGGTATCTGTCGTCATCTCTGGACGTGAGGATTCCGGAAGAGTACGGTACCCTTACCGGACTTTGTGAGACCTTGCTCAGGGAACTGAAAAGAAAGGATGAAGAGGTGTTTGAGTCCGAGATCCTTTATATCCAGTCATTTATGGATTGCGTGTCCGATTATGCCGGACTTGAAGGCAACAGTCTGCGGGGATTTCTCGGACACTGGGCGGAAATCGATCCTGCCATATCTTCTCCGGATGCCGGAGACTCTGTGCGGGTCATGACTATCCACAAGTCCAAAGGGCTGGATTTCCCTTACGTCATTGTCCCGTTTATCGAAAAGGTTGTCCTGTTCAAGGCTGACTGCCATTGGTGCCATCCTGATCCAGAGGTCGCATCCCTGCCTGCCCCGTGCCGTGGAATTTATAATGTAACCCTTTCTTCGTCAAGTGATTATACTCTGTTTTCCTCGGATTACAGGGAAGAACTCATGAAACAGTACATTGATAATATGAATGTACTGTATGTGGCTTTTACCAGGGCAAGAAAGGGGATGCATCTGATCGGGGAGATGCCGTCAGACAAGTTTGTCGACAGTGTCTCTGACGGGCAGTGGAGGGATTTTTCCAATTTTTCCCAGGCATTGTACAACTATGCTGAAGTCTGCGGGGAGTGCGGCTTCACCTGCAGCACTATGGAAGACGGTTCGGTACGTTTTTCCATCGGTGAAATATCCCATGACTGGAAGAGAAAGGACAATGATGAAGGCATGGTTTCCCAGATGGGGATGTCATATCCATCCTGGCCGGTCAATCCTGAAGGTAGTGCTCCGAGGCTACTTTTGAGCCGTAGCAATTCGGATTTTTTTGCAGATAACGGTGAAACCGGTATAATGGCTTCCGGCAGGCTGAAAGGAATAGTGCTTCATGAGATCCTGTCTCGCGTTACGGTGCCAGAGGATCTTGAACCGGCCGTACGACAATCTGTCCTGGACGGCAATCTGGATACGGATCAGGCGGAAGGTGCATTGTCATTCCTTTCAGACCGCATCGCCGCGGCAAGGCAGAGGGGATGGTTTTTGCCGGAAGCAATGGTTTTCAATGAGTCGGATGTCATAGATACAGATGGTTCCGTGTACAGACCTGACAGGGTGGAAATATATCCGGAAAGGAAGGTCAGGATCATAGATTATAAATTCGGACGTAGGAGGCAGGAATATGTATTGCAGGTTACACGTTATGCCGATATTTTCACAAGGATGGGATATAGTGTAGTCCAGGCTGTTGTCTGGTATGTGATGGATGATTCGGTGGATGAAATGTCATTATGACGGCCGTTATCCGCGAAATTTGGCTTTGCCATATATACTGTTCACGCCTCGGCATAACAAATAAATTTGTTCTGCTCTCGGCTTCTGCGAAATTTGGCTTTGCCATATATACTGTTCACGCCTCGGCATAACAAATAAATTTGTTCTGCTCTCGGCTTCTGCGATATTTGGCTTTGCCATATATACTGTTCACGCCTCGGCATAACAAATAAATTTGTTCTGCTCTCGGCTTCTGCGTATATTTGCAGTTTTAAGTTAAAAAGGATTTGGTTTATCATGGAAAATGGGGATCAGAGCAGTTACAGACTGCTTTATAATACGGAACGCAAGAGCCTGAAACTTCCCGA
>CALVAE010000088.1 GCA_944325465.1 uncultured Bacteroidales bacterium | reverse complement strand
TCTTACCTTTGTGGAGTTGGACCGCTTCGACAAGCCACTGGAGGAGTGCAGGAGCATGGCGGACAAGTGGTGCTACTCCCTGAAGCATGTCGGAACGATGGAGAGGTTGCCGGAGGAGTTGCGGATCAAGGCTTTCGAGAGGCTGTTCGAGGCATGCGAGATATCGAGGTTCACACCGGAAGAGAAACTGAAATACGAACACGATATGATGACCGAACGTGATTATACGAATATCCTGAATACATGCCGGTCCGAGGCCCTGGCGGAAGGCGAGGCAAAAGGCAAGGCAGAAGGGTTTGCCGAGGGCGAGGCAAAAGGGAAGGAAGAGGGTCTTGCGGAAGGCAAGGCTGAAGGGAGAAAAGAAGAACAGTTCCGGATTGCCAGAGTTATGATTGAAAAAGGTATCGATGCCATGACGGTATCTTCCGTCACAGGACTGACCTTGAAGGATATCGATAAACTTTGATATCAGAACGGACCACATAGTCCGGCCTTGTCAAAAGTCGGCCAAACTGTGTGGTCCGGACAGAAAACGGTGCCTCACGGCAAATCAGTCCGCTACCGGATGGATTACTCCCCATTCCTCTCCGACAGCGGAGTCATATCCCTGAGCGGTAAAGAAAGCGTCCTCGTCTGCTGTTCCGGCAGCCTGGTAGGCATACCATGCAGGCTTGCACTCGCCGCCGTTTTCCTCGTCATCATATTTCCTCAGCCCGAGTTTGGCTCCTTCGGCCCTGTTGTCAAACCAATTGTGCCACTGGATACCCTCAATACCTTCAAGAGCGTTTATCTTCTTCCAGGAATAGGCGGTACCGGCAGCCTGCTCTGCCAAAAGGGTATCATCATAGGTATCGCTTGCCGTACCTGACCCTACTCCGGCCTCGGAGAGCCATACCTTACGCATGACAGTCCCCCTGTACTTGTTTGCATCAGTCTTCACCCATCTGTCAAGGACCTCAAGATTCTTCATTGAAACATAGTTGGTATTCATCGAGAACGAGACATTCCCGTCCTCCCAGACACGAGGATCGCTGATTGTGCTGGAATAACTGTGATATGCCGGAGCCCAGAAGAAATCCCCTTCAGCCCTGCTGAACCTGTTCATCAGGTCAAGTACATCCACAACGGAATACCATCCGCCTCCCGCTGACTTGGTCCAGCCGTGTGCCAGTGACACAAAAGCCTCGGCATTAGGATCATACTGACACATGATATTGTACACCGTCCTCATTGATTTCAGATAGGTATCCATGTAGGTCGCAACCGGGACATCCGCCCCCATATTGGTCCAGTGTACGCCGCCGTCTATTTCATTGTGGATTATCCAGTGCGATATCCTCATATCTGCCTTGCTGTACCTCTCGCACAGGTAACTGATCATGGCTGCATAGGCGTGCACGGACTCCGGTGTCGTCATGTCCGGCATCGTATATACCCCGTTGTCGAAATCAGGATGCTGCACCAGTTCGCCGAAAACAGGGTCCGCACATTCCGCCGCTTTCTGGACCAGAATTATCCCTGCCACAGACATTCCGTTCCTGCTTGCCGTCTGAAGAGCGGCATCGATATTCTGCCTGAGATAGTTCTCGTCAATATAATAGGTCCTGCCGAGATATTCGTAAGGCACGGTCAGGGATGCTGTCGGAGAAAGTCCCATGAATATTGTCGGCAGGATATTGATCGTACCGCTGGCAAGGCCCAGATCCTTGATTTCCTGATCAAGGAGTTCTCCGTGAGGGACAAGCCCGCCCAGTCCCTTCTTGCCGGCAAGTTCGATCCTGCCGAGAGGTTCCATAACCGCAGCGATTTTGTCCGGGTCGGCATAACGTGCATGGGATACAAGAATATCCTTTTCCGTATCTTCCCCGAATACGGCCCATTTGGACAGGAGGCGGTCATACTGCACTCCGGAATATGAAACGTATCTGTCAAGGGAAACGGTAAATGACGGGGAGGACAATCCTGTCCTGTAGACGGCATCCACCTTGTCAAGGCCGTGTATATCGACAAACGGAGGGATATCCGCAAGGAAGAATTCCCCGTCCCCGGTGTATGTTCCGGAGACAATTATTCGGTCAGCCGTCACTTCCACACCGGTAACAGAACATGGATATGAACCGTCCAGATAATCTTCGATACTCTGCGCATAGGCAAGTTTGTCACCTGCAAGGGCGTCTTCCTCATCCTGCGCCGCCTGCTCCTCTTCGTTCATCGGGCGCAGGACAATGTTCCTTATGCGCAATATGCTTCCGTTACGGTTGGTTTCCCCAAGGTCAAGCCTCAGATAGTCTCCCGAGTTCCCCCAATAGAATTTTTCGATCTGGTTCTTCAGCCGCGCGGAATATGGGGTCCATTCATCCACGGCTTCCGCTCCCGCTATGAACGTCGCATAGGCCGCATCATACTTGTTCCCGTCATTCCAGAAAAACACTTCCATCTTGTCCACCGGATCTTCCGCCTGATATTCAAAGGCAAGCACCGTATTCTCGATATCCAGATTCTCCTCCAGCGGAAGAGTGTATATATACGGATCCGCGTTATCCGGAAGGACTATCGTATAACTTCCGTCTTCTTCCTCGGACAGGCTTCCCACATGTCCGTCATTGGTCACGTCAATCTTCAACTCTACAGGCAACGCTTCCTGATCAGGAGTCTCCGGAGACTTCACAGGAACATCGGTTTCACATCCGGACGCCATGAAAATGGAAACAACGGCGGCAACAGCCGCATTCTTAATCTTCACCATAATCCTCTTTTAACTTTAATTATTATCCTGAATTTTCTTCAACTGCACTACTCCACCGGCCGGATGATATTCCAGTCCGGAATCCCTATGACATCAAGGTACGGACTGAAGGCCTGATCCTCGTTCGCGGTGCCTGATGCCTGATAAAGATACCAGACCGGCTTGGCCTCTCCCCCGTATGTGTCATCATTGTATTTTCTCAATCCGAGAAGGGCACCGCCCCCGTCCCCCTCATTATCGAACCAGTTGTGCCACTGGATAGCGTCTATCCCGTCCAGCGCCTTGATCTTTTTCCATGCATAGGCCCAGCCGGCAGCCTGTTCCTCCAGATCCTCCTCCGAATACGACCGGGAATTCACCCCTGCCTCGGAAAGCCATACCGACCGTCTGTATTTTCCCTGATACATGTTTTCGGACATGAATATCCATTTGTCAAGGACTTCCAGGTTCTTGAACGTCACATAATACGTATCCATGGCAAACGTGGACCACGGACATTCCCAGCAGCGCGGATTCAGCAGGTCGCCAGCATAACTGTGGTATGCCAGGGCCCATCTGTAATCTCCTTCCATCTTTCCCATCCTGTTTATCGTATTGAGCATTGACAGGGCGGGATAGTCTCCTGAAAGCCCGGTCCAGGAATGGCTCATGGACACGAAGGTCTCCGCAGTGTCATCATATTGCCTGAGAATATTGTTGACCAACCTGAGAATCTTTATGTAATAGTCCGTAAACACCAGTTCCGGCCTTGGACCTATATTTGCCCAGGAAGAGGCTATATCCACTTCGTTCATTACGATCCACTGGGCTATACGCCCGTACTTCCCGTCTTCCCTCGTGTACCGATCGACAAGGAAACTGACTATGGCCGCGAAACAGTTGACGGCCTCGGCGGATGTCATGTCCGGAAGGGTAAGGGTCCCGCCGTTGCATCCGTCGTTCATAAGGAGATCGCCCAGGGCCGGATCCGCCGAGACCGATGCCGGCTGCACAAGAAGTATGGCTGCTACGGCCATGTCCCTTTCCCCTGCTTTCAGCAAGACTGCATCCAGATTGGTCTTCAGATAATTCTCATCGAAATAGTATGTCCTTCCGCCATATTCGTATGCAATGGTGCCGGGCAACGGCGAAAGGTAGGCAAATCCGGTGACAAACATGTTCATGGTCGCGCTTCCAAGGTCAAGGTCCTCAAAATCAGAAACAAACGCATTATTAGTGATACCACCTACCCCCTTCTTGTTTTTCAGCGGGACCGGGGACAGATGCCTTTTCAAGGGTACCTCATCCGCATAATGTGCGGCCGATACCAGACGAGGTCCATCCTCCCCTGTCTCGAAAACCGCCCATTTCGACAGCAGCCGGTCATACGAAAGGCCTCCCTCCAGCACCAGCATCCTGTCCAGAGTCACTGTAAAACGGGTCCCGTCACCGTCCGGCTGCACAATCATTGCCGGAGATGACTCCGATACGGACGTCAGAGGCTCTTCAAGACGCAGAAGATCCATGAAGGGAGGGATTTCCGCGACATGGAAACTGCCCTGCCCGCCATACCGTCCTGTAATTCTGACTTCGTCCTCCGTCACCTCCACATCCGTGATTCCGGAACTGAACCCGGTACTCAGATAATTCTGTATCAGGGAATTGAAATCAAGATCCTCTGCGCTGTACGGAGATGATCCCGAATCATGATTCCTGCTGCACGAGAACAACAACACTACCAAAAGAAAAAATCCGGTTAACCTGCACATAATACCGTTGCTAAAATTCAAAACTCGCGAATAACCGGTATATCAAACTGCAAAAACACGGAATCTTGCATGTGTTTGTGTAAAATTTGTCTATTTTTGCATTGCAAATAAAAGACGTATGTTCAGAATTCTCATGACGTCAGCCCTGGTTCTGACCTATATACTGACCTGGCAGGAAGCAGATGCCCAGACAAGACAGACCTCATTCCCTGGACCATACAATTCATTCACGGCAGCCACATCAGGAACGGCTGAAGACATATCGTTCCCATACTCCGGACTCCATGAAGCATGGACAGGCTACAGGCCGGGATTCGACAATGACATCAGGCTGATGCGGAACAATATCGCCCCGGACCTGCGATACCATCTTGACGACTACACGCAATATCTGCCTGCAGCCGTAATGGTCGGACTGAAGGCAGCAGGCTACAAGGGCCGGACATCCTGGGGACGGATGCTCGTATCGGATGCATTCTCCGGAGCCATAATGGCAGGTCTGGTCAACGGACTGAAATATTCTGTCCGCAGACCGAGGCCGGACGGCACCGCCAGGAATTCATTCCCGTCAGGGCACACCGCAACCGCATTCATGACAGCGGCAATGCTGCACAAGGAATACGGATGGAGAAGCCCATGGTTCAGTATAGGAGGATATGCCGTAGCCACTTTCACCGGCATATCCCGCGTCCTCAACGACCGACATTTCATGACAGATGTCATGGCAGGGGCGGCCATAGGCATCAGTTCTGTCCATCTCGGATATTTCCTTGCCGACCTCATTTTCAAGGACAGATATATCGCCGAAGGATACGAAACGCCTGACATGTTTGGATATGACCCTGAACACAGGTACTATGAAGCCGGACTGTACTTCGCCAGACGTTTTGTCATAGGAAACAAGGCAGACAGGGACAGCGGGCTTCTTCCGTTCCGGGGAAGTTCTTCCGGCATCGACATACACATTCCCCTGATTCCGGGAACCGGAGCGGCCGTCAGGAGCAGCATTAACGAACTGTCTTTCAGGGGGGGCCTGGATACAGAAGGCCCGGGACAGGAAACCGGTTCCGGAATATCCTCCCTGAATATGTATAATGTCCTGGCCGGAGTTTACTGGACCTATCCTCTCCCCAGAGTCCTGGAATTCAATCTGAAGGCAATGCTCGGATATGCCTGGCACAGGCTCGGGGACGGGATAGATGCGACAGCGGAAGCCGCCGTCTCCCTGCGTGCCGGAGAGAATTTCAGAATAAAGGCTTTCGCCGGATATGAAACATTCAGTTTCTCTCAGCAAAAGCCTTTTGTAAATTCGTTTATGCTCGGACTGTCTTCGGCAGTCTGCTGGTAGGTCATTCCACCACCCGGACCTTGAAGATGGCCTTGTGGATCTTCCCCTCTCCGATCAGCGGAGCATGGGCGGTGTCCGTATCGAAAGTGACCACCTCTCCCGGCTTCGCGGTAATGGTCACACCTACAGGATCCTTATAGAAAAGAATATCCTTTTCGGCATTCATCTCTCCGTCCGGTTCCTTGCACTCGCTGCGCGGTGTCACTCCGAAAGTTTCGGATTTTGAAAGAGGCACCTGGATATCGATATACTTGTCATGTACTTCAAGGCGGGCCTGCTGGGGTGTCTTCATGTCGCTGTCAACGATATTGACGTAAAGATTGTCCCCGTCGATGATGTGCCTGCCGTTCTCCAGTGAGTTGAGATCGGTGTTTCTGATGAACTCCAATGCCTTTACATAATTGGGGTTCTGCATAAGTTTGTCTTCCATATCTGAAATTTTTAATTACCTTTGCATTCCGGTTTGCCCTGGTGTTGGAATCGGTAGACAAGAGGGACTTAAAATCCCTTGGACAGCAATGTCCGTACGGGTTCGACCCCCGTCCGGGGCACTTTATTTTCCGGCGATGTGCCTTTCCCACGCCCAGGCGGCGGCAAGAGTCTCTTCCAGAGTGCGTTCCGCTTTCCATCCGAGTTCCTTGTTCGCCCTTGAAGGGTCAGCCCAGATGGCAGTCGTGTCACCGGCACGGCGCGGAGCGAACTTATAGTTGAGTTTCAAGCCGTTCACCTTCTCAAAGGCATTGACCAGTTCGAGCACCGACACCGGACGTCCTGTTCCGATATTGAATATCTCATAACTCCCGGCCATCTTCCCGTCAAGCATTCTTCCCACTGCGGCAACGTGTGCCTTCGCAAGATCCACGACATCGATATAATCCCTGAGACAGGTGCCGTCAGGCGTAGGATAATCATTCCCGAAAATGCTCAGACACTCCCTCTTCCCTATTGCCGTCTGGGTAATGTAAGGGACAAGGTTGTTAGGCACCCCGCGCGGAAGTTCCCCGATCAGGGCTGACGGGTGTGCTCCTATAGGGTTGAAATAACGGAGCGCTATACCCTTTATCACCCCTTTTCTGTCCGCCCCCGGCTCCATGGCATCATAACCGGCGGTCGCCTTTACCACATCCCTGAGGATATCCTCGCATATCTGCTTGGTATTCCCGTAAGGTGAAGTGGCAGGCTGGCGAGGAGACTCCTCGGTGACAGGAAGTTTGTCCGTCTCTCCATACACAGTCGCGGAAGAAGAGAACAGCACATTGCATCCGCCGTGGGTCTTGGCCGCCTCAAGGATATTGAGGAAGGAATCCAGATTGTTCCTGTAATATTTTACCGGCTCTGCCACAGACTCGCCTACTGCCTTGAACGCAGCGAAATGGATGACAGCATCTATCCTGTACTTCGAAAACAGGTCAGCAACTGCCGCATCATCGCAGCAATCCATTTCCACGAACGGGATGTCATCCCTTCCGGTGATTTTCTTCACACCCTCGAAACAGGTCAGGTCGCAGTTGGACATATTGTCGGCGACTACCACATCATAACCGGCATTGATAAGTTCTACAGTTACGTGGCTGCCGATATATCCGGCTCCGCCTGATACCAATACTCTTTTCATATTTATAGTTTTTAACAGTAATTTCCAATTTGACGGAAGCGTCTGCACAATCCTGACAAAGTTATAAAATTACGCGGTTTTGACAATATGAATTTTATGGATATTTTTGAGGAGATTTTCAGCGGATACATGATCCGATACGAAATAAGGGAATAAACATGGGATATAAAGTGACAATGACATTCATCTGCCTGTTCCTGTGCTCTGTCCTGCATTATGGGGCAGGACAGGCCGCATCCCGCACCGGGAACGCTGACGCAAAGGAAGAAACTGTCTCAGGACAGGAAGACGCGACCGGCAAGACTGCCGGACAGATTCTGGAGGAGGCTCTGGAAAGCAAGGATTTCGAAGGAGCCAGCGTAAGCATCCTTGCCGTCACGGGAGCAGGCGACACACTTCTGCGCCACGACAGCGACAGGCTGCTCATACCGGCATCGAACATGAAACTTGTCACAACGGCCCTTGCCCTGCATTCCCTCGGCGGAGACTACAGACACGAAACCAGGCTCGGATATTCGGGACACATCTCGGACGGCATACTGGACGGCGACCTGTATATCATAGGAGGAGGTGACCCCACCCTCGGTTCACGCAACAGGATAGCCATGCCGGCCGACACTCTTTTCTCACGTTTGGGAAAAATGTTGCGCAGGGCGGGCATTGCTGAAATACGGGGACACATCATAGGGGACGGACGGTTCTTTTCCGGAATGGACGAACATCCGACATGGGAGCTGTGTGATGCCGGAACATACTACGGAACTGGTGTCAGCGGACTCAGTTTCTATGAAAACGTGCAGGACCTGAAGGTTTCTGCCGGAGTATCTCCCGGAGATCCGGTCAACATAAGTCCGGGCTATCCGGAATCTCCCTGGCTGACAATATTGAATTCGGCAGTGACCGGAAAGGCAGGGACAGGGAATACACTTTATTTCTACCCCGGCGGATTCGCTCCCACAGGTGAAATGAGAGGGTCATACGCCGTCGACAGGAACCCGAAGACGGAATATGCGGCCAACAAATTCCCCGAATACACCATAGCGTGGCATTTCACAAGATATCTTGCCGGACACGGCATCACCTGCACGGGAGGGCCGGCAGATCTCGGACCGGTATTCCGGCCTGGCAAAGGAGAACCGGGACAATACGGAAGCGGAACGGCAAGGCAGGACGTTTCAGGAATATCCCGGGAATGGCAGCCCGTAGACCAGGACAGTATCAGGATACTGGGAAGCATCTTGTCCCCGACTCTCGCGGAAATTGCCCGGGAAACTAACACGGACAGCAACAATCTCTATGCGGAAACCCTTTTCAAGACCCTTGGCAAGGAATACTGCGGCTCAGGATGCTATGACTCCGCATACGTTGCGGTAAAAGGACTGCTTGACGAGACAGGGGTGAGAGGATACCGTTGCCGGATACAGGACGGCAGCGGGCTTTCGAGGGAAAACCTCCTGAGCGCAGGCTTCTTCTGCTGTCTTTTGGAAAAGATGATGGCCTCGCCTTCATTCGAGGATTTCTTCAATTCCCTGCCCTGGCCTGGAGGTGAAGGCACTCTTGAATACAGCATGTCCTCTGTCCCTGCCGGGACCAGGGAAAGGATAAGGATGAAAAGCGGTTCGATGGGAGGAGTACGCTGTTTTTCAGGCTATATACTCCCCGTTTCCGGGACAAAGGAAGACTGTGTGATATTCTCGATCCTTGTAAACGGCTATACCGTCCCTACGGTCCGTATCCAGAGGCATCTTTTCAGGATAATAGAGTCCCTTGCCTCCGAATGAGCCGAATCGGCCGCCGGCGGCAAAGTCATTGCGTGAACTCTAAAGAGAGGTTACCTCTTCCGCCTTGTCAATATAGAGAATCCCCTCCAGATGGTCTGTCTCGTGCTGGAAGATTACCGCCGTGAAACCGGATACGGTATCTCGTACTGTTTCCATTGTTCCCGGATCCGTATATGAGACAATGACATTCGGATACCGGAATACCTTTCCCGTCTTTCCCGGTATGGAAAGACATCCTTCAGGTCCGAGGACAGGTTCCCCGTACAGACTGTCTATCTGTATGTTGGGATATACTTCAAACGGTTCGCCTTCCTTGTCGAATCTCTGCACGGCCACCACCCTCCTGTTCAGACCGACCTGGGGCGCGGCGATTCCGACACCGTCCTGCTCCGGAGATGTCACTGTAGAGAGCATCAGTCCGGCAAGCCTGCCGAAGGTCTCCGACCTGAGGTCCGCCTCCGAAAGTCCGGCAGACCTTGCCCTAAGGACCTTCAAATCAAGACTGTCGGCAATGGTCAGAACCCGCATCACACTGTCCGCCGACTCCACAAGGGAGATCTCCGATTCCGTGAATGTCAGTTCGGGTACTTCGGGAACTTCATCCGCCGGTCTGTCCGTAAGCATGACGACCAGTATAGTGACGGCTGCCGTCACTGCCATGAATGCGATTGAAAGCGCATCAAGATATTTTTCCGGTATTTTCATCATATCCGTTGTCTTTAAGATCAATAGTCAATCACCCCTTGAACAGGGAACGGCAGAGGGCCGGTACATCGGCCACCCTGACCACTTCCATGCCTTCCGGCATATTATCCGTCTGGCCGAAAGCGGATACATATATCCTCCTGAAACCGAGACGCCTGGCCTCCATAACCCTTCTGTCCGTCTGGGCCACGGGCCGTATTTCACCGCTAAGTCCGACCTCGGCGGCAAAGCAGACGTCAGAAGGTATGGCAAAATCGAAATTCGATGACAGGACGGCGCAAATCACGGCAAGGTCACAGGCCGGGTCCGCCACCCTCATCCCTCCGGCCATATTCAGGAACACGTCCTTCACCCCGAGTTTGAACCCTGCCCTTTTCTCGAGCACTGCAAGAAGCATATTGAGCCTCCTGACATCAAAACCTGTGGCGGACCGTTGTGGAGTCCCGTATGCAGCGGTACTCACAAGAGACTGGACCTCGATAAGGAAAGGACGGGTTCCGTCCAGCATGGCTCCCACCGCGACCCCGCTCAGATTCTCCCCATGCATGGGGATCAGCATTTCGGAAGGATTGCTCACCTCCCTGAGCCCTTTCCCGGTCATCTCGAAGACAGCCAGTTCCGAAGTGGAGCCGAAACGGTTCTTTATGCTCCTGAGCAGACGGTATGCCCCTCTGTTGTCACCTTCAAACTGAAGTACTACATCCACTATATGTTCCAGGATCTTCGGTCCGGCTATACTGCCCTCCTTGGTGATATGGCCGATGAGGATGACAGGCACCCCTGTCTCCTTTGCAAACCTAAGCAGCAGGGCGGCAGTCTCCTTTATCTGGGAAACGGAACCGGGAGAAGATTCGACATTCTGCGAATACATGGTCTGGACCGAATCCACTACCATCAGATCCGGCATCATGTTCCGTGCCTCCCGGATAATGTTCTCCATCAGAGTCTCGCTATAGATGAGACAGTTGCTGTCATCCCCTCCTATCCTGGCCGCCCTCAGTTTCACCTGTCTCGTACTCTCCTCACCGGTGACATAAAGGGTCTTCATCCCCGGGCAGGAAAGCGGAATCTGAAGGGAAAGGGTTGATTTTCCGATGCCCGGCTCTCCCCCTATCAGCACCAGGGAGCCTTCCACTATACCTCCGCCAAGCACCCTGTCCAGTTCTGCATTGTTCAGAGAACGCCTGTTCTCCACCGATGAATCTATAGCGGTCAGCGGTACCGGCCTGCTGCCGGAGCCCGGTACAGAATCTTCCCGTACGGCGGATTTCTTCCCTGTCGCAACGGTCTCCTCCACCATCGTATTCCATTCTCCGCACGCGGGACACCGCCCCATCCATTTGGGACTCTCATTCCCGCACGAAGTGCAGAACCATACTGTCTTCACCTTGTTAGCCATAAAATTCCCGTTCAATTTACAGTACCCGACAACGGATGTCAGAGTGCCGCAAGTTTTTTCTCCAGACTGTACACCTCCATGTCATGTATCCGGGCACCGTCTATGTGGAACCTGAGAGCCGTCCTCACCGTATGGAATCCGTACTGTCCTGCAGCGCCCGGATTTATGACCATAAAGCCTCTCTTCGTATCGTTCATCACCCTCAGTATATGGGAATGGCCGCACACGAAAATATCCGGCCTGTGCTCCATGATCAGGGCAAGTGCCCTGCGGTCATAATGTCCCGGATAACCTCCTATATGGGTCATCAGCACTTTCATTCCCTCACAGTCAAACACCTGGTACAGAGGATAGTCAAATCTCAGTTCCTGCCCGTCACAATTGCCGTACACCCCTATGAGAGGCTTGAAGCCGGCTATCTTCCGCGCAGTTTCCAGTGTCCCGAAATCCCCGGCGTGCCAGACCTCGTCGACAGGTTCCAGGAATTTCATCAAAGGATCATCGAAAGTCCCGTGCGTATCCGATACAAGTCCTATATACATTATTCCTCCCCCTGCTGTTCCTCCTGCGTCTGCCATCCGCCTCCAAGCGCCTTGTAAATGTTCACTACTGAAATATACTCGTCCATCACGGCATCGCTGTACTCGACCTGGGCATCCAGATAGACCCTGTGCGCATCCAGAAGGTCGAGATAGCGGATAGCACCGTTGATATACTGGATATTGGTAAGATCCACATATTTGAGAGCCGCCTGCATGAGTTCGTACTTCACATCGGTATTCTTCTGCGCGGACCTGTATGTCACCACGGCATCATGCACTTCCCTGAATGCCTGCATTACCGTCTTCTCATACTCCAGCCTTGCCTGCTCATACTCAGAAATTGCGGCCTTGAAAGCGGCTTTCCTCTTGCCGAACTGGAAAACCGGAGCGGCAATGGAAGCCGCGGCATAATAGAACGGCGATTTCAGTATATTGAGGAACGAATTGCTTTCAAGACCTCCCTGAAGGTCTATTGTCAGAGTCGGGAACCGCTCGGCCTGGGCCACACCGACCTGCGCGGCCGCCGCCTGAAGCTGCAGTTCGGACTGCCTCAGATCCGGCCTGCGCCACAGCAGATCAGAAGGCACGCCCACCGGTATGTTCTTCCTGTAATTGAGTTCATTCGCTGTCTCGGCCCGGGAAATATCCTTCGGATAAGAACCCGCCAGGAATGCTATTTCACTCTCCTTCAAGGCGATTCTCCTTTCCAGATCCGGAATGAGAGCCTCCGTCGTGGCAAGTTCGACAAGAGCCTGCTGATACGGGATTTCATCGGTCAGGCCTCCGTCAAGCCTCAACTTGGCCTGGGTAACCCCTTCTTTCCTGGTAATCAGGGTACTGCGGACAATATCCAGTTCATTGTCCAGGGCGAGCAATTCGAAATACGCCGTGGCTACATCCGCTATCAGGGTCATTCTCAATGCCCTCTGGGCCTCGACACTGGCAAGGTATTCTGCCATTCTGGCCTTGCTTGCCCAGCGGAGATGTCCCCACAGGTCAATCTCCCAGGACAGCACAGGCTTCAGGTCTATCTGCGGATCATCGGAAGGATCGGATCCCCCGTAATTGTTATACTCATTATCAGCAGCGGCATTGATTCCCAGAGAAGGCCACAGGTCAGCCCGCTGGATCCTGTACCGGAGTTCCAGTTCCCTTACCCTCTCTGCTGCCACAAGCATATCCTTATTGTATTCCAGAGCCTGGCCTATCAGATTCTGGAGCAAGGTATCAGGATAGATATTCCACCATTCGACATCCGCTATCGTAAGTGAATCGAGCGGAAGTCCGGACATAAACTGCTCCGGCATGTCCAGTTCCGGTTCGGCACAGTATCTGGCCGGCGAACAGGATACGGCAAAACCGCCGAGCATCACTGCCGCCACTGCAAGAAGGGCTTTCCCAGCGCCTTCGGAACCGCTGTCCTTATGGTCGCCGGACTTTCTGCCGGACACGGCCTTTACCACTCCCTTGACCCGCCTGCCGATACCGCTGCCTGAAAATTTCATCTTCAACCTATAGATCCACACAAAGAAGAACGGGACAAACACGATACCGACGGTAATGGCCACCAGCATCCCGAAGAACACCCCTGTACCGATATCCTGACGGCTGGCAGAGCCCGGTCCGCTTGCGAATACCAGAGGAAGCATACCGAGGATGAATGCCAGGGATGTCATCACTATAGGACGGAACCTCAACTGCGCGGCAACGACGGCCGCCTCTTCGACAGGACGTCCTTTCTCGACCTCCTCCTTGGCGAACTCCACGATAAGGATGGCATTCTTTGCGACAAGACCGACCAGCATCACCAGTCCTATCTGGAAATAGATATTGCTCTCATAGCCGAGCACCAGTATCCCCAGATAGGCACCCGCTATGGCTATCGGAAGCGAAAGTATCACTGCTATCGGCACTGACCAGCTCTCGTACTGCGCGGCCAGGAACAGGAAGACGAACAGCAGGCAAAGGCCGAGCACCATTCCGGTCTGGCCGCCTTCAGCCTTCTCCTGATATGAAAGGCCGCTCCATTCCACTCCCACGTTGGATGGCAGATGTTCATCCACGATTTCCTCGAGAATATCCATTGCCTGGCCCGAACTGACCCCGTGTGCAGCCTCACCGTTGATGGTCGCGGCATAGTACATATTGAACCTTCTGATGGTTCCCGGACCGGTCGTATAGGATGTGGTCCCCAATGCCGATACAGGCACCATCGAACCGCTGGAACTCCTTACATAGAACAGGTTCAGGTCAGAGCGGTCCCCCCTGTACGGGGCATCGGCCTGAAGGTACACCCTGTAGACCCTGTTGAACATATTGAAGTCGTTGATATATACCGAACCGGTAAATGCCTTCAAGGTTGAGAACACATCCGACAAAGGGACTCCCAGAAGTTGGGTCTTGTCCCTGTCCGCATCGAAATACAGTTGCGGGATATCTTTCTGCATACCGGTAGAAAGGCCTGCCAGTTCCTTCCGCTGCGAAGCATAGTACAGCAGGGTATCGGTCGCGGCCTGCAACTGCTCGTAGGTACAGTCCCCTTTGGCTTCAAGCACCATGGAGAATCCTCCGGAAGTACCGAGCCCCGGAATGACGGCAGGGGTACTGATATAGACCTTGCTCTCCGGATAGACGGAAAGGCTGTCCCTGACCATCTGCATCGTCTTGTTTATATTCCTCTCCTTCCTTTCTTTCCACGGTTTCATGATAACCGTAATATAACTGTTGGACTGGTTGGTGCCGATACGCGGACTGGACCCTGCGACATCAAGGGCATACTCGACGTCAGGCTGACGCATCAGGAAATCCATTGCCCTGGCCGTCACTACCCTTGTCCTCTCGAGCGTAGCCCCTACCGGAAGTTCAAGTTCGACGGTGAAATATCCCTGGTCCTCCTGAGGCATGAAACTCTGGGGGACAAGCCGGGACATCACCCAGATGCCGATACATGCCACCCCGAATATGGCGAACATCCTCGGCAAATGTCTCAGGCTCGCCCTGACCATCCTCGCGTAGAAGGAATTGCCTGCCGCCAGCCCCTCGTTGATCTTCCTGAAGATGAAATTCTTCTTCTCCCCTTCGACATGTGGTTTCAGGAATTTCGAGCACATCACCGGACTGAGGGTCAGGGCCACTATCGTGGAAATTATTACGGATACGGCAATGGTGATGGTAAACTGACGGAACAGTTGTCCTGTGATTCCGGAAAGGAAACTCACAGGGACAAAGACGGCACACAGGACAAGGGACATTGCAACCAATGCGCCTCCGATACCGCTCATGGCCTTCTTTGTGGCCTCATACGGAGAAAGATGCTCCTCCGTCATTATCCTGTCCACATTCTCCACGACCACAATCGCATCATCCACCACTATACCGATGGCGAGGATGAGTCCGAGAAGGGTCATCATATTGAGGGAAAACCCGAAGACCAGCATCACCCCGAATGTTCCTATAAGGGAGATAGGCACCGCGATGGCAGGTATCAGAGTGGCCCTCCAACTCTGCAGTGACAGGAAGACGACCAGAATCACCAGAAGCAGAGCCTCGAAAAGAGTCCTGTAGACATGGTGAATGGATTCGGAGATATAGGTCGTCATATCGAAAGGTATATTGTAGGAAATTCCTTCCGGAAAACCTGCGCTTATCTCCTCCATGGTCGCCTTTACGTTTTTGGCGACCTCCATGGCATTCGCACCCGGAAGCATATACACGTTCATCACAGCCGCCTTGCCCCCGTTGATACCGCTCTCGGTATTATATGACTGAGCCTCGAGAGATACACGGGCCACATCCTTCAGTCTGATGATGGCACCGTCATCGCTCGCCCTGATGACAATATTCTCGAACTGGCTGACAGAAGACAGACGGCCTGTCGCCGTAATCGGGACCGAAATATCCACTCCGTCGATAGGCTGCTGCCCCAGGACTCCTGCCGCGGATTCCCTGTTCTGGTCCCTCAGGGCCTTCTGAAGATCCTGCACCGTCAGGCCGAGAGCGGCCAGTTTGTCCGGCTGCACCCATATCTGCATCGCATAGTAACGGCTGCCGACATTGGAGACCCGGCCCACGCCCGGCACCCTTCGGAGCATGTCCAGAACATTCAGGGTCGCGAAATTGCTCAGATAGATCTCGTCGAACTTCTCGTCATCGGACAGGATGGTGACCGTCATAAGCCGGCTCGATGCCTGTTTCTGCACGGAGATACCGTTCTGCACCACTTCTGCCGGTAGCCGCGCCTCCGCCTCCTTCACCCTGTTCTGGACCTCCACAGCCGCTATGTCAGGATCAGTCTTGATATCGAAAGTAAGGGTAGCCGAAAAACTGCCCGAATTGGAGTTCGTGGACTCCATATAAAGCATCCCCGGCGTTCCGTTCAGTTCCTGCTCTATAGGCGTAGCTACAGCCTGGGCCACGGCCGTCGCACTCGCTCCCGGATAGGAAGCGGACACGGTCACCACCGGGGGCACGATCTGCGGATACTGGTCCACCGGCAACTGGATCAGGCCTATTATGCCCACGATGACAATCAGAACGGAAATTACCGCCGAAAATACGGGTCTGTCTATAAAGAAATCAGATTTCATATTCCTGTCTGTTCTATGCGCTGCGGGCCGGCATGCCGTGCGTCAGTTTATGATATCCTTCCACCACTATACTCTCCCCCGGACGCAGGCCTCTTTCCACTACCGTATCATTCCCGCTTTCAGGTCCGAGTTCAATGAAACGCCTCTCCGCTATCCCGTCCGGACGCAATACCCAGATATACGCAGCGCTTTTCTCTATGACAATAGCCTTGGTCGGCACCACGACCACATTTTCCAGGACGTTCAGCAGCATGGTGACATTGGTGAACTGCCCCGGCAGGAGTTCCCTGTCCGGATTCGGCATTTCCGCCCTCACCAGGAACGTTCCGGTCTTCGAATCCACCTGCGGATCCGCAAAATCCACATATCCCTTATACTTGTACTCCGACTTGTCTGCAAGGGTGATTGTCACATAAGGGTCGAATTTCCCGGTAGAATCCGACTGGCCGATATTGACGTTGGTTGACTTGCTTCTCTGATAGTCCAGGTCCGTCATCTTGAACTCCACCAGGACAGTATCGCTTTTCACCACAGTCGTAAGCAGGGACTGGGCACCCGGTCCGACCAGAGTTCCGATATCCACATTGCTTTCACTGACATAACCGCTGATCGGGGACCTCACCGTAGTATAACTCAAGGCCAGTTCATCCTGCTTCAGATCGGCTTCGCTCATCCCCACATCAGCCACGGCGCTCTCGTACGAGGCAATGGCATTGTCCATATCCAACTGGCTTGCAGCCTTCTGGTCATACAGAGGCCGTATCCTGTCCAGATCCCTCTCCGCCTTAAGGGCCAGAGCCTTGTTCTTCTGGAGCAGTGACCTGGCTTTCTCCACCCTTGCCTCGTACTGGCTCGGGTCGATTATGAAGAGCACCTGATCCTTCTTCACGTATGAACCTTCTTCAAAAAGCATCTGCTCCAGATAACCCTCCACGCGGGCACGTACTTCCACAAAAAGCTGGGCGCGGATACTACCGGGATATTCGCCGTAAATCTCGACATCCCTGAGGGTCACCATCTGTGTTTCCACCACCGGAGGTTCCGGAGCGACAGGACTCTTTCCGGTCAGCAGTACCACTGCGGCCACACCTGCCGCAATGACCGCCACACCGATAAGCCACTGCCACCATTTCAATACCTTCAGATTGCTGACGATACCGGAACCGGCATCACAGGCCTTTCCTGCAGTCCGACCGGTTCTGTCTGCGATTTCTTTCCTTTTCATATAACTTTCCTTTACCGATATACCCTCACCATCGGGCATAACCAACTAACCAAATTCCAAAAATACGCAGAAAATCGACACCGTCAACCTTTTATTTTCAAAACAGGGTCGTATCGGGCCGGTTCCGCTGTCCCGGGACTGCCGTAAAACAAAAACAGAGACCGGTTATCCGATCTCTGTCGACTTGTGCGGATGGCGAGACTCGAACTCGCACAGGAAAACTCCCACCACCCCCTCAAAGTGGCGCGTCTACCATTTCGCCACATCCGCTTGATTTGGGACTGCAAAGATAGACATAAAAAGTTTTTCCGCAAACTTTTTTTCGATTTTTTCAACCGGATCGCACGTCAGGGTCCCGTCATTCGATTTTTTCCCACGTAACGGTCTGTGAAAAACCGAGGAGAGACCCTTTCAACCGGAATTTACCGTCCTCCCCGAAAAAGCATGTGGCATTAGCCCTTATCCCTCTTGTCGGATCGTACACCTTGCCCCCGTCCCAACGCTGCTTGCCGGCATTGTACTCCAGTCCCGTAATCAGGACTATGCTGTCACATGGAGTGTTCCTCAACTTCTTGTCAGGATTCTTCACATCCCTCTGCAGGACATTGCCGTCCTCATCCCTGCAACCCTTGACCCATACAGTCCGGGCCGTATATGTACCGTCATCCTCCTTCGTAAACCTGACCTTGCTCTCCTGTCCCTCATACGCCACATAATACATCCCGACAATTTTGTCCGCACCGGAATCAAGAGTCTCCTGAGCGGAAACCTGCAAAGCCGATACTGCAAAAACAAAAGCCACAATACCCCAAAACCGTCTCATAATCATGAAATTTTCAAATATTCCTTCTCTTATCAAAAATATTTTCCTAACTTTGCGCGCTTTTCCTCGTGAAGGAAAGGAACAGGTAAATTTAATCAATTTTAAAACAGATTCACAATGGCTGTTAAAATTCGTCTTCAGCGCCACGGAAAGAAGAATTTCGCATTCTTCCACATTGTCGTGGCCGACACTCGCGCGCCTCGCGATGGCCGCTTCATCGAGCAGTTGGGTTCATACAACCCGAACACCAATCCTGCAACTATCGTGCTCAATTCGGAAAGGGCACTTGCATGGCTCAATGTAGGAGCACAGACTTCCCTTGTTGCCCGCCGCATCCTTTCATACGAAGGAGTGCTTCTCCGCAAGCACCTTCAGGGCGGTGTAGCCAAGGGAGCCCTCACCCAGGAGCAGGCAGACCAGAAATTCAATGCATGGAAAGCGGAAAGGGATGCCAAGATTGAAGCCAAGAAGGCCGGTCTCAGCAAGGAGGCAGCCGAGAAGGCCAGGACTGCCGAGGCAGAAGAGGCAAAGGTAAATGCAGCAAGGGCAGAAGCCATAGCAAAGAAGAAGGCTGAAGCAGAAGAGGCTGCAAGGGCAGCAGCGGAAGCTGCGGCTGCAGAGAAAGCGGCACAGGAAGCGGCTGCTGCCGCTGAAGCCGAGGCTGCAGAGGCACCTGCAACTGAGGCCTGATGTCCTGTGCGGAACATAATTTCGTCAGAATCGGTCAGGTACTGAAAGCAAACGGTACCTCCGGAGAAGTTATAATAGGATTCCGCGGCATAGACCTCGAAGATATCGACACTGAGGAACCGGTATTCATTTTCATGGAAGGGACACCGGTTCCTTTTTTCATTGAAAGCCTCACCAGACGAGGCACCGGAAAGGCCATAGCCAGACTTTCAGACATCTGCTCCGCACAGGAGGCGGAGGAAATTACCGGTCAGGCAGTCTATACCGGATATTCTCCGGAAGGCACCGAAGATGAAGAAGATCTGACATTCCTTACCGGGTGGGTTCTGTATAACGCAACGGATAAGGATAATGGTCCAAGGCCGGATGACATTCCGGAAGGAACCGTCAGAATCGGAACAATAACCGATGTCCTGGACATTCCCGGCAACCCGTGCATCATTGCCGAAACGAAAAACGGAGCGGTAACCGTACCGCTCCATGAAGATCTCATAAAATCTCTCGATCCGGAATCCCGGACCATCATAATGACCATTCCCGAAGGCCTGCTATCTCTCTGACAGGTCCGGCATTACTGCACCGATGCGGCGGATTTCGATTCATATTCCGCCTTTACATCCTGATAGAATGCGGCCTGGGCCGTCATGTAATATGGGGAAAGCCATAGGAAACCTATTCCAAGGGTAAGGATTCCGAGAAGCGCCCACCCGAGAAAACTCAACTGAAAATAGAAAAGGTCGAACTTATGGCCCTTCATCATCCTGCTGCTGAGGCTGATGGCCTCATTCGCGGAAAGTTCCGGCCTCTCCACAAGGATATAGGGAGTCATGGCATAGGCATAGGCCTTGACGATACCGGGAACTATAAGAAGCAGACTCCACAGAAAGACGAATACGGACATCAGCAACTCTCCCAGGACGATATGCCCCCAGTTATTGAAACCTAGGGAAAACATGTTCCCTACCACCGAAGCGTCACCTTCCTGATGCAGTTTTCTGAAAGAATTGCAATATCCGACCTGTACGGGAACACTTACCAGAATAACCAGGATAAAAGACCCGCCTCCCATGGCCAGTGCCACCGCAGGGGATATCACGGATGAAAGATCATTCCCCGACAATGATGACGGGGCCGTACATACCATCACTATCGCCGCATAGATTATCGTAGCGACAACAGTTGCCGGCCAGTTGCCTTTCAAGGCTTCCAGAGCCGAATTCTTGTAATCCTGATTTGTTTTCATAAGCGATTGGGTTTAAGGAACTATCTCTTGACGTATATTCCCGCCACAAAATTATCCAGGCAGAAATATAAAGGGAATCCCGGTTTGTTGGTCTCCAGGTCGAAATCTATATTGTCGACATTGCCGAGTTTGGTCAG